>DBVL01000062.1:0-13760 GCA_002308475.1 Spirochaetales bacterium UBA1265 | reverse complement strand
CCATTATTGAGGCCATAACAGAAAGTGATGGATCATATTCACATTTTGACTGTGTGCTCAATAAGCTGAAAGAAAAATACAACGTTCAGGAACCCGATAAAATTTCATATATAGGCCATGGAAGTTTTGCTGTCTTCACACATGACGAGGAAGGCAAGTTCATTATAAAAGAAAAGATTGCCTATGAAAGTAATGACAACTATAACTCCATGCTCAAATATGTAGAGGAACACAGAGAATGAAAGAGAGAACAGCTATCATTCCTGGCAGTTTTGATCCTCTTACATATGGTCATGTAGATATAATCAGACGTTCAGCTTCTCTTGTGGACAAGCTTTACGTTGTTGTAGGTTCAAATTCTTCCAAGCAAGCTTTATTTACTGCCGAGGAAAGAAAAGAGCATATCTGTTCGGTACTATCCGATCTTGAGAACATATCAGTGGAAATCTGGGATGGTCTGACAGTGGACTTTCTCAAGAAGGTAGGGTCTCCACTTATCATCAAAGGTGTAAGAGACTCAAATGACTTCTACTATGAGATGGAACAGGCTACTGCAAACAAAATACTGTTTCCTGAACATGAGACACTACTGATGGCTGCTGATCCCCAACTTACCTTTGTAAGAAGTTCAACAATCAAAGAGATGGTCCGCTTCGGGGCAGATGTTTCATCCATAGTTCCTGAGGTTGTAAACAGGGCACTAATAGAGAAGTACAAACAGTTGACTTAAACTATCTTTTCTTATATTCTCACGTTGGTATTCGAATTTTATTGTTACGAGGTAAAAAATGGCTACACCAAAATATAAGACTTCTAAATCTTCTGCAGCTTCACGTAAAGCAAGCAATATGAAGCTTGCTGCACCTACACTTACAAAGTGTACAAAGTGCGGTTCTCTTATTCTCCCGCATAGAGTTTGTCCAAAGTGTGGATATTATAAAGGTGTCCAGATTGTAAACCCAGAGGAGTAATATAATGGAGAACAAGGAAATATTTGAGAAAGTTAAGGCAATTATTGCTGAGAAGCTTGCTGTAGATGAGGATTCAATCACTGAGAATTCATCATTTGTCAACGATTTGAAGGCTGACAGCATGGATATTCTTGATCTGGTCAGTGGTTTCGAAGAAGAGTTTGATATTACCATTCCAGATGAGAAGGGCAGAACTTTTGAAACAGTTAAGGAAGTAGTTGCCTATCTCGCTACTCTTATTGACTGATAGATGACCCTTAATCTAAAAAAAATACATAAAGCTCCTGATTTTCCGGCAGATCGGAAAGAGGAGCTTTTATTGTTTCAAAAAAAAGCCGGCATAAGCCTAAATAACATTTCCATTCTTGAAAACGCCTTTATTCATTCTTCTTATGCAAATGAAGTAAAGGATCATAGCATTGAAGACAACGAGCGTCTTGAGTTCCTAGGAGACAGTGTTCTGTCTTTAGTTGTTTCCGGCTACCTGTTTGAGAACACCAACGGGAATGAAGGTGAGTATACAAAGATAAGAAGTTTTGTAGTCAGTGAAGACAGTCTTTCCAAGGCAGCTCTTGAACTGGATGTGGACAAGTATATTCTTATAGGCAAAGGAGAAGAAATAACTGGAGGAAGAACAAAGAAAGCCATTCTCGCAGATTGCATGGAAGCTATTTTCGCTGCTGTGTATCTGGACAAAGGCTTTGAATACGCTAAAGCCTTCATTCTCAGGCTTCTGATTCCTTCAATTAATGATGTTCTTTCCAACAAGCATAAAAAAGACTACAAGACCATGCTTCAGGAGTATGTTCAGAAAAAATACAAGAAGGTTCCTACCTACACTTTGATCAGGACAGAAGGTCCGGAGCATGAACAAACATTCTTCTACACTGTGGAATTTCATGGTAAAAAATACGGTCCTGCTGGTGGAAAAAACAAGAAAGAAGCAGAGCAAAACGCAGCTAAGCTTTGTTGGACTGAGCTTGGTTTTGAAAAATTAGATTAGCTTCCTTCAGAAGAATCTCTTTATCATTCAATGACGGATAGTCCAGCACCATCTCTAAAAGCTGAGAAAGAATCTCTCCCATAACCTTGGATTTAGGAATACCTGCAGCACTCAGATCCTCTCCTGAAACAGCCAAGTCCTTTACTGTCATGGCAGTTTTCTGAACTTCTCTTATCCGTTCTATAAAACCGTCATAAAGCTCTGTCTTGGCTCTACCTTCAGAAGCAATCTGGTCACACCACTGCAGTTCAAAAAGAATGTTTATATTCTCTTTTCCAACTCTGTTTATAAACCTTCTGACAGCTCCGTCTGTCCAGTTTTCAGTATAGCGCACCATATGGTTTTCTATTAGGAGAGTTACGGTATCTATCAGATGGTTTGAACACTTTAGGCGTCTGAGGATTTCATTAGCCATTTTTGCACCAACAATCTCATGGTTGTGAAAGCGCATGATTCCATATTGGTTTATACTCATGGTTGGAACTTTACCTATATCATGAAGTAAAAGTGCCAGACGGACTTCCAAAGAATAATTATGTTCTGCCGCAGCATCCAGAGCTATCATTATGTGTTCAAATACATCTGTTGCATTCAACTTTGTCTGATGAATCCCTCTACAAGCGGCAAGTTCTGGAAGAATCTCCTTTAAAATACCACTAATCTCCATCAATGCTATTCCACGGGAAGGATGATCAGACATAAGAGTCTTCTGCAGTTCATCAAATATGCGTTCTTTGGATACAGCACAGATCAAATGAGAGAGAGTAGAGGCATCTTCAAGTGTTTTCTCATCCGGGATAAAATCCAGTTTAGCGCAGAACCTGCACATCCTCATAAGTCTCAGTGCATCTTCCTGAAAGCGTTCCTTAGGATTACCTATGGCTCTGATTATTCCCTTCTTCAGATCCTCATAGCCACCGAAAAGGTCAGTAACGACACCTGTTGTACAGTCTGCTGCAAAAGCGTTCACTGTAAAATCTCTTCTTGAAAGATCCTCATCCAGAGATTTAATAAAACTGACCTTATCAGGATGTCTGAAATCTGAATATGAGCTCTCAGTCCTGAAGGTTGTAACTTCAAAACTCTCATTTGCAAAACGAACAGTAACAGTGCCGTGTTTTATCCCTGTAGGAATGACATGAGAGATAATAGCCATGACTTCTTCCGGTTCAGCATCTGTACAAAGATCATAGTCATGATTCTTTATTCCAAGCAGAAAATCCCTGACAGCACCACCAACTATATACAGGGAGAAACCTGCATTTCTGAATATGGAGGAAATCTTTTGTATCTTTGCTGGAACCGGGAATTTCTTCATGCCATAAATATAGCAGAAAAGACCTTTATTTATAAAGCATACTTGAGAGAGAGTCTTTAATTTAGTTATACTGAGACAAAAATAATTGGAGAATAACTAATGTTTAAACCAGTAAACCCAAAACAGAATTTTCCTGAGATGGAAGAAAAAATTCAGAAGTATTGGGAAGAAAATGATATTTTCAAAAAATCCATTGAAAACAGAAGTCCTGATAATGAATTCTCATTCTATGATGGACCTCCGTTTGCAACAGGTCATCCTCATTATGGGCACTTTGTACCAGGAACAATCAAAGATGTCATCCCTCGCTATCAGACCATGAAGGGCAAGAGAGTTGTAAGAAACTGGGGTTGGGACTGTCATGGACTTCCTGTTGAGAACGAAATGAAAAAGAAGCTCGGCATCTCAAGTGCAAAGGAAATACAGGAGTACGGAATAGACAGATACAATGAAGAGTGCCGTTCCATAGTTCTGCGCTTTACTGCTGATTGGAAGAAAGAAATAACCAGAATGGGTCGCTGGGTAGACTTTGAGCATGGATACAGAACCATGGATCCCAAGTTCATGGAAAGTATCTGGTGGGTTTTCAAGTCTCTCTATGACAAGGGACTCATCTACAAGGGTTATAATATTCTTCCTTATAGCCCTGGTCTTGGTTGTCCTCTCTCAAACATGGAAGTGAACCTTGGTGGGTACAAAGATGTAACAGATCCCGCCATTACAGTCAGATTCCTTGAGAAGGGTACTGAAAACACCTATTTTCTTGCATGGACAACAACTCCATGGACACTTCCTTCCAATTTGGCTCTGGCTTTGGGTCCTGAGATTGACTATGTTAAGATCAAAGATCTGACTTCAGGAGATTTTTACTATATTGGAAAAGAAAGACTTTCTTCCTACTACAAGGATGAGAAGGACTACGAGATAATTGAATCCTACAAGGGCCGTGATCTTGCGGGTCGCAGATATGAACCACTGTTCCCATACTTTGCAAACCTCTATGAGCAGGGAGCTTTTGTCACTGTTCTCGGAGACTACGTTACAACTGCAGATGGCTGTGGAATAGTCCATACAGCTCCGGGCTTTGGTGAAGATGACTATAATGTTCTTAAAGGAACTGGTATTCCTGTTGTCTGTCCAATTGATGATGAGTGCAAATTCACCTCTGAAGTCAAAGAGTATGAAGGACTTTTTGTTAAAGATGCAGATAAAATGATTATCCAACGCCTGAAAGAAGAGGGGAAACTTGTAAAGAGAGAAAACTATCTTCACAGTTATCCGTTCTGCTGGAGAACAGGTTCTCCTCTTATTTACAGAGCCATGGACTGCTGGTATGTTAAAGTAACAGCTTTCAAAGACCGCCTTGTTGCGAATAACCAGAAGGTCAACTGGGTTCCTTCCCACCTTAAGGACGGAAGATTCGGTAAGTGGCTTGAAGGAGCCAGAGACTGGGCCATTTCCAGAAACAGATTCTGGGGTAACCCTATTCCTGTATGGCAGTGTGACGGTTCAGACTACACTGAAGTCATAGGCTCTATAGCTGAACTTGAGCAGAAGAGTGGCAAGAAAGTTACTGATCTTCATAAACACTTTGTAGATGAGCTTACATGGCCAAGTCCTGATGGAAAGGGAACCATGAGAAGAGTTCCGGATGTACTTGACTGCTGGTTCGAAAGTGGCAGCATGCCCTACGGACAGCTTCACTATCCGTTTGAAAACAAAGAGCGCTTTGAGAACATCTTCCCGGCAGACTTCATTAATGAAGGTCTTGACCAGACAAGAGGATGGTTCTACTCACTTCATGTTCTTTCAACAGCACTGTTTGANNCCCGCACTGTTTGACAAGCCTGCATTCTTAAACAATGTCACAAATGGAATTATTCTTGCAGAAGACGGTGAGAAAATGTCCAAGAGCAAGGGAAACTTTACTGACCCTATGCTGATTGTTGATCAGTACGGTGCAGATGCATTGCGTTTTGCTCTTATGAACAGCTCTGCAGTACATGCAGATGATCTTAAGTTCTCGGACAGTCTTGTCAAAGATTCTCTTAAGATGCTTATTATACCACTTTGGAATGCCTATTCATTCTTTGTGACATATTCAAATCTTGATAATTACAAGGTTTCTGAAACTGAGTTCAACAAACTCACAAATCCTTTGGATAAGTGGATTGTCTCAGTTCTTGAAAAACTTACAAAGGAAGTGGATGAAGCTCTCTCAAAGTATGATATTCAGACAGCTTGTCAGCTTCTGGTTCAGTTCATGGATAGCCTCAATAACTGGTATATCAGAAGAAGCAGAAGAAGATTCTGGAAGAGTGAGAACGATGGTGATAAGAAGATGGCTTATGACACACTCTATAAGGTCATCATGACATTCTGTAAACTTGCCTGTCCTGTAATTCCTTTTACAACTGAGGAAATCTATCAGAATCTGAAGCAGGATGGAGATCCGGAAAGCATTCATCTCTGTGACTTCCCAACTTACTGTGAAAAGCACAGAGACCTTGCTCTGGAGCATATGATGCAGATTACTGTTGATGCCATTACCATGGGTAGAGCTCTCAGAAGTGCTAACAACATAAAGAACAGACAGCCACTGAAGAAGGTAATTCTGGTTGACCGCCTTGAGAAGGACAGAAAAGTCTTTGAACAGATGAGAAGCATTATTGCTGAAGAACTGAACGTCAAAGATGTGGATATCAAGGCTGATGAGTCCTCCCTTGTTGACTATGAAGCCAAGGCTAACTTCAAGGTTCTCGGTTCAAGACTGGGTAAGGCCATGAAGGAAGTTGCTTCTAAAATCCAGAATCTTCATAAAGATGCCATTGCCTCATTGATAGATGGGGTGAAGCATGTAATTGAGTATGGAGACGGAGAGAAGATTGAACTAACTGACAAGGATCTGGTGATAGTCCGACACGAGAAGGAAAACCTGAAGATTATTAACCAGGGAGATATAACAATCGGATTTGATACTGAAGTTACGGAAGATCTTCTCTTTGAAGGAATAGCAAGAGATATAGTGCGCTCCGTACAAAACACCAGAAAAGAGAAAGGTCTTGAGGTTTCTGACAGAATCAATCTCAGGATCTCCGGAGATGAGATAGTCGGAAAAGTCTGTTCATCCTTCGGTGATTATATCAAGAACGAGACTCTTGCGGTTTCTCTCGTATTTGATCCAGACCTGCAGGGTGAAGAAAACGAGAGCGGTATTCTTCTTGAGATAGAAAAGGCCTGACATGAAAAAGATACTTCTTCTTTCAGCAATTGTCCTCATGCTTGCCTCCTGTGCAAGTGTGAATCCATTTACAGAAGATAATCCTTTTGTAGGGGCAATTGCTGAGGATGGAAAGTATATTTTCACAACTACTGATTATGAAGAGTTCTTGTCTCTTCCTCTTGAGATAGAGCGTGTATCCGGTTCTTTTGATCCTCAGACTGAGGTTCTGTTTGGAGCTATTGAAGGTAAATTCTCAAAAACCATTGTTACTGCCGGCTTGAATGCTTCAGGTCAGTTCACCAAGAAAAAGGGATCTTCCATCACTTATTGGATTCATAAAGAAAGTGCTATAGAAGTCTATGTTCCTGCTTCCGGAATCATTCTCTTCTCAACAGCGAATGTTGAGCAAATATATGAGAAATACTTTGTAGAGAAGAAATCAAATAAGCTTGAGCCACAGATAATCAGCAGTCTGTATTCTAATACGAGCGCCCTATATGTAAAGAATCCTAAAAAGCTACCGGAAATGGATATGGATCTTTCTGGCTTTGCAGTTGATAGATTTGATTTTATCCTTCTTGTTGCTGATAAAGAGAAGTACAGCACAGCCTTCAATCTGACAACAGAAGAATACGCCAATAGTTTCTTTACAGTTCTCAAGGCTTCCTATGTTACCATGCTCCGTCAGAATGGTCAGAAGCCTGATACTGAATATCTGAAACTCATAATTACACAGGAAGGAAATACTGTTAATCTTCTTGACCAGAAAATGGATAAAAACTACATTCTTAGAATATTCAATGGAGTTTTGAAATGAACGAAGAAAAGAAAACACTGTTCTCAGCCATTCAACCGAGTGGAATACTTACTCTTGGAAACTATATTGGTGCCATCAGGAACTGGAAGGCACTCATGGAGGAGTGTAACTGCATTTATGCTCTTGCAGACTTACATACTCTGACGGTAAAGCAGGTTCCGGCTCAACTTAGATCAAATACCTATGAGTTGGCAGCTATATACATTGCCAGCGGCATAGATCCTGAAAAATGCATTTTCTTCGTACAGTCCCATGTCAGTGCACATGCAGAGTTGACCTGGATTCTGAATACCATCACTTACCCTGGTGAGCTTTCAAGAATGACTCAGTTCAAGGATAAAAGCCGTAACCATGCTGACAATGTCAACATGGGACTGATGGATTATCCTGTTCTTATGGCCTCAGATATTCTTCTTTATAATGCTGACCTTGTTCCTGTTGGACAGGACCAGAAACAGCATCTTGAGATAACAAGAGATCTGGCCATACGCTTCAACAACAGATACTCGGATACTTTCAAGGTCCCTGAGCCCTATATTTCAGCTACAGGAGCAAAGATAGCTAGTCTGCAGGATCCTGAGAAGAAGATGAGTAAAAGTGATCCAAACGTAAACGCCTTTATCTCTTTGAACGATGACAGGGATACCATAATCAGAAAGTTCAAGAGAGCTGTAACTGACAGTGATACTGAAATCAGATTTGATGAAAGCAAACCAGGCATTTCTAATCTTCTGACCATCTACAGTTGTGTGACAGGAAAGACCATTTCCGAGTCCGAAAAAGAATTTGAGGGCAAGGGGTATGGAGATTTCAAGGTTGCAGTAGGTGAGGCTACAGCAGATCTGCTTGAACCGATTACTAAAGAGAAAAACAGAATTCTTTCTGACAAAAAGTATCTTGATGAGGTCTTTGCAAACGGTGCTTTGCAGGCTGATAGAATAGCAAGAAGAACCCTATCAAAGGTTTACAGAAAGGTTGGACTTGTAGAGAGAAAGCACTGATTGATCAGACTCTGTACGAGAAGCTGAATTCCTCTATTTCCTCAACGCATTTATCCAGCAGTTGTTCTATATTCATCTCCCTGAAGCTTTCAGTTTCAGTCTGTGTGTCAGGCTTAACCAGAGGATGCTTTGGGGAGAAAATAACACAACAGTCGTCATATGGAAGTATGCTTGTCTCGTAACTTCCTATTTTTCTTGCAGTGTCAATAATCTCCTGCTTGTCCATACCCACAAGAGGTCTTAAAACCGGTTTTTCTGACATACTGTTTGTAAAACACATGGCCTCAAGAGTCTGGGAAGCAACCTGGCCTAAAGCCTCTCCTGTCACAAGAACCTGACAGTTTCTCTTCTCAGCCACCTTGTTGGCAACCTTCATCATACAAGCTCTCATCATCAGAGTGTGCTCTTCTTCCTTTGAGTGATCCTTGATCCATAACTCAGCCTGTGTGAAATTCACAACAAACAAGGTCATACCAACATTCCACCTGGCAAGAATCATGGCCAGATCCTTTACTTTCTGAAGAGCCTGCTCTGAAGTATAAGGATAGGCATGGAAGTACAGGCATTCAAGCCTCAGACCCCTGGAAGCCATTCTGTAACCGGCAACCGGTGAATCTATTCCACCAGAGAGAAGTAACAGTCCTTTTCCTGCAGTTCCAATTGGAAGACCTGAAGGTCCTGACACAGGAGTGGTATACAGATAAGCTGAATCTCTTATCTCAACATATAGAATCTTATCCGGATTATGGACATCTACCTTCATCTGAGGATAGCGCTCAAGAACAACACCTCCGAGGAAGGCCTCAATCTGATAGCTTGTTTTCTCAAAACTCTTATCAGCTCTTCTTGCTTCTACCTTGAAAGTTCCTTTTCCATCAGAAAACGGTTCTTTCTCAATCACCCTGCGGGCAGTCTCAACAACAGCGTCAAAATCCTTCACACAGACTTCCGCCTTTGAGAAACCAACAACTCCAAATGTGGTTCTTAATACATTTGAAACAGTTTCCTCAGGGCAGGAAGAGTCCACATAGAGGTAGATTCTTCCTTTCTCACGTTCTATGAGATTGTGGTATGGATGAATCTTCAGTTTAATATTTGCCTTCAACTGTTTTTCAAAGAACCGACGGTTCAGACCCTTGAGGCTGATCTCTCCGAGTCTGATAAGATAAAGCTGCATATTCTCAATATTCTTCATTTGAATTCCTTTGCTGTCTGTCTGATTGCCTCACAAAGGGCAATCACTTCTTCCTCAGTGTTTTTAGCACAGATTGAGATTCTTATGGAAGACATTCTGTCCTGTGGTTTTATCTGCATGGCCTCAAGAACACTTTCTGCTTTTCCTCTTGAGTTTGTGCTGCAGGCACTTCCGGCCGAAAGACAAAAACCCTTATCACCAAGTATTCTCAAATAAACTTCAGACGGAAGAGGTTTTACGCTTATGTTGAGAATATAAGGTGAGAAAGCCTGGCCACTATCAGAAAGAGGGGAAAGAACAGTATATCCACATTCCAGAACAGCTTCCTCAACCATCTTCCTGTATCTGAGAACAGTTCTGTAGTTCTCTTCAAGAGAAGAAAGAGCTTCTTCAAGAGCTTTTCCCATAGCGCAGATGCCTGGTAGATTCTCTGTTCCTCCACGCATTCCTTTTTCCTGACCTCCAGCCTTAGAAAGAGAAAGCAGGCCCTTGTTTCTGTTATAGAGTATTCCAACACCCCTGGGACCAAAGAACTTATGGGCAGAGATGGCACATGAATCTATATCTGACAAGAGAATATCAAAGGGAAGTTTTCCTATACTCTGGACAGCATCACAGTGAATATGAATGTTTCTGCCTGTCTCCTTACTGTAGGCTCTGACAACTGAAACTATTTCATTCAGGTTCTGGACAGTACCAGTGACATTGTTCACAGACATTATGCAAAGCATTCTGACTTCAGGGCTCAGGGCCTCTCTAACAGCTTCAGGAGCCAGATAACCTCCTGGGCAGCGGAGACTTATAAACTTCCATCCGTTGTTCTGAAGTGTGTTCCTGAACTCAAGAACAGCTGAATGTTCTATAGCGCTTGTAAGAACAGTTCCAGGCACGGGAGAATTCAGAAGGGAGGAGAGAACTATGGAATCAGACTCAGTACCACCTGAGGTGAAAAAGACAGTAGAAGGTGAAACATTTAAAAGAGAGGCTATATGTTTCCTTTCTTCCTCAAGTCTGTTTTTAGCTTCCAGGCCAAGGGCATGGCTTGAGGAAGGATTGCCAGGATAAGAGCGGGAGACCTCTGCATAAACCTCAAGAGCACTTTCAGAAATAGGAGTGGTTGCACTCCAGTCAAAATAATGCATTACCTGTACACCACACCTTCAATGACAGCATCTTTTATTGCGCCTTCCTCTGCCTCATAGGAAACAACATTTCCAAGATCAGTGAGGATTAACAGCTTATGACCGCAACTGTTATATGTACTGTTCTTGGCTAGTAAGCTCTTGAAAAGCTGCCAGTTTGCTCTTGGTATCTTGTACTCAATATCATATTTAAGGGGTTTGTAAACCCTGTTTATGTTATCTGAGAAGCTCTTGTCACAAAGACCACACCTGTAACCAAGCTCTGTGGTTCTAACTATACCCCAGGCCACACATTCCCCATGGGTCCGCTTGTAATCAAACATAATCTCAAGAATGTTTCCGAAAACATGGCCGAGTTTCAGTATTTCCGCACGGTCCTGTTCAAGAATCTCTTTCTTGGCCTCTAGAGAAAGCTGTATTAGAGAAGAAACAATCCCGAGATCCCTTGAATTAATCTTTTCCCTTTCTAGAACTATAGTCTGGTACATCTCTTTTGAATTTGAAACAAGGGCATGCTTGATAATCTCAGATAAGCCGCTATAGTAGTCACGGTCCGAAAGGGAGCGGATCATTTCAGGACAGATGAGCACTTCATCTGCCTCATAGGTATTCCCAATAGCATTCTTCACTCCGCGGAAGTTAATTCCGTTTTTACCGCCAAGGCAGGCATCTCCCATAGCCATAAGGGTGGTAGGAACAAGAAGACATCTGCAACCTCTGTGGAATAGAGAAGCGGCCAGGCTGGCAAGGTCACAGACCACTCCGCCTCCAAGGCCAAGAAATGTGGACTTCTCAGTCAGTCCTGCATCTATGGCCACTTGGAGAATCCGTTCAAGCGTAGTGAAGTTTTTAGCTCCTTCTCCTGTATTAATAATAACATTCGGCTGGGGAAGAGGTCTTACCATTCTGGCTGTGTTTGTATCACAAATCCATAGAATATCATTCCCATAGTTGCCTATTTCATAGGAGAGTTCACTGAAACCATCTACTGTTTTATAAACGGATTTACCAAATTGGAACAACGTCTTCATATTCACAGTTTATTTAATAAAAAGCACTCAATCAAGCAATCTTACAAGTCACTTCTTACTATTTGTCATCGAACAGTTTCTTCATGAACTCATGTTTCATTACTGAATCTGAACTTGCATTTGGGAAATCTTTGCTACCAACCTTGTCGCTATCAACACCTGGATCGAAATCCATGAAGTTATGAGTTTGAGAATAACGTGAATCATGACCACCCTTTGAAGTCCGAAATAACACACATAAGAGAAGTATAATCAAAAGAAGAGCAAGGATTATCAGCATTAGTCAATGTCACTCCTAATTACATATTTGTTACTCAATCAAGCAATCTTACAAGTTTGTTATAGGCATCTGAGAAACGTTTGTCGTTATCTGCGTCCATAATTGCAAGTAGGCTGTAGGCAGTGTTGTTGACCGCCTCTGAAAAATGCTTGTTTACATGGAAGAAGATTCCACGCCCACCTGTGCAAAGCTCAACGAACCCAAGCTGGTTCTTGTACTTTTTCAGAGGAGAGAGACGCATGAGATTATTCAGATACGGAAGCATTTCCTTAGCAGTCTCCGGGTAGTAAATTTCCTGCGGAAGAGTGGTAACTATAGAGGCCTTGTCAACCTTTATCCGTCCTGCAAGCCGGACAATATCCCTAAGCGTGTCCCCATAGTGAATATAGTAATTATCATACAGTATACAAGCGCTTACACCCTTCGGGTGCCTGGAGGCTCTTTTATATGCCTTTGCAAGCTCGTTAAGTTTTTCATATGGTATGACTGCTTTTCTTCCATCCTTTTTAGATGTGCCAGGGATGAGATCAAAGCTCATGCCGTAGATTGAAATCCTGTTGCTCTTAGTTTTGGAAGCAGAAGTCTTTTCCTGCTTTTTAGGCTTCTCTGAAACTTTAGAGAGTGTGGAAAGCTTCTGGACTAAGGAAGGAGAAATCTCCTCTATCCATTTTTTTTTAAGTGGTGAGACAGAACGGGCATAGAGCTTTGAGGTCTGAACTATTTCTCCTGCCAGAATATAGCTGGGAGGAATCCTGAACCATGATGAGCCAGGATGAATATAAATCTCATCAGCAGCTATTGTCCTGTATGAGTTCATCTTTTTTTTGACACATATATACTGGATAAGCCCCGTACCCAGACAGGTAAGAGTCCTTCTAGCAAAATCCTCATTTATAACAAGCGGTTTTTCAACCACAGGAATCTGTAGTTCACGTGTTATCTCACAAAGCTGATTCACAACATGAAGTATCTCATCCATACTCTGTTTATCAAGATAATGCATGGTACAGAAACCTTCTCTGAGTTTTTCCGTTTTCAAGTCCTTATACTTCTCAAACAGACGCTGATAACCAATGAAATCTCCAAGAGAGGTGTCAGAAAAAGCCTTATGGGCATGCCTTGCCATGTCTTCTTCTCCCTGAGGAAGAATGAAAGGTGTCTTACAGGAAAGGAAACTGACACAGATGATTACACTGAGGATTATGTCCGGATCTTTGTTTATAGCCTCAACTATACATCTGGAGAGACGGGGAAGAAGAGGGTATCTGACCATTATGTTTCCTATATGGGTCAGGTTTCTATGCTTATCTATGGCGTCCAGCAGTACAAGTGTGCTTTCTCCGCTCTTAAGCGCAGCTCTGTCCGGTTTGGTTATATAAGGAAAATTCTCAAAATCCCTGATTCCCAGATCAACCATCCTCAGAACAACTTCAGAGAGATCTGTTCTCAATATTTCTTCCTGAGTATACTTTCTCCGTCCCTCATAATCTTCTTTTGAGTATATTCTGTAACAAGTACCTTCACTGGTTCTACCGGCTCTACCGGCTCTCTGGTCAGCAGAAGCCCTGCTGATTGGCCTGACTATAAGAGAAGATGTGAAGTCTGTCTGATTGTAATAATTTATCTTTGCCAATCCGCTGTCTATAACAACCTTTATCCCATCTATGGTCAGACTTGTTTCTGCTATATTTGTGGCAAAAACAACCTTCATCTTGCCTTTCTCTGTCTCTTCAAAAACCTGTTCCTGCTCTTCTTTATTCAGTCTTCCATATAGAGGAT
>DBVL01000006.1 GCA_002308475.1 Spirochaetales bacterium UBA1265 | reverse complement strand
TGGTTTTCCCGTGCTTGATTCATAAGCAGTAAAGAGGGTGCCGTCAACCTCTGCTGAAAGAGGCACACCTGAGCGGATAAGGCAGACCTGTCCCTTTGACAGATTATAATTCTCATTTATGACAGCACTACCCTCAAAGCAGAAGACAATCCGTGCAGAGATAGCTGTATCTTCAAAGAAATAACCATCCTTAAGAACAGAGAGGACTGGACCCGCCTCCATGTAAAAATGCTCTCCTCCACGGTCCTCATAGCTTCCCAGATAGGAAGGCATGTAAGGTTTCTTCATGGAAATCCTGTCAAGCTCATCCTTATCCACGTGCTTGGAGGTAAGACCGGCACGGACAACATTATCAGAGTTTGTCATAAGCTCTATTCCGCACCCTTTACAGTACGAATGCAGAACTCCAGGCTTAATAGCTACCGCATCCCCCTCTTCAAGGGTCATTATATTCAGACGGTAGGCATAATCAGCTCCGGGATCATTTGGAAAAAACTTCTGAATGTACGAATGAAGAACTTCAGACTCCTCGTCTCTGGTATATTTCTTTCTGAATCCGCAGAGCATGGTGCTCTCCTCGAGAGCATAAAACAGCTCAGACTTCTCATTGGGATCAGTATAATTCACATTTCCACTCTCAAAGCCTTCTTTAGCTGTCTGAGCATCTGGATGACACTGGATACTTAAAGGTCTGTTTATGGCAAGAAGCTTGAGAAGGAAGGGAAAATCATCCCCCTTTTTGAAAGAGGGGCTGACAAAGGACGGATTCTTGTCCATGTAGTCCCTAAGACTCTCTCCTGTTTCCTTAACGGTGTTGCAACCATTCTTGTGTGCACCCATCCACAGCTCAGCCTGAATGGGTGGAATATCTTTAACATCAGACGAAGAGAGCAGCTGCTTTATGTAGGAACTGCGCCCCCAGTCATAATCCTTCACAACAGGAATAAGAGTAATTATGTCAGTCATCAGAGATGAGCCTCGAACCAGTCTAGAATATCTTTCTCAACCTCGGCACGGTTTATTTCATTCAACAGCTCGTGTCTGGCCTCTGGGTAGAGTTTCAAGGTCACATCAGAGATACCGGCACGCTTGTACATTTCATAGACTTTTCTCACGCCCTTGCCGTTAGCGCCTACAGGGTCAGAGCTACCGCTTACTATCAGAAGAGGAAGATCTGAAGGAAGAGTTGAAGACCTCTTCTCATCATTTGCAACCTCTATTCCAGTAAGCAGATCCAGGAAGAAACCGTTTGTACAGACAAAACCACATAGTTCATCTTCCATGTACTTGTCCACTTCCCTGTCATCTCTTGAAAGCCAGTCAAAAGAAGTTCTCACAGGTTCAAAACCTTTGTTGTAGGAGCCGAAGCTGAGCTTGTTCATAAGAACACCCTTCTCCTTAGCACCCTTACTTGAGATTTGTCTTTTGCAGAGGAATTTGCCAAGCTTTCCTACCACACCCATGGAGGCAGACGTACCCATGATGACAACACCTGAGTAGAACTGCGGATTGTTTACCATAACAGTACGAGCAAGAAAACTACCCATGCTATGACCAAAGAGAAATGTTGTGGATACCGAATACTGGCTTGTGATGAATACAGCAAGTTCGAAAGCATCTTCCGCAATCCTGTTCCAGCCATCGGATTCAGTAAAGTATCCCTTCAGCCCATTTTCTATACTTCCGCCATGACCTCTATGATCTCCGGCAAATACGGCATATCCGTTTTTATTCAGGAGTTTTGCAAATCTGGCATAGCGATCACTGTGTTCAGCCATTCCATGAAGAATCTGAACAAAGGCTTTAGGTTTTTTATTTGAAGCAGGCATCCAGAGGTTATAAGCCATTCTGTGCCCGTCAGAGCAGATAAAAAAAGACTTTTCATTAGAAGATGTAGCCATAACCCCGTCTCCCTGCTGATTAAAAAATGATTATAAACTTATACAAGTTTTATCATAGTATTTAACAAAGGGAAAAACAATAGAGTCAAAAATTATTTTTATCTCTTTTTTTCGGCCCTGAAAGCCATAGCTTCAGTAAGAGTCCTGTGGCGCCCATAGCCCTCTAAAAGAGAGAAGAACGGGACAACGCTCTCCTTTCTGTAGTTGCTCTGAGGGTCCGTCTTGAAGTAGTCAGGAATATTCGTACCACTGTGTCCCAAAGCCTCATTTATCCTGTCTATGAGGAATCTGCACCTGCTTCCGGCATTCAGAATATCTTCTTCTGTCACAGTGCCTGTCGGTATTCTCCTCAACTTTGCCTTAAGAAGCAGAATCTTTTTCCTTATGCCCTTCTTTTTCATGGCTTTGACTGCAATGCAGTCCGCTGACCCCTCAACAGAGGACAATGAACAGAGAATAGCGGCTTCAGAAGAAGGAGCAAAAAGATTTCTTATCAGGCAAGGATCAGCAGAGGCATATCTGAGTTTGACTTCCTTAGTATTCATAAGATGACAGCAAACAAGATATGAGGAAAGGCCAAAGCACTCCAAACCCATGGAAAGAGTTTCAAAGAACTCAAACATAGCCGCAGTATCTGTTTTTTTATAATACGGGAAAAAGGCAGGATACGGGGCGAACCATGTCCTGCGAGCCTGGCAGAGAGCCTGATAGAAGGAACCTCTCATATCAGCAGGACCTGATTCAAGACCTTCATCATGATAGGCATATTGGGAAGCCTCGTAGAAAGAAGAGACCTCGGCAAGCCCTCCTCGTGCATGAAAACCAAAGCCTGTGCCATAGATAATCTGCGAAATTATGGAAAAAACATCATTGTTGTTGGAGAAATCCATGTTCTTTGAAAAGAGAAGCACTCCACGCTTCTGAGCCTCTCTGGCCCATCCGAGTATGTTTCCAAGAGACACAGGATCAAAGCCCAGGTCAAGAACCTTTCTGCATCTGCTTACTACAGTGGATGGATCAAAGCACCCGCAGTTGCTTCCGAGCATAAGGATGGAATCATATGGGGGAATCTCTTCAAGACTCCCCAAGCTTCTTATAATCTCGTCAGAACTCAGGAAAAACAGTCTCGGGTCTGTTCTCAGGGAAAAATTGTTTACAGGAGCCCAGCCGGATCTGTTTGCACTGCGGATAAAGTAAGAAGAGCCGCAAGAACCCATGGAAGATTTTATCTTTTCGCTTTCCACTATTTCAGAAAGCTCACTGAAGAGCTCAGTGTCACGCTTTTCCTGAACCGGTGCATTAATTACAACAGCCTTAAGGTTTTTAAGACCAAGAACGTAGCCCAAACCACCACGCCCACAAGCTTTTTTATCTGAGACTGCTGTAGCATAAGCCACTCTCTTCTCCCCTGCAGGACCTATAACAACGGAGGAACAGTCACTGGAGAGACCAAGGGCCTTTTCTGTCTCACTTACACTCATCATGCTATAGCGCTCAGTAACCTCAAGGTTCAAACCATCACAGGTTATATGGAGAACACTCTGACGCCTGGCTCTGTTTGTGATAATCAGAGCGCTGTACCCGCGCTTTATGAGCCTAGCACCGAAAAATGAAGAGACTGTGTTTATGCTGAGCCTTCCGTCTTGGGGACTTCTGTATGCAAAGCTTGTTATATCAGAGCAGGGAACACCCTTTCCTGAGACAGCGCCTGCGGTTATGACCACAGGATTATCAAGCTCAAAAAGTGATTTATCATCTACCCCTGGACCACAGAACTCAGCCCAGAGTCTTGCAGCAAGGGCTGGGCCGGAGATATAGGAATCAAACCAGAATGAAGGAATATCAAAAACGGAGCTTTCTCCGTTTGAAAGATCATAGACAAGAGCAGCAGAGCCTTTAAAACCAAGGTCCTTACAAGATGAAAACAGCTTATCGCATTCTGCCACGCAGGAATCAAGAATCTTCTTGTCCATATCTTCTCCGGTTAGATTCTCAATTTACATTTATAGCCTCAAAACGTCAATTGTATGGTAAAATCAACATATGAATATAATTGTAAAAGTCAAAGATCCGGCAAGCGGATTTGAAGGTGAGTATACCGTTTCCCGTTATACCTCATGTGCAGAGGTTCTCAAGGCAGCCTGCATAGAATGCTCTCTGAAGTATGAGGATAATCCCATAATAGGGGTGAATACCGGTTGTGTAATAGTCCCTGTTCACGAGGCTCTCAGTGCAGACTGCACCATTACACCAGTCAGAGCCTTTGAAAAAGAAGGAAGAAGAATCTACAGACACTCCCTGTGCTTTCTGCTTTTCTATGCCGCTTCCATAGTCATGAAGGAAAGAAGGCTTATCATAGGACACTCTCTGGGAGATGGTTTTTACTTCAGCTGTTCTGATGGAAAACCAATAACAAAGAAGGAAGCAAACGAACTTGAAAATCAGATGCTCAAGTGCGTTGAGGAAGGTCTGGAGATAGAGAACATCTATCTTCAAACGCTTAAAGCTCAGAAATACTTCAGTGAGAACGGAATGAAAGACACTGCTCTCCTGCTTTCCCAGCAGAACAACCCCATAGTTGATCTTTACAAGCTTAAAGACTTTATGGATGTGGCTTATGAGCCTATTGCAGGAAACACAGCCCTTCTTTCAGTTTTTGAACTGCGCACTTACGGAAACGGTCTTCTTCTCAGATACCCAACATCCTCAGGAGACCTGAAGAAGATAGTTCCTTTCATAGACAGACCAAAACTCTTCAATGTGTTTGAAGAGTATAAGAAATGGGGAAAAATCCTAAAGGTAAGCTCCTGTGGAGAGATTAACAAGGTTCTTCTTTCTCCCAAAGCTCCACAGTTCATCAGACTGTGTGAAGCCCTACAGAGACGAAAGATTGGGGAGATAGCTGATGAGATAGCACGTAAGGGCGCACAGGCTGTGTTTATTGCAGGCCCCTCATCCTCCGGAAAGACAACCTTTGCAAAGAGGCTCTGTGAGCAGCTTATGCTCATGGACTACGAAAGCTTGAGAATCTCTCTGGACGATTATTACAAACCAAAGGCTGAGTGCCCCCTTGACGAGAAAGGAAACCCGGATCTTGAATGCCTGGAAGCTTTGAAGACAGACCTGTTCAGAAAGAACATGAAGGACCTGTTCAATGGGCAGGAAGTGGATCTGCCCCGCTACAGTTTCCAGAGCCAGAAAACATTCTATTTGAACCAACCTGTCAAGCTGACAGAAAGAACAGTCTTTGTAATAGAGGGCATTCATGGTCTGAACCCTGAGATCACCTCATGTATAGATGAGAACAGGATTTTCAAGATCTACATCTCAGCTCTGACTCAGTTGAATATAGATTCTCATAACAGAATCTCAACCACAGACAACAGAATAATCAGAAGAATAGTCCGAGATTACCGAACCCGTGACACCTCCGCCCTTAGCACCCTTCAAATGTGGGAATCTGTTGAAAAAGGAGAGAGAAAACATATCTTCCCCTTCCAGAACAATGCTGACGTCATGTTTAACAGTGCCTTGGACTATGAAATCTGCGTACTCTCTCCCTTTGTCATTCCCCTTCTCAGGGACATATCTCCAAAAACGGGCGAAGCCTACTCTATAGCAAGAAGGCTGCTGAAGTTCTTAGAGGTCTTCAATCCGCTTCCTGCTCTGGACGTACCAAGCGACTCACTGTTGCGTGAGTTCATAGGCCAGAGTGACTACGAGGACTAGTTTTATCTGATGTTTAAACTTCCCTTGGGAATAAATTCAAGGAAAGTGGGTCTGAACCCGAATATTCTTTCATATTCTTCAAGGCGGCTCTGAATCTGTTCGGCGCCGCCTTCTTTCACTATGGCAGCAATCACTCCACCGCGACCTGTGAAGACTACGCAGGCTCCGGCACAGGATGAGATCTCTGAACATCTTTTAATAAGACAGTCC
>DBVL01000051.1:4026-4216 GCA_002308475.1 Spirochaetales bacterium UBA1265 | reverse complement strand
TCTTTGATGAGACAGGAAAATCCCTTAAGGAATTTGAAGACCATGAAGTCACTGCAGATGTAAATGAACTTAAGAATGAACTGGATGCAGTCAAAAAGAGTATTCAGAATCTTGGATATATTAACCAGATGGCTGAAGAAGAGTATGAAGAGGCAAAGAAGAATTATGAATTCTACAAGAAGAATCTTGA
>DBVL01000051.1:0-4009 GCA_002308475.1 Spirochaetales bacterium UBA1265 | reverse complement strand
GAGCGTAATCAATGACATAAGAACTGAAAGCGAGAAGCTCTTCATTGAAACATACTCGCAGATTGCAGAAGCATTCAGATCCATGTTCAGAACTCTGTTCAATGGTGGAAATGCCGAACTTACACTTTCTGATGAGGAAGATGTTCTTCATAGTGGAATAGAGATAATTGCACAGCCACCAGGAAAGAAACCGAACTATCTGCCGGCCCTCTCAGGTGGTGAGAGATCCATGACAGCAGTTGCTCTGTTGTTTGCCACATATATAGTGAAACCATCTCCGTTCTGTATTCTTGATGAGATAGATGCAGCACTGGATGCAAAGAACATTGGAGCTTTCATGAGAGTTCTGGACAAGTTCGGTGACAAGAGCCAGTTTATTATAATCACACATAATAAACATACTGTACTTGGTTCTGATTCGCTCTTGGGTGTAACCCAGCAGGAGCTCGGTGTTTCCAAGTCCATCAGTTACAGACTTGATTCTGAAAAGGATCTCTCTGAAACGGCAGAGACATTGAAAGGCTAAAATTGACTAAAGCCGTTAAATACTATAAATTCTCACTGATATGTTTGACTCAATAAGTAACAAGTTTTCAGATATTATGCGCTCAATGAGCGGAAAGTCTAAAATTTCCGAAAAAAACATCAGTGATGCAGTAGAAGAAATTAAATCTGCTCTTTTGGATGCGGATGTAAACCTTCGTGTTGTCAGAAGATTCATAAACAGAACAAGGGAAGAGGCTCTTGGAGACAAGGTTCTCAAAGCGGTTGATCCCGGTCAACAGTTTGTAAAGATTGTTTATGACAAGATGGTTCAGCTTCTTGGGTCAGAGAACAGTGAAAAGCTTAACCTCAAAGGTCCTGATGTAGTCAGTGTCATACTTATGATGGGCTTGCAGGGTTCCGGTAAGACAACTACAACTGCAAAACTTGCTGTAAACCTGACAAAACAGGGTAGAAGGGTCATGCTTGCTGCTTGTGACCTGATCAGGCCAGCAGCAATTAATCAGCTTCAGATCCTTGGTGAACAGGCAGGAGTGCCGGTGTACGCGGAAACTGGCGCAAAAGACCCTGTAAAAGTTGCTCAGAACGCATACAAGGAAGCCAAGAGAAATCAGTATGATGTTCTGATTATAGATACAAGCGGAAGAATGCATCTTGATGAACAGATGATGTCTGAGATCCAGAGTATAGCAAAAGCCGTTACTCCGGATGAGACTTTGTTTGTTGCAGATGCCATGACTGGTCAGAATGCAGTAGAGATAGCCAAAGAGTTTGAAGAGAAGGTTGGTATTTCCGGCATAGTTCTGACAAAGTTTGATTCAGATACCCGTGGTGGTGCTGCCCTTTCCCTGAGAGAGATAGTTGGAAAGCCAATTAAGTTTATTGGTGTAAGTGAAAAACTTGATGGTCTTGAGGTGTTCTATCCAGACAGAATGGCTTCCAGAATTCTCGGCATGGGAGATATTGTCTCTCTTGTAGAGAAGGCTCAGGAAAACTTCAATGAGGAAGAAGCTCTCAGACTTCAGAAAAAAATAGCAAAAAAAGAATTTGACCTTCAGGATTATCTTGAGCAGATTGAGAATATGACAAAGATGGGTGGTATAGAAAAGATAATAGATATGCTGCCCGGAGCCAAGGGTGCCATCTCTGAAGATGACATTGACAAGAAGGAACTGATAAAAGAAAAAGCAATAATTCAATCAATGACCTTAACAGAGAGACAGAATATCTATATAATTGGTTCGGCTCGTAAAAGACGTATAGCCAAGGGAAGCGGAACCTCTGTCGGTGAAGTGGGTCATCTGCTTAAAAAATTTGAAAAGATGCGGCTGAATATGAAGAAGCTCGCCAAAAATAAAAAGTACCAGGAAGCCATGATGAAGCAACTTGGTATGAATTGAGTTCGCTAGGAGGAAAAAAGTGAGCGTTAGTATTAGACTGAAGAGATTCGGTACAAAGAAAAGACCATACTACAGAGTTGTTGTTATGGATTCCAGAGAAGCTACAAAGGGCAGACCTCTCGAGGAGATTGGTCAGTACAGACCTATTGAAGCAGAAGCAAACCAGGTAGCTATCAACAATGATAGAGCTGCTTACTGGCTTTCAGTTGGTGCAGTACCCTCAAACACAGTTAAGGGTCTGTTTGCAAAGCAGGGTATTCAGGTTGCCAAAGAAGTTCCTGTAAAGGACTGACGTGGTGGAAAGAGAACTGGTTGAATATATTGTCAGGTCTCTTGTCGATTACCCGGATCAGGTTGAATTGAATGTAATTGAAGGTGAGAAATCAGTAATAATTGAGCTGAGGGTCTCACCGGACGATATAGGCAAAGTAATCGGCAAGCAGGGCAGGATAGCACGTGCACTGAGAACTATTCTCAGCGCTACTGCAAACAAAAGCGGCAAGCATACAAGCCTTGAGATTCTGGACTGATTTATGAAACAGGTTCTTGCAACCGGAATAGTTAAATCCACATTTGGCATTCACGGGAAAGTGAAGGTGTTTTCCTATTCGGGAGATACTGCTCATTTTTTCAAACTTAAAGATGTGATCCTTGAGAAAAATGGACACAGGCGGGATGCTGAGATAGAGAAAGTTGAACGTCAATCTGGAGAGTTGCTCATAAAATTCAAGGGCATAGATACTCCGGAAGATGCTAAGTCTTTAACCGGTTGTGACATACTTGTTCCGAGAGAACAGGCCAGTAAACTCAAAAACGGAGAAGTATATGCAGCTGATCTCATAGGGATGAAGCTGATATATGATAATCAGGAAGTTGCAGTTGTAGTTTCCACTTCTGAGGGCTCACAGGCACTTCTTATGGAGGCAGAGAACAAAAAAGGAAAACGTTTCATAGTTCCGCTTCTCAGAGGAGTTTTTGTTGATAGTCCGAATGTTGAGGAAGGTACAATCAAGCTGTTAATGAAGGAACTGGTGCAGTGAATATAGATATACTTACACTGTTTCCTGAAATTATCAGACCCTTCTTTACAAATTCAATCATGGCGCGTGCTGTCAAGGCGGGAATTGTATCCTACAGTATTACTGACTGGAGAGAATTCGCAACTGACAGGCATCACAAGTGTGACGATTCACCCTTTGGAGGGGGTGCGGGCATGGTCATTAAGCCCGAACCGCTCTTTAAAGCTCTAAATTGCCTTGATGCCATGAACAAACGTGTTGTCTATGCAACACCATCAGGAAAACCACTTACTCAGAGCTATGCAAAAGAACTGAGTGAGGAAGAGAACCTGGTATTTATATGCGGACACTATGAGGGCATAGATCAGCGTGTAATTGACAGGTATGTTGATGATGAGATCTGCATAGGTGATTACGTTATCAGTTCAGGGGAAGTAGCCACCCTTGTAATCATAGATTCCGTTTATCGGCTGATAAAAGGCGTGATTACAGAATCCTCTTTGCAGGAGGAGAGCTTCACAGGACCATTACTGGAATACCCGCAGTATACCCGTCCTGAAACCTATTGCGGAATGTCTGTTCCTGATATATTATTGTCGGGACACCATGCCAATATAGAGAAGTGGAGGCTGGAAAAAAGGCTTGATAAGACTTTGACTAACAGGCCTGATTTGTTGGATAATGCACAATTGAGTGCTGAAGCCGAAAAAATTTTAAAAAGAATAAAATTGACCAAGGGGTTATAAAAATGGACTTGATTAAGGCTATTGAACAGGAACAGATTAAGCAGGATGCCGAGAACTTCCACGTTGGTGACACTGTTAAGGTTTACTTCAAGATTGTTGAAGGAACTACAGAACGTGTTCAGCCGTATGAAGGTGTTGTTATTGCCAAGAACAACAGCGGTATCAGAAGAACTTTCATTGTTAGAAAGATTTCTTACGGCGTTGGCGTTGAAAGAATTTTCCCTCTTCACTCACCAAGAGTTGAGAAGGTTGAGGTAATCAGACGCGGACATGTAAGAAGAGCTAAGCTTTACTATCTTAGAGATAAGGTTGGTAAGGCTGCCAAGGTTCCCGAGCAGAT
>DBVL01000087.1 GCA_002308475.1 Spirochaetales bacterium UBA1265 | reverse complement strand
TTTGCCTGAGCCTCCATTTGGGCTATCTCAAGCCTTCTCTGCTTCTCGTAAGATGTATAGTTCCCGCTATAACGGTTCAGTTCTCCCTGAAACAGCTCATAGACCTCATTCACAGTTGAATCAAGAAAGTCCCTGTCATGGCATACAAGAAGCAGGGAACCTTCAAAGCGGCTGACAAAGCCCTTGAGGTACGTTCTGGCCTCTATATCCAGGTAGTTTGTCGGCTCATCAAGCAGAAGAAGATCCGGATCCTCACAGAGAACCCTTGCCAGGGAAATGCGCATCTGGTAGCCACCCGAGAACTCACTGCAGCTTCTTTTAAGATCACTTTCCTTCAAACCCAGGCCCTTTGCCACAGAACTGATTATTGCCTCCCTCCTGAAATAGACACTGTTCAGCAAATCTTCATGTATCTGTGAAAGCTCAGACAGAAGGGAACTGTCAGAAGAGGTCTTCAATGCCTCCTCTATCTCATTCTGCCTTCTGATCTTTTCCTGAAAACGTGAGAAACCCGACTCTATCTCCTCGTAGACGCTATGGTCCTTAAGGACAATATCACTCTGCGGCAAATAGGAAATACGCATTCCTCTGGTAATGCTGAAAGTTCCTGTATCTGCCTTGACCTGACCTGCCATTATTTTCATGAGCGTAGTCTTGCCTTCTCCATTTCCCCCACAGAGGGCAGAACGGGATCTGTTTCCAAGAGTGAAGGAAACATCATCAAGGAGAACCCTGTCTCCAAAAGAAAGACTTATATTATTTGCTTGGAAAATAGCCATATCTCACCTGTTGTTGAAAATATAGTATTTTTAGACTATCATTTGCAACAAAGGGGAAACAACCAGACCATGCTAGGCCTACTTCTTGAGGGTTCTTCAATCAAAGAGATAAAAAAGACATATTCAGAGTATTCTGACTATGCAGATCTTGTGGAAATACTCTCTTCAGTATCAGATCCGGAAAACTCTGAGGATCTTACATCTTTTGTTTCCTCTTTAAGTATTCCTGCCACTCTGGTAATAGCAAAAAAACATGAAGATTCCTCTTTCTATGAGAAGCTCATCTCTCTTGTTGAAAAAGGCTCTTTCTCCTATGTGCGTTCAGGAAACTCACATCTTTGCACAAAACTTTCAAAAACCTTTGCTGGCAAGAGTGTCCAGATAATCAGAGATGTGTCCCCAGAGCAGACAGAGAAACCACAGAACCTCTACAAGGCGCTGAAGAAAGCCTCAGAGAACTCCTGTATTCCACATATTCAGCTTAATATTGACTCAGAGGAGTCACTGATAAACTATTATTCCTACCTCAAGTACATCTCAGCCTTCGGGAAAAAGATAATCTCCTACACAGGGTCTTTTTCAAACAGTGCTGCCATACTGTACAGAAAGGCAGACTCCATGTACCTTTGCTGTAACGGTGAGACACTGAAAAAGCTTAAAAGCATTTACCATGCAGACAGAATAGACGCAGAGACAACCATATACGCAGCAGTAGGAAACCCTGAGAACAGCGGTCTTGCAGCAATCATAAATCCTGGCTTTGGCCCGGTTGGCATGAATGCTGTCTTCATTCCTTTCAGAACAGAGACGCTCAAGGCTTTCTTCAAGATATCTGAAATACTCGGTATAGGTGGCTTTTCAATCACAAAGCCCTTCAACAGAGAGATAATTCCTTATCTGGGAAGAATATCTAGAGAAGTAACCAAGACTGGAACCGCAAACCTGGCCGTGTGGGAGAACAGGTATCTCAAAGGCATGAATACAGACTACTACGGCATACTGAATCTGCTTGAGAAATACCTGGACTCCGGAGAAATCAAAAATGCAGTTGTTTTCGGTTGCGGTGCTGCAGCACACTCTGCCGTCTGGGCTTTGATATACCGTCATGTAAACGTGACCATTTTGAACAGGACACCGGAAAAGGCTAAAAAACTTGCTTCTGAGACCATGAGCGAATGGGACAGTCTTGAGAATGCTGCCAAGTACACGGGAAAAGCAGATCTTGTAATCCAAGCCACATCATCCACTGATGATTATGCCCCTGATTTCAAGTTCACCGGAAATGAACTTGTGTGTGATCTGGTGTATAACACTGCCTCCTCCGCCTTCATGGAAGGAGCTGAGAAAGCCGGATGCCGCATAATCAGCGGAAAGGCCTGCCTTATAAGTCAGGGCAAACTTCAGTTTGAAAAGCTTACCGGTTTCTACTATCCGGACTGAGAGCTGTATTGTAACTTTTTCCTTATTCTGACATAATAAAAAAACCGTTTCGGTCTTCCTTGAAGAACCGGCGGAATCTCCCCTTCTACGGAAGAGAGAAATAGTATTGGAGGCGGATTTTAATCCGTCAAATGTAAGGAGTCATGAAAATGGCAGTAGTAACAATGAAGAGTCTGCTTGAGGCAGGCGTTCATTTCGGTCATCAGACCAAGCGTTGGAATCCGAAGATGAAACCATACATCTTCTCAGAGAGAAACGGAATCCATATCATCGATCTTTCCAAGACAACAGCATGTATTGTTGAGGCTTATGAAGCTGTAAGAGCTCAGGTCAAGCAGGGAAAGTCAGTCCTGTTCGTAGGAACAAAGAAGCAGGCTCAGCAGGCTATTGAAACAGAAGCCAAGAGATGCGGTATGCCTTATGTCAACAACCGTTGGCTCGGCGGTATGCTCACAAACTTTGCAACAATCAAGAAGTCAATTGCAACACTCAAGAAGATTGACAAGATGGCAGTTGATGGAACTTTTGATTCACTGACAAAGAAAGAAGTTGCACTTTACACAAAACAGAAAGCAAAGCTCGAGAAGAACCTCGGCGGTATTAAAGA
>DBVL01000073.1 GCA_002308475.1 Spirochaetales bacterium UBA1265 | reverse complement strand
GCCGGAGCCTTTTCATAATAGCTGACTGTGAACATGTCAAAAACCAGCAGGAAGAAAAGTAATGAAATATAGGCAGTAGCAACTTTATCACGGTTTCTGAATGCTCTGGGGATAAGTCTGAAGAGAGGATAGGCATACATTGCATAATGCAGAACAAAGCCTATTATTCCGCCGGCTGACAGTACTTCTATATAGTTGTTGTGAAGATATGTTGCATATATTCCGTTTTCAGCTGTAAGAACAAAAGAAGACCCGAAACCCAGACCCAGTATAGGGCTTCTTTTAAAAGCCTGAAGTCCTATTTTTATCATCTCGATTCTTATTNNCTGTCTTATTGCTGCTGAAAAGATTCATAAAGGTTCCTAGCCGGTGGGATAGTGATCCGAAAACAGGGAGGCGCAGGGCCATAAGTCCTGCAACAAGGATAGCTGCGTAAACTGCCAGATACATAACTCGCTTCCATCCTTTTCCAAGGAAAAACAGCATTACTGCAACTGAAAACAGCAATGCAAGGAATGATCCGCGGCTTCCTGTTCCCAGAATAAGCATAAGCAGAACCGGTGAGACAACAAGAGAAATCCATTGCTTCTTGTAAAAAACAGTGTAGAGACAACAAATCAGGGAAACGCTGAGACTCCAGCTCAGATAATTGACATTAGCCATGTCATCACCCATTCTTTCTCCCTGTGAAAGACGTATTATGTATTGTTTGGGTCCGTAGTGTAGCAGATAATCAACAGCCAGAACCATGCCTGCCACAAAAAAGGCATAAATAATTGTATCGAACTTCTTTTCTGTGTTCAGATATGAATATAGCAGCACACATAGAATGCATATTTTTATCAGAGTTGATGCAAATTCCGTTGATGCCGGTTTGTTAATTGACCATAGAATTGAAACAATTGAAAAAACGGTAAAAGCCGATATGAATAAAGCAAACCTGTTCTTCAACCCTTCAAGATGAATGAGGTTATAAAGTACAAGGAAGAACATGAGTGTCAGGGCTATGAAGTTTGAATACGCATTTAGCCCCCTGATATTTGTAAAAACAAAGAAACTGGGAAAATAGATATAAATCAAAGCATCAATTATCTGTTTGATGCGGCCTTCTTTTTCAGTGATGTAACCGGAAAGGGAAGAAAAAAACACTCAGACCTCCAAAAGAATTATTTATAATCATCAAAAAAAATATTATCCTTACATAAACGTTTATTCAATGGTGGCAAATATGAGTCTGTTAGGAAAACTCAGATTTACGGACAGCGGTATCATTTACTCAATAAGAAAGGCGGTGGTGGGGACAAAGCTTGGACGCAGTCTTGCAAACCGGTTTCTGTACAGACCCGGGATGGATGACAAGGCCTTTATAATAAAACAGTACAGAAGGGAACTGGGAGAAACTCCGGACCTTGACCATCCCCGTAATTTCAACGAGAAAAACAACTGGAGAAAACTCCATGACAGAAGACCAATTCTTACTGACATGGTGGACAAGTACAAGGTCAAGTCAATCATTGAACAGAGAGTGGGGGCAGGACACACCTTCCCTCTTATCGGAGTGTGGGACAGACCCGAGGACATAGATTTTGACAGCCTTCCTGATCAGTTCGTACTCAAGACAAACCACTCAGGAGGAATAATAGCCTGCAGGGACAAGGCAACGTTCGACAGGGAAGGTGCGGTAAGCGAACTGAAGGACCTGCTTGCCTCGGATTACTTCGTACGGTTCCGCGAATGGGCTTACAAGGATGTTGAAAGAAAGGTCATCTGTGAGAAATACATGGGTGAAAACCTTACCGACTACAAGAACTACTGTTTCAACGGAAAACTCATGTACACATTCGTCTGGGAAAACCGATCTCAGGCGGACGGCAGAAAACCAGTTGCCACATTCTGCGGAGCTTATGACAGGAACTGGAACAGAACGGACATAGAGCTTGGATATCTTTCCTCGGACAAGGTTGTTCCCTGTCCCCCAGGATATGAGGAAATGGTTGAAACGGCAGAAAAAATGGCAAAAGACACAATCTTTGTCCGTGTTGACTGCTATGATTTCAGCGGGCACATATATGTAGGCGAGATGACCATGTATCCCTGGGCCGGTTTCATGCAGTTCAAGGACAGGAAATGGAACGACCGCTTCGGAGAGCTGGAGAAACTTCCCTATGAAGAGTGAGAACAGTATTTTCAAGAACAAAGCATGGGAAAACGCCACTCCATTCATCTCCGTGGTAACCCCCGTTTACAACAGGCATGACATTCTGCCCAGAGCCCTGAAATCCGTTGAGCAACAGACATACGGGAACTTTGAGTACATAATAGTCAACGACGGTTCTACAGAGAATCTGGATGACGTTGTTATTCCCTTCATGGAGGGGGCTGCTTTTCCCGTATTGTATCTTAAAAAAAACAACGGCGGGGTCCACAGTGCAAGGAACCTGGGAATTGACCATGCACGGGGTTTTCTCATTACATGGCTGGACTCGGACGACGAGTTTATCCCTGATACCCTTAATGTCTTTGTGAATCTCTGGAATTCAATACCTGAGGATAAGAAACCTGAATACTTCCAGATTTCCGCCAGATGCATGAACCAGGAGGGAGTTGAAGGGGTACGGTTTCCTGAAAACATCAACTCCCTTCCGAAGGAGGAGGCCTACAGGGTCTACCACAGGGAGAAATCCGAAAACCTTGTTGCAAACCTTACCTCTGTAATGAAACAGAACAAATGGCCTGAGCCGGAAGGTATAAGGTTTGTGGCCGAGAACATAGTCTGGCTCAAACTTGAACAGAAGTACAGAACGCTGTTTACAAATGAGATCCTGAGAATCTACCACACAGAGGGAACCGACCACATTTACTGCCGTGACAAGAAGAAAAGTCTTCAGTATGTCAAAGACTCGGAATGGATCTTCTCCTATGTGCTGAATCACTGGAGCGTTTACGGCGGCTCAGTAAAATACTTCTGCGAGGTTCTTTTCAAGTACCTTGTTTTCCGTTCAATTCTAAAAAGAAAAGGTCTGCACGTGTACGGGCTGAGCAGCGGAACGGCAAAATTCTTTTCGGTGTTCTTCTTTCTGCCGTGCCTAATCGGTTCACTTGTCTATGAGAGGAGGAAAATGGAATGAAGGTTTTCTTCTATATCACAAGTATAGAACGCGGCGGCGGAGCGGAGAGGGTAATCTGCAATCTTGCAAATCAGTTCAGCCTTGCAGGCAATGACTGTACCGTGATTACCTCCCATCCCGAGGAGGTTGAGTACGCCCTTGAGAGTGAAATAAAAAGGGTGAACCTTGCTCTTTCCAGAACTTCGGGTTTCTTCAGACGCAACAGGGAGCTGTACTCCGGTCTGAGAAAGCTTGTATTAACAGAAAAACCCCATGTTCTCATTTCCTTCATGGCAGAGCCCAACTTCAGGGCGGTTCCCGCCTGTTTCGGAACAGATACAAAAACAATTATCTCAGTCAGAAACGACCCGGACAGGGAGTATCCAACTCTTTTTCACAGAATACTTGCAAAAAACCTGTTCAAACGTGCTGATTATGCCGTTTTCCAGACTACTGATGCAAAGAACTGGTTTCCTGTAAAGCTCAGAAAGAAATCTGAGGTAATATTTAATCCGATAGATGAGAAGTTCCTCAATGAGCCCCTTTCTGAAAGAGGCAAGGATATTGTTGCCACCGGCAGGCTTGAGCCTCAGAAGAACCACAGGCTGCTCATAGATGCATTTACACGGATTGCGGACAGGACAGAAGGAAATCTTGTCATCTACGGAGAGGGCAGTCTGAGAGGGGAGCTTCAGAGCCGGATTGATGAAAACGGTATGCATGACAGGATTCTGCTTCCCGGAAGAACTACAGATGTCATTTCCTCAATCAGAAATGCATCAATGTATGTTCTTTCCTCTGATTTTGAGGGAATGCCCAATGCCCTTATGGAGGCCATGGCCCTGGGACTTCCCTGTATATCAACCGACTGCCCGTGCGGGGGCCCCGGAGAACTTATTGAAAACGGGAAAAACGGCCTTCTTGTAAAGACAGGCAGTGTTTGTGATCTTTCAGAGGCTATGCTGAGAATACTTGAGAACGGAAGCATGGCATCGGAAATGGGCAAGCAGGCCAAAAAGGACTGCGGAAAGTACACATCTTCCGGGATTTTCAAAAAATGGCT
>DBVL01000133.1:11077-13739 GCA_002308475.1 Spirochaetales bacterium UBA1265 | reverse complement strand
TCGGGATTCTTCTCCAATGACAGTTATCAGCCCTTCAGCATACGTGGACAGTCGCTGAGCTCAATATCTTTGAAGGATTCGATATGGATAATAGATATAACCGTTATAACAGACGCAAATACAGCCTGAAAGTGCATATAGTTCTTGTTACAAAGTACCGCAAGCAAATACTTAAAGGTTTTATCGCTGACGATGTAAAGCAAAAGATATACGATATCTGCAATTCTAAAGGTTACGGTATTATAGCTATGGAAACTGATAAAGACCATATACATTTTCTTATCAGCTATGATACCACGGACAGAGTTTGCGACATGGTAAAACTTATTAAACTGCAGACCACATACTATCTTTGGCAGAAATATCCAAACTTTTTGTCTAAACAGTATTGGAAGAAGAAAATCTTTTGGTCTGACGGATATTTTGCTTGTAGTATAGGTGAAGTATCATCATCCACTATACAAAAGTATATCGAGAGCCAAGGTTGATGGCTACGAATTTACAAGGCTCCTCCCACCGCCCAAGGGCAGTGGGTTTCCGCCTACAACAACAGAAAGGATTTTATTTATGAATGGAGACATAATCCATGATGTTCCACAGGAGTCATGGATTGACCGACAGATGGATATGTTTTAAGACCTTCCTGCAAATGAACCGAGGAAGGCAAGACTTGCTTTAGCGGTTCTCGTTTGGGTCTTCCGGTCTACAGCCACCAGACCGAATTTCATGGCAAATCCTTTCTGCCACTCAAAGTTATCCATCAGAGACCAGTACAGATAGCCTGTAACAGGTATCCCGTCAGCCACACAGGATTCAACTCCTGAAAGCGCTCTGCGTATGAACTCAACACGCCTTGAGTCGTCATTTGTAGCCACACCGTTCTCAGTCACTATCAGCTCTCCCTTGATCTGCTCATGTACTTTTCTGAGAACATGAGCAAGAGCCTCAGGATAGAACTCATATTCCATCTGGGTGAGTTCAACGTCTTTTCCAGGCGGAAGCTGACCTTGAGGACCATATACGGTTCTTGTATAGTTCTGAACCCCAAGAAAATCATCATCCCTCAGGTATGGAACATAATGTGTGAATTCCTCCTCCCATGCACTCTCTGCAAAACCTTCACCTCCGGGAAGAGCCTGAAGATCATGAAGTGAAAGCGTTATTCCCACCTTTACGGATGGACAAACCGCCTTTATGGCTTTCCTTGCTGCAAGATGCGCCTTCATGACAAGCTTATCTCCCTGCTCGGTCCTGGAACTGACAAAGACCTGTGGTTGTGATGTTCCGAATGCTTCTGCATTTTCAATTGCAGCATACTTTGCATTCTCAATCATCTTCTGAAAGTTAATGCCAACCTGAACCTTTCCATCATCACTTTCATGCAAGGAAGAAGCTCTCTCAGCCATGAGCTTGAAACGTCGGGAGATGGCTGCAAGCTGCAGTCCCATGTTTGCTTCATTAATCGTACATATATAGTTCAGTTCAGGACCAAGCTTCTCTGCCACATATGAAGCATAGCGTCCAAAATATCCGACAGTACTCTCAGCCTCCCAACCACCTTTTTTTATGAGCCATGCAGGACTCGTGAAATGCATAAGAGTTACAATCGGCTCAATGCCATATTTACGGCAGGTTCGGATAACAGACCTGTAGTGCTCAATTTCAGCCTCATTGAAAACACCTTCCTCACTCTCAATGCGTGCCCATTCAACAGAGAACCTGTATGCATTCAGACCTGCTCGTGCCATAAGGGAAATATCCTCCTCATACCTGTTGTAGTGGTCACAAGCAGAGCCGCTGGGCTCTGTGAAACTGGAATGCTCAAGGTTTTCCTGAATCCAATAATCACTGTATATGTTATTTCCTTCTACCTGATGGGCAGCAGTGGCTGCACCTATGAGGAATTTCTTAGAAAATGCCATCAACCTCTCCTTCTGTTATACCGTTCTCATTGAACGAATCAACACGTACATAATATTTCCTGTTTTTTACCAGAGCTCCAATCCTCTTTGAATTTACCGGATTGAAAACCATGACGCTGTGATAAAGCTTATCAGGAGACTCACCGAAAAGAATATTGAAACCCAGAGTATCTTTCTGTGCCTCTATAGAAACCTCCATATCCAGATCAGATGTTCTATTCACTGTGAAGGCAGGAATGGCCGGTTTGTTACCACTTCCAAGACCAAACACCCTGAGTCCTGATACGCAGGGTATTTGTCCGTATGGAACCCTCATTTCTGAGAGTCTGAGGTATCGGAGCTTTAATCCGGCCTCCCAGACAAGAAGTTCATGGGGCAGATCTGTTCCTCCATCTGTTCTGTCTCCGATTACAGTCCAGTGCAACCCGTCAGACGAACCTTCAAGTTTCCACCCCGTCTCAAGTTCTCTCTCCTCTATGTATCTCGCCTGAGAGCCGCCCCTTATGGTTCCGGGACAGGGTATGGAAATGCCATCATCAGCAAAATTGACCTGTACGGCATGGACAGAGAAAACCTTTCCAAGGTCAAGCTCCAGATACCCGTTCTTGTCATCAGACTGCGGTTTCCACCAGCTTCTGCAGTTCTCGTCAAAAGCCTTCTCTGGACCATGCCCTTCGGCAGAAGAACTTGAACAGGCCTTCTTACCCAGGCTCAAAAGCATCCATCTCGGGTTCTCCCAT
>DBVL01000133.1:0-11058 GCA_002308475.1 Spirochaetales bacterium UBA1265 | reverse complement strand
TGGAGTTTCAGCATCAACATCCAGTGGCCAATCCCCATATCTCTGGTTGCAGAAGAGCTCACCGTCGCTATCATATCCTGCTCTCCAGATTCCTATTCGTCTTTCAAAATCATGATTAACTGAAATACGCATTGTGGAGGCATGCCAGAGTCTTCCCTTACAGTCTTCCATGGTTGATCCATGACCAGCGCCGGTCATGAAACCTTCAGGCTTGTATGAGTAGGGGTTGTTTTGAGCCAGAGTAAACGGCCCCAATGGAGAATCAGATATATAGACACCGTCACTATAGGTATTGTACTGGGTACCTGGAGCTGCATACTGAAGGTAATACTTCCCATCATGCTTGTCCATCCAGGCTCCTTCTATGTACGGTCTGTTCGAAAACATGCCCCTGATAAGGGGCTTCACATTTGCCGGAAGCTTCTCCTCTGGAATTCCCTGAGCCTTCACAAAGGCCTGATATCGCAACTCTATCTCTTCTTCAGTTGCCGGGTAGATGCTGTTGTCATCTCCAATTCTCTCATAACCTATCTCATCCGGATGTCCGCATATCAACGCAACTTTGTTTCCCAAAGGCTTCAGGGTCATAGAATCAAGCTCAACACCATATATGGGTTCGGCATTTGAACATCCCCAGTAAAAGTAAACACGTCCGTCATCATCAACAAACAGATTCGGGTCCCAGAAAGGAAATGTTCCATCAATCTTTTCATACGGTCCTTTCAGGATATCATTTGTCCTGTACCGGTCACAGTTCTCTTCGCGTCTTGACGCGCAGAAATACACATAGTCCCCCATGACACGTACATCCGGAGCATAATCATAAAGAGGAATATTCTCTGGAAGCTTGTGGAAAGTCCATGATGCCAGGTCATCAGAGACCCACACACCGAGATTCATTGATGCGAAAATATAATACCGGCCCTTGAATGATATCATGGAAGGATCAGCAGCTTCTCTGCATATCTGAAGTTTTCCATGCAACCTCGGATCAGCATTGAACTGATAGTGATAGTTGAGATTCAAAGGATTACAAAAGTATCTCATAATGCGATTCTCCCTGTTTCAATTCGTTTGTTTCTCCTGACGGCATTTCCAGGACGGCTGGAACAGGCACCTTGAAATCAAAGATAATCCTGTCAGTTTTGTATTCCCATGAACTGGAAATCTCTCCAACCGGAGACAACCATCTGGCCCTAGCATATTTCAGAGAAGGATCCGGCTGCGGTCTGATAAGGAGATTTCTGTTTTCAAGCCGGATTCCACAGACACCAGTGATAAGAAATCCGGAAACAGCCCCGTATGAGTAATGGTTGAAAGAATCATGTATACTGCCGTCCTCACGGATTCCGTCCCATGTCTCCCAGATTGTCGTAGCGCCTTTCTCAACAGCATACAGCCAACCAGGACATTCATTTTGTAAAAGAAGCCTGTATGCACTCTCCCTGTGTCCGTAATCCAAGAGGACTCTGCACAAGTCAGAAGTGGACAGGAAACCTGTATTCAGGTGGTATCCGTTTCCTTCAATCAAAGAATTCAAATCATCTGCAGCCCCCCTGCACTCACTTTCATCAAGAAGACCGAAACTTATGGGTCGTACATACTCACACTGGCGCTTTGAATTGATTTTTCCATTCTCAGTGCATGAGAACCTGTAAGCCTTACGTATGTTTTCAGCCAACTCTGAATATCTGACGGAGTCTTCTTCTCTGCCGAGGATATCTGCAATTGCAGACATAGTTGAAGCAGATTTAAAGAAGTAAGCCGTAGCCACCTCAGGAGCCCCATGCAGCATGTTGTGTTTCATGGTCTCCATTGACGAGACATCCGGTTCCATCCATTCTCCGAAGTGGAAACCGTGGTCTACAAGATACTTTCTGTACGGATTTTTAAGATTTCCCATGCGTGTTTTGGAAGCTCTCTTCTCACAGAAGCTCATCCATCTGCACATCATATCGTAGTTTTCTTCAAGAATCTGAACATCTCCATAGGCCTGATACAACGCCCATGGCACAAGAATACAAGCATCTCCCCAACCGGCGGAGCCCTGAAGAACATTGCTTACCATGCCACCTTTGTTGTTTACAGGAGCAATATTCGCAACCAGACCTTCTTCATTTTGTGCCAGTCTGCACTCGGCAAGCCATTTTCTGAATATAGGATAACAATCGCTTAGAATTACTCCGGTAGGCGCAAACACACCGGCGTCTCCCGTCCATCCGGCCCGCTCTCTCGTGGGACAATCTGTAGGTATGTCGCAGAAGTTGCTTCTCATACTCCATAAACTGTTGAGAAACAGCCTGTTGATTCTTTCATCTGAACAATCAAAAAAACCTGTCTGTTCCATTCTGGAGTATACTGCAACAGCAGTGAATGAAGCATTTGAGATATCCATCTCTGCCTCAACTCTGGCATATCTGAAGCCGAATATGCAGAACGAAGGCTTGTATACATTCAGTCCTTTCTTGCAGATCAGCTCAGTTCTCTGTGGGATTCCCCCATTCTTGTTTCTATCTCCGGGATCATAGTTCGCCTGTGTGAAGTTTCCGTCCCGGTCAAGAGTTTCCCCATGCCAGAGTATGATTCTCTGTCCCTCTTCAGCATAGACCGTTATCTCCGTGTAGCCTGCAATATTCTGGGAGAAATCAACAACCCATTCACCGTTGGGTGCTTTGAAGAGATGGCCTTCAAATCTTTCCTGTTCAACAACCGGAACTGTATCAGAACCTGAAAGAACCGCTTTGGAATAATCTCTCAAAGCCACAGGATGCCAGCCTTCGGCAGTAAGCTTACGGGCGTCAAAGGTCTCCCCTTTCTGCATATCGTTTTCCCTTACAGGGCCTTCCTGAGAGGCAAGCCAGGTCTCATCTGACTTAACAATCACCTTTCCACCCGCCTCAAGCTGGCAAAGAAGGGCAAGATCACTTCCATAGTAGTCGGGAGTTCCATCTATTCCGACATTTCCCCTATACCATCCGTCTCCAAGAGTTACCAGAATCTCATTAAGCCCCTCATGAAGAAAAGCTGAGACATCATAGGTCTGTACCTGGATTTTCTTTCTGTAATCATCATATCCCGGGGCAAGGACGAAATCTCCTACCCGACTACCGTTTATCTCAGCAACATAGAGTCCGTGACAGGTTATATACAGCCGGGCATCTTCAGTAGGCTTCTCAACCATGAACTCCTTTCTGAGAACACTTGAGGGTTTGCGCCCTTCACAGGAGTATGAGAACTCAGGATCTATCCATTGACCTGACCAGTCATCCACACAGAGCAGTCCTGTCTCAAACCATGCTGAGCTCCATTCGCAGGGGTTCTCTTCATCATCCCAGAGTCTGACTCTCCAAATTACCCGTTCGCGAGATTTTGCCGGATAGCCACTCCTGATTATGTTTGAAGAGCTTTCAACCTTTCCTGTTTCCCATACCCTGAGTCCTCCTATGAAAGCCTGCACTTCGTAGGCCTTCTGAACTCCACCTTCGGTAATCCAGCTGAAAACAGGAGTTGTATCACTTAATCCCAGGGGGTTTGTCATGTGGTCGGTTTTCAGACATACAGCCCTCATTCAGAGACCTCCTTAAGCCACTTTGCACTGATTTCCATGCTCTTCAATGGATCGTTTTCAATCCAGTTTCTGTGACTTTCGAGAACTATTGCGTCGACTCCGTTTGATAAGGCAATCTCATAAAGACCTCGCAGATCCATGTTTCCACTTCCGAGTTCCATACTGTCGGATTTCATGATAGGGGTCATAGAAGGACCTGCTTGTCTGAAGCCCCTGTCAGTGACATGCCACATGCTCATTCTGTGGGACAGGCGTTTCATCCATTGTTTCGCATCAGCGCCACCTTCAGTGAACCAGAAACTGTCAAATTCAAAACCAACAAGGTCTTCTTCTGTTCCCTCCACTATCAGCTCATAGGCCGCTTTGCCATCATTCAGCCTCTGTAGCTCAATATTATGATTATGGTACAGGAGTTTGAGACCTTTTTCCTTCAATTCCGCTCCGACCTTATTCAAACGCTCTGTAAGGATTTTAACAGCGTCACTACTTCCGTAATCAAAGCGGTACATGCCCGTAATCACAATCCGGTCGGTCCCAAGCGAGTGAGCCTCTTCTGCAACAGCCTCAGGTTCACGCTCAAGACTGCCAAGATCCGCATGCAGGGAGGCTACGGACAGGCCAGAGTCCTCAAGCATGCCCTTCCAGTCCAGGTTTCCACCCTTTCCTGTGGGCATACCTGCCATACGGGTCATGGTTCTGACCATAAAAGAAGCAGGATGAATCATGAATCTGTTGAGCTCAAGACCATCATAACCTGCCTTTCTGATCCTGCCCAGGGCCTCCATTGCCTGTTGTCTGTTTCCTGTGACAGTTCCGAGCATTATCTGTTGCACATATCTCTTCACTTGTGAATCCCCTGTAAAATCCTGTTCAATTGCTTTATATCTTCTTCAGGAGCCCCTCCCTGTTTCAAGAGACTGATAAGTGTACACCTGTCCATCATTCGCACGAGGGCAGGATTGTCCTTGACTATCTCTGCCACATCTCCGCGACTCTTTGTGCCACGGCTCATCATCTCATTCACAATGGCGGCAGACTCCGTGTTCTTTTTCAGCTCACCGAGTGTATCATAGACAGAAAAGCAGGAGGGCTCATAATCAGAATCAAACCAGTTAACAATACCGGACGTATTGTTGAAAGCATACTCTGGTTCCGGTTCTGAAACCTTTGTTATTATCATCTCGTCACTGAATTCTCCGGAGACGGCTCTGATTGTGTGTTTTCCGCCATTGTCAGCTGTCAAAGGAATCCGGAAAGTGAAAACCTTTCTTCCTTTCAGTTCCATCGCTGGCCAGTCATCCACAAAGAGGGACACATGGTCAAGATTTGAATAAACCTTGATTTCTGTTTCATAACCACAGCGTTTTGCAAAACGCTTTCCGCATAGATGGACAAAGCTGTCCTTCCGGTTCCATGCAGCCTTGTAAAGATAAAAGGCATCTTTTCTTGTCTCTCTGTCAAATGTGACAAGACCTTTCTGGTTCTCTCCGTGTTTACCTCCCTCATCCCTGCCATCTGCAGCGAAATCAAAGAGGTTCCAGACATGCGTGGCCCAGAGATAGGGTCGGTTCTCTATCATCTCAAGCATGTGTTCATGGTACATGCACTGAAATTCTTCCGTATAGTCGCCCTTCTCCGGATTCGGACTGTGAAAGGCAATATTTGCATCTGCCCCATATTCCGAAAGACCTATGACCCTTTCGGGATACTTGGCGTGATACTCATCAAAGAACTGATCAGACTGACTCATCTCCCCAAGGTACCAGCCAAAATAAAGGTTGTAGCTGTTTATATCTGGGATCTCAAGAATGGGACTCTCATGTTCAAGCATGAAGACATTTGCCATAACTGTAAGCCTTGTACTGTCCATCTCGTGGCACAGTTCGTTCAAGGCTCTGTGGTTCTCCAGAAGAACATCATTTACGGCACTTGCGGATGTTATCTCATTTGAAAGCCCCCAAGCAACAATTGACGGATGGTTATAACACTGCGTCACAAGTTCTCTCATCTGTGTAATTGTGTTCTCCCTGCCATCCTTCATATGCATGGTTATATATGGAATCTCCGCCCAGACAATAAGCCCATACTCGTCGCAGAGATCGTAGAAATACCGAGAATGCTGATAATGTGCAAGTCTGACTGTGTTTGCACCTATCTCGCGTATGAATGAGATATCCTTCTCATGATCAGCCTTGCTCAAGGCGTTTCCCTTGCCTTTAAGATCCTGATGCCTGCTCACACCTCTGAGAGGATAGCTTCTACCGTTAAGAAAGAAGCCTTTCTCAGGGTCACAATAAAAGGTTCTGCATCCGAATCTTGCAGAGATTGAATCCCCGCTTTCCAAAGAGGCGGTGGCGGTATAAAGATACGGATCATCAACACCGTCCCATAGTCTGACGTTCTCCAGCAGGAAATCCGCACAGGCATGACCGTCAATGCTGTTCACGCTGAGAGTCTGTCCTGAAACGCTTATCTCAACCCTGTCAGCATTCTGCCAGGTCTCAACAGTGACAGAGGCAGTCTTTTTCTCAAGATTTACAACAGGTGTTACTTTTATGCCGGGGGTTCCGTCCCTGAGAAGCTCAAAATGTTCTGAAGGTACCTCTATAAGGTTCACGTCCCTGTAGAGTCCACCGTAAAAGGTGAAATCAGCTTTCTGCGGGTAGACCGTGGTGTTATCACTGTTATCCACAGCAACAACAAGCTCATCCGAACCCGTCAGAACGCCAGTCAGTTCCACACGGAAAGTTGAATATCCACCTTTGTGGACAGAAAGAAGTTTACCGTTCAGATAAACTTCCGCACTCATTGCAGCTCCATCAAACTCAATGAAAACCTTTCTGTCATCACCGACAGGACAGCTCAAGACCGTTTTGTACCAGCATGTTCCGCGGTAATAGTCATTGCCACCGTCCTGACCATCCAAAGCATTCCAAGTGTGTGGGAGAAGAACATTCTCCCAACACACCTTATCCTTTGAAAACTGCCACTCAGAAAGAGGTTTTATTATTCTTTTCATTCAAATCTCATCCTTTGATTTCTGCTTTCTTTTCGCTGATTCTCTTCTGGACCTCAATCATCTCCTTGCGGTCAAGACCACAGAAACGCATGGAAATAAGAGTGATTATCCATCCGATTATTGCCAGACCGTATCTGAGGAACATGGTCATCCAGAATACTCCGGCAGTTGCTTCATCGCCCGGCTGAGGCAGGGTTGCGGTATAACCTATGATGGCTACGCAACCTGTTGCTATGGCAGCAGAGAAGGAAGAGACAATCTTGTCTATAAGACTGTATGTTCCTGTAATAACTGCTGGAATGTATTTTCCGCTTCTGTCAAGCTCATAATCGATTATATCTGCCATGAAACCAGTGTTAGAGGTTGTTATACCCATGGAAAAACCATTACCGACCAGAGTGAGAAGAACAAAAAGAACCATTGTTATTCCCATTTTAGAAATGCTTGACGGCTTAATCAGGACGAAAAATACTATAATAACCACATTTGCAATCAGACTGAGGGTTGTCCATTTCACAATGGATTCCTTGTGTCCGTGCTTTCCTGCGTATCTTGCTCCTATGAACGCAAAGACAATAGAAGGGAACATTCCCACTACACTCAGGATTGTGCCGAGTCCCATATTTCCTATAAGGATACCAAGGAGCATGGTGGAAACTACGCTTGCACTCTGAGCCTGCTGTGCAATCTTGTCAGAAGCAGCTGAGGCAATATAGCACTGCAGGGGCCTGTTGTTTTTCAGGACACTGATCATATCCTTAAGCCTAAGTCTCTGGTCTCCCTTCTTTGTACCCTCAAAGAACTCCGGTTTGTCATATGCGGAAACGCCAATACAGACAAGAATCACACCAATAAGGGAGATTCCTGTTACAAGGAATGTTGCAGCAGACAGGAAACCCTGATTGTACGTGCCTCCGAAACGGGGAAGCATAACAACATTCAGAACAATTGTGAGTACCATAGGTACAACATAGTTGAAGATTGTGAACCAGACGCCGACCATAGGACGCTGTTTAGGGTCATTCGTCATAAGTGCCGGAAGAGTCTGTGCTGTCATGTTAACGATTGTGTAGCCGATGACATAAAGCATGTAACAGAGAAGGAACACTACAACACCATGTCCCTTACTGGAAAATACATGGAACATGAAGAGGACTCCAAGACTCTGAATTGCCCATCCGAGGAACATAAGGGGTCTGACCTTTCCCCATTTTGTATTCATTCTGTCATACAGAAAAGCAAGAAGCGGGTCTGTCACAGCATCAAAGATACGTGTGAATGTAAGCAGTCCGGCAATTACTGCAGTTGCAATACCATACCCTATACTTGCAGAATAGCTTGCCATACCTATCAAGGAATAGATAGCCATGCCGTTAAGGCCATTAGCAGCCACCAGAATAATCTGCCAGAGTTTTGCACGTCTGTACTGTACTCCGTCCTCCATACTTGCACTAACCTTGTCAGTTACCATAATCCTAACCTCCCTTTATAATGTGCATTCCGCACCGGTTTTTTTCAGACTAACAGCGATACAATCAGATTGAAAGTCATATAAATTGATGAATAATTACAAAAATTAGGAATTTCAGGTAAAAACTTTTCCTTTTATAGTATTCGTGATGCCATGGTATAATGTTTTTCATAATCAATAATTAATCAGAGGTTTTCATCATGTATACGGATATGGACCAGATAGAGCAGAGTCTGATTTTTCTGAAATCTCTTTTCCCTTCTGAGCACACCTGCGGAATCTGGTGCTATGATTCTTCAGGAAATCTGATATCAAGTACGTATTCAGGAAGAACTGAAATACTTCTTATGAAAGCGTTCAAAAAACTCGGGGCATTGGAGAAGATTCTGGAAATAGGAAAATCCGGTGATACCGCTGGACCAAGACTGATTGGCTCAGCAATAGGAATGCAGTGGGCAGCCATATTCATGGAAGAAAGAAAGGCCAGCAGAATATTTGTAATCGGTCCGGTCTTCTATACGAATATTTCCGAAATACAGATAAGAACTGAACTGTCCCACGACTTTGCAAATGAACTTGGAGCGGTCATGCCAAGAATACGCACCATGTCCAACGCAGTCTTTCTGAATTATGTGACAAACATATACAATGCCCTTACCGGGAAAAACCTCAACAGCATGACTCTGTTTGAGGGAAGCATTGAAACTACCATTTTTTCTGCTCTTCCCTCAAACAAACGTGACAGAGAAAAGATATATGTCTCCGAGAAGGAAATGCTCAAAATGGTCCGGGAAGGAAACATAAACTACAAGAATGCCTTTATGTCTTCAATGCAGTTAAGCATGGGAGTGCCAGTCCAGGGAAAAGATCCCCTACGTCAGGCCAAGACAAATCTTGTTGTGTTTGAGACACTGATATCCAGAGCCGCCATGGAAGGAGGGTTGAACCCTGAAATTGCCTATTCTCTCGGAGATTCATACCTGATGGCCATTGAGAACAGTGAGGACAGCGGGGAGCTTTTCTCCCTGGCAAACGCCATGTTCCAGGACTTTGTCTACAGAGTTCACAGGACAAAAAATGACAAAGGGTATTCGGCAGCGGTTCAGAAATGCTGTGATTTCATTGAAGTTTCACAGGATCGGAGAATTGTTGCTGCGGATTTGAGCGCCCTATGCGGGTATTCAGAATACTACATAACAGAGAAATTCAGGAAGGAGACAGGGTTATCATTGAATGAGTACATAAAGATATCCAAGGTGGAAAAGGCAAAGAGCTATCTATCGGGTTCTTCCATGACAATAAATGAAATCTCGTCCCGCCTTGCATTCAATACTACAAACTATTTCATACAGAGCTTCAAGACTGTGACAGGAATGACTCCAACCCAATACAGAAAAGCAAAGCGTGGAGAACAACCTTAGTCAATTCTTCCCCTCTTCTCCTTTCTGTATTCTCCTGGGGTCTTGTTGAAGGTCCTTTGGAACAGGCGATAAAAGAAGCTCAGGTTCTCATATCCCACATTCAAGGCAATATCCTCTACTGTGAGATCTGTATCTGACAGTAGAAAACAGGCTTGGCTGAGCCTTTTCTTCTCAAGCAGGCGTTTGAACGGTTCTCCGCTGTGCCGTTTAATGATTCTGGAAAGAGTGTAGACATCCATCTTGCTTCGCTGTGCAATCTCATGAAGTGTTGCATGAGGATAGAACTGGTCTATATACCTCAGAACCTCAAGAGTCATTCTATGTNNTGGATTCTTTCAGAGTGATTGACCAGAGAAAGAAACAGAAGACTCATGGTCAACCGGTCAACGCTGCGTTTGTTGGGCTCATCAGTGAGAAGGTTCCATAAAAGATTCTCCATCAGGTTCTGTACCGGAACAATACCACCGGCACTGAAGTAAAGATAGTCTGATACAGCCTCTTTTTTGGTGAGACAACCTACAATAAAATCCTTCAATGGATTGTCTTCTGCATATATGACCTTAAAACTCTCATCAAAAAAAGACGGAAGAATCATGAAATTCACCGCTATATCTTCCAACCCTGCCGGTAAAATCTCCTGAGTTGCATTCTGGTTGAGAAACAATAGGTCTCCTTCTTTCAATACTATCTCATCATCGTCAATAATATGTGTAGTACTTCCCTTTACCATATATATGATTTCTATGTAGTTATGGGTGTGTTTCGGNNACCATTTCCACATAATCATGGGTATGTTCCGGGAAATGAACAAACCGGGTATGGGGCCTTATATCTATCTGCTTGCCGTTCTGCAGAACCTTTGAAGAGTCAATCTCAGAGCTGTCTTCCTTCAGATAGTAAAGTTCACGGTTTATCTTCTTTTGCCCTGCAAGGATTTCGCTTTCCTCCAAAGTAATTGTACTGAGCCTTCTCAAAAGTTCCTCATTCATACTTAGAATAATAAGTCCAAAATGCAAGAAAGGACAGTTTTTTGTTTACAAAAGGTCATTTGAAAACACGGTTTTCCGTATTAGCATTGGAGAAATAGAGGAGTATCCGAAAATGAACAACACAAGATATTCATACGCAAAGGAACGGTATTCAGATTCAGGTGTAGATACAGATATGGCAATCAGGACTTTGAAAAACATATCGGTAAGCCTGCACTGCTGGCAGGGTGACGACGTCAGAGGTTTTGCCACAGATCCTGACAAACCACTCACAGGCGGAATTCAGACAACAGGCAACTACCCCGGAAGAGCCTCAAATCCAGAGCAGCTTATGGAGGATATAGATGAGGTTCTTAAACTGATTCCAGGGAAACCCAAGATGAATCTGCATGCTTCCTATGCCATCTTCGAAAATGGAGAATGGGTGGACCGGGACAAGCTTGAATACAGGCACTTTGACAGATGGGTGGACTTCTGCAAGGAACGCAAGCTAGGGTGTGACTTCAATCCGACTTTTTTCTCACATGAGAAATGCGATCCGCTTACTCTTTCCTCCCCGAACAAAGAGACAAGAGATTTCTGGATTGAGG
>DBVL01000098.1:7245-9599 GCA_002308475.1 Spirochaetales bacterium UBA1265 | reverse complement strand
AAGCCCAGTGACCTTATTCCTGAGCTTCAAGGAAGATTCCCGCTCAGAGTTGAGCTTGATGATCTCAAAGCAGAGGATTTCTTCAGGATTCTTAAGGAACCCGAGAATGCAATTACTCTCCAGTACAAGGAACTTCTTGGTACCGAAGGTGTTGAAGTTGAATTCACAGATGATGCAGTAAGGAGAATCAGTGAGATAGCTTACGAGGTTAACTCATCTTCTGAGAATATCGGTGCCAGAAGACTCTACACAATTATGGAACTGCTTCTTGAGGAGCTCAGTTTCAGTGCAAATGAACTGTGTGGACAGAAGGTTGTGATTACTCCTGATTATGTTAATGAAAGACTTTCAGATGTAATTAAGAACCAGGACCTGTCTAGATATATATTGTAATTTCAGTTATTATTTCATTGAATTATGAACTATATAACCATACAGGCAAAAACATATGAGGAAGCACTGAAAAAAGCCCGTCACCAATATGGTGACAGGCTTCGAATCCTCAGCAGAAAAGATATAACCAAACCAGGATTCATGGGTCTTGGACATGTAGACAGTTGTGAGATCACATGTTTTCTTACAGGTGAGGAAGAAAAACCGGTAGAGAGAATAATCCCTGAAGAGAAAGAGGATCCCTCTCTTATCAAGCGTTTTGAGAATGAAGCAAAAACTCCAAATCCTGATAAATTGTCTTCTGTAACTACTGAGCTTGTTGAAGAGGAAGAGACAGATAACACTGAAGCTGTCTCCGCTATTGAAGAATTGCTTTCAGATGTGACCGCTGTTCTTCTTAAAAATGATTTCACTTCTTACTACATCAAGTTCCTGATGGATAAGGTTCGTGAACAAGCCATGCGTGCTTTGCCGGATGTTCCATCAAAAACAGATATAGAGACTGCGGTTCTTGATCAGATAGCTGGAACCATAAAGATCAGTAAGGAAACTGTGTCTTCAAGAATAACAGCCTTTGTAGGTCCTGAGGGAAGCGGTAAGAGTACCACGCTTGGGAAAGTGGCTCTTACACTTGCTAAAAATCCTGATACTAAAGTAGGGGTAATAAGTCTTCATAAGGAAGGAGTTTCCACGGATATTGTCTCAAGAATCTGTCAAGCTGGTAGTATTCCTCTTCTGGAAGCTACAGATGTTTCTTCTCTGAATGCTGCATTATCTAATTTCTCAGGTATGACTCATATACTGATAGATACAGAGGGACAGAAGCTTTCACAGAGCAGTTCTGATAAATCAATGGTCAGTGCACTTAAAGGAGTCTCGGAAAAAATCCGTTACTCTCTTGTTCTCCCTGCATCTATGAAATATTCGGATATGGATGCTGCTTCTGTTCTGTTCTATCCATTTGAAATAAATTCACTATCTGTTACCTGTACTGACAGAACTCTGACAATAGGAAATGCTGTTTCTTTCAGTTATGAGAAAAAAATACCCATGGAGTTTATTTCATTTGGCAAGTCTATTCCAAAAGATTTGAAAACAATTACTGTTTCAGACGTTATCAACCGAATAAAAGGCTTTACTAGGTCATTGTTTTCACGCTAAAATTGTTGAGGTTTTTTGTTGAATATTGACAGCAAAAATACTTATTCAATATATTATTATCGTTAATTTTAATTCGGTCTATGGAGGATTCAGAATATGAAAATTGGTATTAACGGATTTGGAAGAATTGGTCGTTTTGTTTTCCGCGCAGCTATGCAGCGTGAAGGTTTCGAGATTGTCGGAATCAATGACCTCTGTCCGGTAGATTATCTTGCTTACATGCTCAAGTATGACACAATGCACGGTGCATTTGAGGGAACAATTGAAGCAGATGTTGAGAAGTCTCTTCTTATTGTCAATGGAAAGAAGATCAGAGTTACAGCAGAAAAGGATCCGAACAACCTTAAGTGGGATGAAGTCGGTGCTGAATATGTTGTTGAATCAACAGGTCTCTTCCTTACAAAGGAGAAGGCTCAGGCTCATATCAATGCTGGTGCCAAGTACGTTGTAATGTCAGCTCCTTCAAAGGATGACACACCTATGTTCGTCTGCGGTGTAAACGAAAACACTTATGTTAAGGGAACACAGTTTGTATCAAACGCTTCCTGCACAACAAACTGTCTTGCTCCTATTGCCAAGGTTCTTAATGACAACTTTGGAATTACAGATGGTCTTATGACAACAGTTCACTCAACGACTGCTACACAGAAGACAGTTGATGGACCTTCAATGAAGGACTGGAGAGGTGGTAGAGCTGCTTCTGGAAACATTATTCCTTCTTCAACAGGTGCTGCAAAGGCTGTTGGTAAGGTTATTCCTTCTCTTAACGGCAAACTTACAGGTATGTCAATGAGAGTTCC
>DBVL01000098.1:3782-7184 GCA_002308475.1 Spirochaetales bacterium UBA1265 | reverse complement strand
GCTATGAAGAAGGCTTCAGAAGGCGAGCTTAAGGGTATTCTCGGATACACAGAGGACGCAGTTGTTTCATCAGATTTCCTTGGTGATACAAGAACATCTATTTTCGATGCTAAGGCAGGTATTGCCCTTACAGACACATTTGTAAAGGTTGTTTCCTGGTACGATAACGAAATTGGATATTCCAACAAGGTTCTTGATCTGATTGCCCACATGAAAAAGGTCAACGGTTAATTTAATTACCTTAATTTAGGCCTGCCTAGTGCAGGCCTTATCTTTCATTTTAGAGGTGAAATATGAAACTTAATACAGTAAGAGAAGCAGATCTTACCGGAAAGAGAGTTCTTATCCGTGTTGATTTCAACGTTCCATTAAAAGATGGTGTTGTAAAGGATGACACGAGAATCAGAGCTGCACTTCCTACACTTAACTATATTCTTGAGCAGAAGGGCACATCTGTTGTTGTCATGAGCCATTTCGGCAGACCAAAGGGACAGAAGAATCCTGATTTTTCCATGGTACCTGTTGGAAAGAAGTTTGAAGAACTTCTTGGAAGACCTGTCAAGGTTGCTCCAGATGTAATAGGTCCTGAAGTAAAGAAGGAAGTAGACAACCTCAAGGCAGGTGAAGTTCTCCTTCTTGAAAATGTCAGATTCTATCCTGATGAGGAGAAGAACAATCCTGAGTTTGCTAAGGAGCTTGCCTCTTATGGTGACATTTATGTTAATGACGCATTCGGAACCGCTCATAGAGCTCATGCATCTACAGAAGGTGTTGCACACTTCCTTCCAAGTTATGCAGGTTTCCTGATTGAAAAAGAGGTTCATTTCATGGCTCCTCTTCTTGAAAATCCAGACAAGCCGTTTGTTGCAATTATTGGTGGTGCAAAGGTTTCTTCAAAGATTACTGTTCTTGAGTCCCTCGTTAAAACTTGTAACACAATAGTCATTGGTGGTGGTATGGCTTATACCTTCCTCAAGGTTCAGGGCCATCAGGTCGGTAAGTCACTTGTTGAAGATGATTATGCAGATACAGCAAGAGCATTCCTCAAGGCTGCTGCAGAAAAGAACGTTAAGGTGATTCTTCCTGTTGATCACGTCTGTGCATCTGAGTTTGATGAGAATGCAAAGCCTGTTTCAGTAGACGGTATAGATATTCCTGCAGATCTTATGGGAATGGATATTGGCCCCAAAACTACAGCAGCTATAGTGAATGAGCTAAAAACTGCCAAGTCTGTTGTATGGAACGGACCTATGGGAGTATTTGAATTTGCTCAGTTCGCTAAGGGAACTGAAGATGTAGCAAAGGCTCTTGCAGATTCTGATGCTACAACAGTTGTAGGTGGTGGAGACTCTGTCGCTGCAATCAACAAGTTCGGTCTTGCTTCAAAGATCAGCCATGTTTCCACTGGCGGTGGTGCATCTCTTGAATTCCTTGAAGGTAAGGTTCTTCCTGGAATCAAGGCTTTGGAGAAGTAAGATGAGAAAACTTTATATTGCAGGAAACTGGAAGATGAATCTTGTCCCAAGTGAGGCAGCTGAATATGCTGCTTCACTTGCAAAGGCAGCAAAGGATGCTGATGTAAAAGTCATGATTGCTCCTACATTTGTTTGTCTTCCTGCTGTTGTTGAAGCTGTTAAGGGAAGCTCTGTTATTGTTGCTGCTCAGAATGTGAACGACCATGAGAGTGGAGCTTATACAGGAGAGGTCTCTTGTAAGATGCTCAAGGATATAGGTGTAAATACAGTTATTCTTGGACACAGTGAAAGAAGACAGTACTATGGAGAGACTGATGAGTTCATCAATAAAAAAGTTCTCTTTGCCCTTGAAAACGGAATGGATATTGACCTTTGTGTAGGTGAAACTTTGGAAGAACGCGAAGGTGGAAAGCTTGAAGAGGTTCTTACCAGGCAGATTGAAGTAGGTCTGTGTGGTGTTTCTGAAGATCAGATGTCCAAGATTACAATTGCCTACGAACCCGTATGGGCTATAGGAACAGGAAAGACAGCCACTCCTGAAGATGCCAACAATGCTCATGCTTTCATTAGGTCACTTATTGAACGTAAATTCGGTTCAACTGTTGCAGAAAACACAATTATACAGTATGGTGGTTCGGTAAAGCCTTCTAATGTCAAGGATCTTATGTCCAGAGAACATATAGATGGTGCACTTGTAGGTGGAGCTTCTTTGACACTCGAGCAGTTTCTTCCTATAATAAACTGTAATAAATAAAAAGCAGGTTTTTAAATGGCAGCATTAAGCATCATTCTTCTTGTTTTATTTGTACTTGTAAGTCTTCTTCTGATTTTTGTTATAGCTATTCAGAGTGAAGATGATTCCGGTCTTGGTGGAGTTTTCGGAGGAAACAGCAATACTGTTTTCGGAGGAAATACAAACAAGGTCATTAATAAGATTACTACTTATCTTGTTATAGCCTTTTTTGTCCTTGCAGTTCTTGTTGCTTTTGTCAACAAGTCTTCAGAAGATTCAATTCTTAAAACTGCAAAGTCATCTGCTGTAGCAACCGCAACAACAGAAGCCGGTAACTGATAGCAAAGTACAGTTGTTTTAAGGCCGCCATGTATTGAGCGGCCTTATTGTCTATATTTATACGGAGAAATAATATGAAGAAAAAAGTATTATCACTTATTTTTGTTTTCCTTATTCTTGTCTCTTATTCCGTTTTTGCTTCCGGCAATCAGGAAAAAGCAGATATGGAAGGCGTTGAAGTTGTAGATACTGTAGTAGGATCAGCTTCTACTGTAGAAACAGTTGCAGATACAACCGAAAAAGTATTGGTAAAGATAGAAGTTGGAACCCTCAGCAAAGAGATAACAAATCTTGAAGTCAGAGAAGCAATAGATTCTTATAAACAGAATGGAATAGAATTGAATGAAGAAGAGGCTTTGACTGTTCTTACAAATGATACTCTCATAACCCTCACACTTGAATCTCAGGGATATGAGATTACAGATCAGATAGCAACAAGTCTCGTATTAAGCTATATAGAAGGAACATTAGGTATAACTATTCAGACTCAGGAACAGCTTGACAGCATTATTTCTCAGTATCAGCTGGACGTTAATGCTATAGTGAGTAACCTTGCAGGTTCATATTTTCTGAATACTTACCTGAATGATAATTATTCCAGTATCATCAATCAGGAGATTAAAGTTACAGATGAAGAAATCTCTTCTGTCTATGAAACGAACAAAGCTGTTTTCAAAAATTCACAAAAGGTAAAGATTTCTCATGTCTTTTTTAAACTTGATGAAAACCTGACAGAAGATGAAGTAAAGGCTATGGCTGACTCTGTTTATTCAAAGATTTCCTCAGGAAGTCTTACATACGAGCAGGCTGTTTCAGATTATTCAGAAGATATGGATACAAGAGCAAATGCGGGTA
>DBVL01000098.1:0-3759 GCA_002308475.1 Spirochaetales bacterium UBA1265 | reverse complement strand
GAAACTCCTTTTGAGGAAGAACTGGCTGCCCTTACAGGAAATATGAATCTGGCTTCTTCAAGCTATCATAAGAAGCTGTTTACTGAAGATACATATAACAGAATCATAAATCTGAATGCTGGTCAGATTACTGAGCCTCTCAAGAGTACCGCTGGTTATCACATTATCAAGGCTATTGTAAGAAATGAAGAGAAGAACCTGGCTCTTACAGACTCTGTCTATCCAGAGGTTTCACTTACCGTCAAAGACTATGTGATATATAGGATTGAAGCGGAGCTCAGTTCTGCTTATTATAATCAGGCTCTTGCTCAGATGCTTACTGATGTAAGTTCAAGTGCTGTAATTACAAAGTATTGATAGTATGAAATCAAGACATATGGCCAGATCACTGGCAGTACAGACATTATATGCTCTTGATATTAACGGGAAAATTCATGAAACGGCTATTCCGTATTCCTCTGATTTTCCCGGTCTTTCAGAAAAAGAGCAGGAAGAGCTCGAATCAGATGTGGTTCTTTATGCTCTTTTTCTTATTAATGGTACTCTTGAACATATAGAAGAAACAGATGAGATGATAAACAGATTCTCATCAAGACGTAGTATTGAGAATATAAGCATTGTTGATAGAAATATTCTTAGAATCAGTATTTTCTCACTTCTTTACTGCAAAGATGTACATACAAATATAGTAATTGATGAGGCTGTCAAGCTTTCTCAAGAATTCAGTACTGAGGTTAACTACAGATTTATCAATGGATTGCTGGATACAGCTGTGAGGTATTTACATGATTCAGCTCAAAACTGATGAACAGATAGAAGGCATCAGACAAAGCTGTCATATGCTCTGTGAACTGCTTGATTCTCTTGAAGATGGAAAAATCATAAGAGAAGGCATGAGTACAAAGGATATTGATACTTATTGTCATCAATGGATTCTTAAAAGAAAGGCTAAACCAGCCTGTCTTCATTATGAGGGTTTTCCGGCAGCAACATGTATAAGTGTTAATGACGAGATTATACACGGTATTCCAAAAGATAGCAAAATAATCAAAGATGGTGATCTTGTAAGCATAGATCTATGCATAAACCTGAAGGGGTACATTTCTGACAGCGCCAGAACATATATTGTCGGCGGCAAGAGTACACCACAGGCAGAGAAACTTGTAAAGGTTACCAGAGAATGTCTTTACAAAGGTATTGAGGCTGCTTCACAGAGCCATGCCAGAGTTATGGATATAGGTGCTGCAGTTTTCAAACATGCAGATAAGAACGGTTTTGGAGTCATAAGGGAATACTGTGGACATGGGGTAGGGCTTGATCTTCATGAAGACCCTGAAATTCCCAACTACGTAAGCCATTCGCTTGGAAATCCAAGACTAAGAGAAGGTATGGTGTTTGCAATTGAGCCAATGATTACCATGGGCTCAAGAAATATTATAGACATGCCTGATGGATGGACTGTAGTTACTGCAGACCATAAAATGGCTGCTCATTTTGAACATACAGTGGCCATTACACATAATGGTCTTGAGATTCTTACTCAGCTTTGATTTGTGGAGGAAACATGGCAAAAGACTTTATAACACCGAATGTTATCAGAGACAGCGCTCTGAAACTCGTTTACAAGATGTATAAGGAAGACGGTTTTATCCCTGATGTGATCTATGTCTCTCTCAGAGGTGGTGTCTACATGGGAAATGTCATGTCGGAATTCTATAAGATGGTCTGTAAGAAACAGAAAAGAAGACCTGTCTTATATGCAGCAGTTGTTGCTAGAAGTAGATATGCTCTTGTGCCGGGTGAAGAAACAAAGGTATTCATTGATGGTTGGACCTATTCACCTGACTATCTGAGAAACGGAGACAAGGTTCTGATTGTAGATGACATATTTGATACTGGAAATACCGTGAACAAGCTTGCCCAGGTAATCATGGATAAGGGAATACCCCGTGAAGATATAAAGATAGCGGTATATGATTATAAGATTCCCGAGTATAAGTATACTACTTCAAAACCTCTTCCTATCCAGCCGGACTATTACTGTAGAAAACATGTACTGAAGTCTCCCTCAGATGAGACGTGGATTCATTATCTCTGCCATGAATATGTTGGTCTTACAAATGAAGAGATAGATGAAGTCTACTCTGACCCGGAGGTCAGAGAGATTCTTCATGAATTGAAAGACTGATTTCTGCCACAGCAGTTTTTGTATTTCTTACCGCTCCCACATGGGCAAGGATCATTACGTCCTACCTTGGGAGCGTTTCTTATTACCTGAACCGGTGAAACATTTCCGTTTTCCTTTGAGTCTCTAGCCATCTGCATTTGACTTCTGGCTCTTTCATTAAACTGCTCAACTGAAGAATGAGATTCCTGAACTCTTCTTGCCTGTCTGGGAGAATCTACCGGATTTGTCCTTATCTTTACACTGACAACTGTCTTGATAACAGCTGTACGGATCTTGTCCAGCATCTCGTCAAATATATCAAACCCCTCAAGCTTATACTCAAGAAGAGGGTTCTTTTGAGCGTAGGAACGTAGAGCTACAGAGTCTCTTAAATCCTCGAGCTCCTCAAGGTGATTCTGCCATCTCATATCTATATGTCTGAGATATGTTTGTCTGGTGAACATGGAGAAAATCTCCGGTCCGGTAATCTTAACCTTCTCATCTACCTGAGCCTTCAATTCCGCCTTAATTGCAGCAGCAAGATCAGTCTTGGTCAATGTACTGTCTTTTTCAGAAGGAGACCATTCAAAGCCAATTCTATCTCTCAACTGTTCCTGAACAATGGAAAATGGTCCTTCACAGATTTCATCAACATACTCATCAGCGGACCTGAGTACTCTTGCTATAATATTGGAATCATTGAGAATATCATCTCTCTGGGAATAGATGAAGTTTCTCTGTTCGTTAAGAACATCATCATACTCAAGAAGGTGTTTTCTTATTTCAAAGTTTCTTTCTTCAACACGCTTCTGAGCTGTCTCAATTATCCTGCTGACCATGGAGTGTTCAAGAGGTTCACCAGTATTCATGCCAAGTCTGGCTACTGTGGCTTTAATGCTATCCTTTGCAAAGAGTCTGAGAAGAGTATCATCAAAAGAGACAAAGAACCGGGAAGTTCCAGGGTCTCCCTGTCTTCCACTACGACCTCTGAGCTGATTGTCAATTCTCCTGGATTCATGTCTTTCAGTGCCGAGAATATACAGGCCTCCGAGAGCTTTTACCTTATCATATTCAGCTTTCCATTCAGGATATACTTTCTTTCTTGCTTCCTTGAGCTCTTCTTCAGAAGCTTCAGACCCACAGATTCTTCTGGCTAGATAATCTATGGAACCACCAAGCTTTATATCTGTACCTCTACCTGCCATGTTTGTAGCTATGGTTACAGCTCCTACAGCTCCAGCATTTTCAATGATCACAGCCTCTCGGGCATGGTTCTTCGCGTTCAATACCTCATGTCTTATTCCTTTCTTTCTTAAGAGAGAGGAGAGGAATTCGGATTTTTCAATAGAAACTGTACCTACCAGGATGGGCTGACCTGTGGCATGTACTCGAGCTATCTCATCGCAGATAGCCTTGTACTTGAACTGATCGTTCAGGAAGACAAAATCATCAAGATCTTTTCTCTGAACCGGGACATTTGTTGGAATAACAACAACATCCAGATTATAAATTGAATTGAACTCGGCACTTTCAGTATCCGCTGTACCTGTCATTCCAGAGAGCTTGTCATACATTCTGAAGAAATTCTGGAA
>DBVL01000123.1:3626-3815 GCA_002308475.1 Spirochaetales bacterium UBA1265 | reverse complement strand
TACCCTTTTCCAGATGGCTTGATATACCCATATTTTTCAGATGGATATGTGGGCTCTATGCCCATCAGGACCAGATTAGCCTTACCTTTTCCGGCCTCTTCATAAAGTTTTCTGACACATTCAAAGTAGCTGTTTTCAACATAAGGGTCCACAGGACAGACTACTACGGCCTCATTCCTGTCAATGCCT
>DBVL01000123.1:3347-3593 GCA_002308475.1 Spirochaetales bacterium UBA1265 | reverse complement strand
AAATGTATCACGTCTGCACGGCTCAATAGATATGCCAACGCTATCTCCCAGCTGGTTGTTTATGGCACTTACCTGGGACCTTGATGTGGCAATTGTCACATCTGCTTCAGAATCCACGGTCTTTATCTGCCTGTAGATTCTCTGGACCATGGATTCGTAACCGTTTTCCGTCCTGAATATCTTAATAAACTGTTTAGACCTGATATCATTTGAAAGAGGCCAAAGTCTTTTTCCGCTTCCGCCGCT
>DBVL01000123.1:0-3240 GCA_002308475.1 Spirochaetales bacterium UBA1265 | reverse complement strand
AAGTTTTCTCGGGGTTCCGTTGGGTTTTGTAGTGTCCCATTCAATCTTTCCCTTATAACCGGTTACCTTAGCAACCAGTTCAGTAAGTTCCTTGATTGTTATTTCCTTGCCTGTCCCTGCATTTACAGTCTCATTGCCGCTGTAATTGTTCATAAGAAAAACACAGAGGTTTGCCAGATCATCTACATACAGAAATTCACGTAACGGACTTCCGTCACCCCAGCAAGTAACGGATTCAAGTCCTGAAATCTTTGCTTCATGGAATCTTCTGATCAGTGCAGGAAGTACGTGACTGTGCTCCGGATGGTAGTTGTCATTAGGACCATAGAGGTTGGTCGGCATGACACTTATATAATCCGTCCCGTACTGGGTGTTGAGATACTCGCAGTACCTGAGCCCGCTTATCTTTGCCAGTGCGTAAGCCTCATTTGTAGGCTCCAAAGAGGATGTAAGGAGACAGGACTCGGGCATGGGCTGGGGAGCAAACTTGGGATAAATACAGGAAGAGCCCAGAAACTCAAGTTTTTTGCAGCCGTTTTTCCATGCACTGTGGATAACGTTCATCTCAAGAATCATGTTGATATACATGAAATCAGCCTTGGCCTTTGCATTTCCCATAATACCGCCCACCTTTGCAGCGGCAAGAAATACATACTCCGGCTTTTCCTTTTCAAAGAAGGCCTCAACCTCATCCTGTCTTGTAAGGTCCAGTTCCTTATGAGTTCTGAGAACAAGGTTGTCATAACCTTGTCTCTTCAACTCTCTTACTATGGCCGAGCCCACCATTCCGTTGTGGCCGGCCACAAAAATCTTTGCCTTAGCATCCATCATTTGACAAGGCCCTTCTCAAGATACTCTGCAAGGTTTGTCCTGATATGCTCTTCAGCTCTCTCAACGGCAACCTTCTTCATATCATGATCAACCATCAGTTTTACAAGTTCCTCAAAACTTGTCTGAACCGGATTCCAGCCCAGTTCCCTTTTTGCCTTTGACGGATCTCCCAGCAGATTCACAACATCCGTAGGTCTGTAAAAGGCCGGACTGACTTCAACAAGAATCTTTCCCGTTGCCTTGTCAATTCCCTTCTCTTCTATTCCTTCGCCCTTCCATTCAAGTTCTATTCCTACATAGTGGAAGGCAAGAGTTGCAAACTCCCTGACCGAGTGCTGGACGCCTGTTGCAATTACATAGTCATCGGGCTTGTCATTCTGGAGAATGAGCCACATACACTCAACATAATCCTTGGCATAACCCCAGTCTCTGAGAGAAGAAAGGTTTCCCAGATACAGCTTATCCTGTTTTCCCTGGGCAATTCTTGATGCTGCAAGGGTTATCTTTCTTGTAACAAAGGTCTCCCCGCGTCTTTCACTCTCATGGTTGAACAGGATGCCTGAGCAGCAGAACATACCGTATGCTTCCCTGTACTCTCTTGTAATCCAGAAACCGTACTGCTTTGCCACTGCATAAGGAGAGTAAGGATGAAACGGGGTCATTTCGTTCTGCGGAACTTCCTCAACTTTTCCATACAGTTCAGATGTGGAGGCCTGATAAATGCGGCAGGTCTTCTCAAGACCGCAGATACGTACAGCTTCCAGTATCCTCAATACACCTGTTGCGTCAACATCCGCGGTGAATTCCGGAACATCAAAGCTCACCTGAACATGGCTCTGTGCAGCAAGATTGTAAATCTCATCAGGTCTTACTGCGGAAACAATCTTCAGCAGACTCATTGAGTCAGACATATCTCCGTAATGAAGGTGAAAATTCTTCTCCCCTTCAAGATGGGCAATACGCTCCCTGAAATCCACGCTGGATCTTCTTATGATTCCGTGGACATCATAGCCTTTTTCAAGGAGAAACTCAGAGAGATAGGAGCCGTCCTGTCCCGTCACGCCGGTAATCAGTGCTTTTTTCATATCTGCTTCCTCTTATAATTAGCAACAGTTAGGAATATATAGCACAGTACAACAGCAACAGGCTTCTCCGTATATTCACTTCCGAAAACAAAACCCGATGCCATTACTGCAATCAACACAATTGAAATAACGGCATCATCCATACCTTTGAGAGCCGGTTTGATTAGTTTTACAAACGGATATATCCAGAGGAAGAAATATAGAGAAAAACCAACAATTCCGCCACCTGAAAGCAGTTCTACATAGAGATTATGGAAGATATCCAGCGGAGTGTTGTACTCAGCCATAACAACGCCACCTGTCTGTATTCCGAGCCCGAATACCGGAGTTTTCAGGAACTGTTTCAATCCCCATCCCAGCATATCAATTCGGACAGTAGTTGATCCGTCAGCCTGACTTCTGTCAGTGAACACTTTTAAAAATGATTCAAGCCTGTCATGAAGTACTCCGAAAGCCGGAAGTGAAAGCAGTTTAAACCCGATAAAACCAGCGGCAATCATCAGAACAGGTATAACAATTCTCCACTTTCCCTTGCTGCAAAGAAACAGCAGAACAAACAGACCCACTGCAAAAACAAGAATTGCAGCCCTGCTGCCCATTCCTATTGCAACAAAAATGAACATCAGCGCAGGAACAATATCCCACCACCTCTTTCTGAAAAACACAAACCAGAAGCAAATCAGGGCATCTGTCATCAGAAACAAAGAACCCTGATTAATAGATACAATGTCCCAACCCATTCTATTGTTGTTTCTGATACCCATCAGGTATTCCTTGGGACCATAGAACAGAATAATATAGAAACATACAATCAAGCCGGAAATAACAAAACCCCTGAGCACCAGTTCTTTTTTCCCCTGGGAATCCAGATAGTTATACATGAGAATGCTTATCAGCAGGAGTTTTGCAAAAGTTATGGATGTTTCAAGAGTAATATCCTTCAAAGGGGACCATAGAACAGTCAGGAAACTATATATAACAAACAGAAGATATGAGACCGAAAAAACACTGACAAGGCTTCTGCAGTCAAGAAAACAGTACAATACAGCAAATAGCATGAACAACGCCGCAATAAAGTTGCAGTATTTATTGGAACCATTGAGACTTGTGGTTACCGAGTAGGCAACCATGTACAACACCAGCAGGACATCAATCTGGCGTATCAACTCATCTCTGTGGAAATCAATGTCCTTTCTGATTCTTTGAATAATACCCATACTATTCAAACCTCCTCTTGTATCGGTTATAAAACAACGCTACACCATTGACCGAATATTGTCTCTGTAGTAAAACGCTGAGCGCTGATTCTGGCCTGTCTACCCAT
>DBVL01000114.1:12667-19568 GCA_002308475.1 Spirochaetales bacterium UBA1265 | reverse complement strand
TCATCAAGAGGAGCAAGGTCACTTGTTCCGCTTACGTTTGTTCCAACTGTTCCTGTCCAGTTATCTATATCAAGAGCTGGAGCATAGTGGGTTACTGAAGTGCCCAGAACAGGAATGGTGTTTGTGGCAGAAGCTGCAGCCTGAAGAGCAGGAGTAGCGTTGGCCATGATCAGATCAACATTCTTTGAAACCAGTGAGTTTACAATGGTTGAGCAGTTCGGAATCTCACCTGAAGCATTCTGCTCATCAAAGACAACCTTGTCTCCGAAAACTTCTTTCAGAGCATCTTTAAAGCCCTGTGTTGCTGCATCCAGTGCAGTGTGCTGGACAAACTGACAGATACCTACAGTAAAGACATCTTTTTCTGCCTTTTCCTTAGAACAGGAGACCAGGCTTGTAAACAGCAGAAGTACTACCAGCACTACAATCATCAGTTTTTTCATTTCATAACCCCTTAAATGTTATTTTTCAACAAAAAAAACGACCCGGTTTCTACCGGGCCGTAATGTTCTAAATAAACTGAACCTTACAGGACGTTCGAAACTCTGGAAGAAACTGAGACGCAATAGTAATAATAATAACTGTAACCGTTTCTTGCCATAAGTTTTCTCCTCCTGTTTAAGAATCAAATGTATCTTATTCGGTGTCTCAAAGGCTTGTCAACTTCTTTTATTCATTTTTATGAAAGAATATTCATTTTTTGCATATCTTCCATAAAAAGTCTCTTCATCTCATCCTTTTTATCCTTCTCTATCATCCCCTGATAAACAGGAGCTCTTCCGCCACCACGGGCTCCGCATTTAGAAAGAAAGGCCTTCATATCCATGGAATACTTACCCTTAAGAATTATTATCCAAGAGCACTTCTCACCCTCTGAATTCATGACACAGAGGCAAATATCCTCTTCCTTCTCCCCAAGGCCTCTGAAGCGGTCTACAGGAAGCTTTGTATCCAGAACAACCACATCACTCCCTCTGTTATCCCTGAACTCAGTCTCTGCGTTTTTAATCTCAGAGAGGGCAAGAAGAGCCTTTGTCTTTGTCAGTTCACTCTGAAGAGAGGCCACCTTCTGCACTGTTTCCTCCGTCTTACAGCTAAGAAGAGCACAGAGCTTAGCATCCTGACTCTCAGCTCTCAAGGCTCCCTCAAGAGCTTTTTCCGAGCAGTTGAAGTAGATTCTCTCATGTCCTCTGATCTGCTCATGACCTATGGCAGTGATAAGACCTATCTCTGAAGTCTTATCCACATGAACACCACCACAGGCTATGCGGTCTATTCCCTCTATCTCAACTATTCTCACCTGCCCTTCAACTTTTATAGAGCGCCTCAGATTAAGAGCTTCAGCCTCCTCATGGCTCATTTGAATGCCTCTTATCCTGTGAGATTCCCAGATTGCCCTGTTTGCGGCAAGAACAAGCTCATGAACCATCTCACTGTCTATTCTTTCCCTGTCTGTCTCAATTGTCAGGTACTGCTCACCAAGGTGAACTGCCACAGTTCCTATCCTGAACAGGTTGAACAACAGTCCGCTCAAAAGGTGCTGGGCTGTGTGCATCTTCATGAACTTGTACCTGTGCTCCCAGTCAAGTTTCTGCACCACAGTGTCATTCACACTTATCAGCTTCTCTGCTTCTTTTTCCAGATAGAGAACACTCTCTCCATCAGGACCTTTTTTAGTATCCAGAACCTTGAAGGAGTTCAGAAAACCAGTATCTCCACACTGCCCTCCACCTTCTGGGTAGAACAGATCCTCTTTGAGAGTGACAAAAGTGTTCGTATCATTTGAGGAGACGGAGACAACAGTTGTCTCTGCTTCCTTCATGTATGGGTCTTTGTAGTATAGTTTTTCCATCTAGGTATCCTTTCAGCAACCGAAAATCTGATGCAGGTTCTCTCTGGTAGTCTCAAGGGCTCCGTTGTACTGGTCTTCCATTCTCTTAACGTTCTGCTCCACAAGCTTGGCGTACTGGGCAGCGTTTGCCCTGTCTGGATTCTGCTCCATGGCCTGCCTGAACTGCTCTTCCATCTGCTTTCCAAAGTCTTCCCTTGCAGCAAGAAACTGCTCAAAGAAACTACCTATCTGGTTCATGATCTGGACAGCCTGCCCTGTAGGGTCTGCAAGCGAAGTGAGCACAGTTGTTCTCTCGAAGCGCAACTGGTAACTGTTGTCCTTAGGAAGGACAATATTCGAAAAAATGGTCCTGACCATTCCCTTTCTTACAGTTTCATAGTCTTCATCACTGTACTTGCTGAGCTTACTTTGAAGAACCTCAGGACTCTGTTCCAAGTCATTCAGGAAGGCTCCGGCCAAGGCCATGCCCTCCTTTTCAAGAGTCTCTGCCTTGTACTTTTCCTCATCCAGGACTATATCTTTTGTCTTTTCAAGCGCTATTTCCCAAGCGGATTTGATTCTGGCCATATAATCACCTCTATACATTAAATATAACAACAAAAGAGGAGAATGAATACAAAGCTTGTTATCAGAAAAGTTTCAGAGCTGCCATTACACACTCATCCACAGATGGAATGACTTTGGTCTCAAGGTCCTTTGAGAACGGAACCGGTGTATTTTTTCCACCGCAGATGACAGGAGAAGCCTTAAGAGAGGCAAAGCTCTCCTTGTCGGTGACAATCATGGAACAGACTTCTGAGGCTATTCCGCCAAAGGCTGCAGGATCCTGGATTATAATCACACGCCCTGTCTTTCTCACAGAGTTGAAGATGGTCTCTGTATCCAGAGGCTTGAGAGTGCAGAGGTCTATTACAGTTGAGTCTATTCCCTGTCCATCCAGTATCTCTGCCGCACTGATTGCGGTTGTCACTGCATGGGAGTATGCGATGATTGTCAGATCTCCCCCATCTCTTATTGTTTTAGCCTTTCCTATAGGAAGCTTTTCCTCAGAAATCTCACCATCATTTCCATAAAGAAGCTTATGCTCGAAGAAAAGCACAGGGTTATTATCCTTTATGGCAGCACGCAGCAGGTGGTAGGCATCTGACGGACAGGAAGGAGCAACCATCTTAAGACCGTTACTGTTCATGAACAGAGCTTCAGGGCTCTGGGTGTGCTGGGCTCCGTGACCGGTACCACTACCTTCAGGAAGACGTACAACTATGGGGCAGTTGAAAGCTCCTCCACTCATGAAGTGCACCTTTGCCGCGTGGTTTACAATCGGGTCAAATATAAGTGTGAAGAAGTCTGCGTACATTATTTCCACTATGGGTCTTAAACCCATCATGGCAGCGCCTACAGCAAGACCGGTAAAGCCTTCCTCAGAAACCGGAGTGTTTATGACCTGATCAGGAAATTCTTTCACAAGCTCTTCAGTGACCTTGAAGCAACCACCGTAGACACCTACATCTTCCCCAAGGAGAACCACATTCTTGTCTTCCCTCATGGAATCTGCCATGGCTTTTCTGATAGCTTCTCTTGTTGTCATGCTTCCTCCCCGGCATATACAAGTGCCATAGCCTCTTCTTCAGTCAGGCAGTCAGAGGCTTCAGAGAGAGCAACTCTGGCACAAGCTTCTATTCCGGCTCTGCTCCTCTCTTCCTCTTCTCTTATCTCCTCTTCAGTAAAAAAGCCTTCCTTGATCAGAAAACTCTCAAAGTTCCTTATGGGGTCTTTTTTCTCCCAGAAAGCCTCTTCTTCAGCACTTCTGTAAAGACGGCGGTCACTCTTGGAGTGACCCTTGGTTCTGTAGGTCAGAGCCTCTATAAAGTACGGACCGTTACCTTCTTTTATACATGTGACAGCCTTCTTGCATGCCTCATAAACCTCTAGGACATTGTTCCCATCCACCGTAACTCCGGGCATGGAGTATGAGGCGGCCCTGTCTGAGATACGCTTTATGCTTATCATCTCTGATGAGGAAGCGCTCATTCCGTAGAGGTTGTTCTCACAGAAAAAGAGTACGGGAAGCTTCCAAATGGAAGCCAGGTTCATGGTCTCATGGACCGAACCGCGGGAAGTGGCTCCATCACCGAAGATGGCAACGCTTATGTTGTTTATTCCATTTCTCTTGAAATAAAAGGCTATTCCTGCCGCAAGAGGCACACCACTTCCAACAACAGCTGATGAGCCAAGGTTGCAGACCTCTTTATCCGGCATGTGCATGCTTCCGCCAAGTCCCTTTGCCAGACCGTGAGAAGAACCGAACATCTCTGCGAACATGGCCCTTGGGTCTGAACCCTTACAGATGGTGAAGCCATGACATCTGTGGGTAGGTACTATCCAGTCATCATCATCCAGAGCAAGACAGAGACCGGCCTGGCAAGCCTCCTGACCGTTGGCCAGGTGGGTTGTGCCGTGAATGAGACCGGCCTTGAAAAGCTCTTCTGTCTTTTCCTCAAAACAGCGGGAATTCAGCATGAGACGCAGTGCGTCCAGGTAAAAAGCCTTTTTATCAGTCATTACAGATACAGTCCAGGTCAATCTCGCAGACAACAGCGGGAACAGCACAGCCCCAGTTCTCAAGAACCTGAGGATGGACCTCTCCAAAAACACCAACCTTCTGATTATCCACAACTATCTCAGCGCAGCGGCCAGGGATGAACCTGCCATCTTCACCAGGGGACCTGAGCGTGTACTCTTTCTTCAAGAAGTACATGAGTGTGTTCACAAGACTGTTCACATCATTAAAGCCGGCCTGATTGTCAGCAAGCATGAAGCCCAGAGTGTTTCTGGTAACTGTACCGCTGTTATCAGAGCTGTCCAGATGTGCTGTCTTACCTACCTCAAAAATCCTGTGCGGGTAGACTGCGTGCTGGGACGAGCCTTCACTCTCAAGAAGGGATGGAAGAACTGAAGGACGCACTACCTCATAGTTCTCACTCATGGGATTTGCTATGAAGATCATGCCATCAGTAGAGATGTTCATGTTGTCCGCATACTCTCTCTTGCTTCCCAGATAGTTGTACATCATCTCCTGGAAGCCAAGACCTACCATTATATCTTTGACCTTTCTTCCGAACTCTTCTGCAGGAGAAAGGCGTCCTATTGTGAAATCTTTCGGAATCTCAGGCTCAAAGTTCTCAAGCCCGTAACCAATCATTACATCTTCCACTACATCTACCGGATGCAAGAAGTCATTTCTGTACTCAGGACAGGTTATGAAGATGCGTGAGCCTTCAACAACACTGTAGACGCCCATTCTCATGAGAGCTTCCTGAGCCTCATCTGCAGAGATATCCTCTCCGAGAACATGCTTTATATCTTCCAGTGTGCAGCTTGCCGGTTCCTGGAAGTAGTAAGGAACAGTTATCTCCTTTCCAAACTCAGTCTCGTACGGATAAACAACCTTCACAGGCTCAATGCTGAACCCCATATCTGCCATATCACAGGCCATGATTGAAGCACAGAGAAGAATATCTCTAAGTCCCGGACCAGACATCTCAACAAACAGGTTGCTGTCTCCAACCTCAACGGCTCCAACATAGGCACTGTTGATTACAGGAGGCATGGAAAGAGTGTTTCCCTTGTCATCAAAAAGATACGGATAAACAGGAGCGTCCTTGATTATGTATCCAAACTCCTGTCCCTTTGGGTGCTTCTCAAGAATCTCCCTCAATGAGAGGTCCTCTTCCATGTGAAGCGGGACAAAGTGTGTCTTATCCGGATCTGCTCCGTCGTAGTGTATGGGATAGTTGATCAGATCATTGCGGTATATACCCATGGCTATGGATCTTCTCTTTCTACCAAAGTTCCAGCAAAGCTTCTCCTGACTCTGGATAAGGGTTTTCAGAATCTCATCATCCACAGTCTTACCTGTTGCCACAAAGCCACAGCTGTACTGTCTCACTTCCTTTACCTTCTCTCCTACATGAAGCTCACGGCCCTTGTTGTCTGCAGTGAACTCAGAGGATGAGAAAAAGTCATAGGCCTTTGCGTTCTCCGGATTCTCATATGTCTTGAGAAGACGGGCCAGTCCCATGGCTGACCAGAGGTCAGGACGGTTGGTGTCATTCAGCTCAATCTTCAGTATATGGTTTTCAGTATCATGATCATCCAGCTCTGCCTTTGCACGGGGGAAGATTCTCTCAAGCTCCTCATCAGAGCATCTGCGACCGAGAAGGTCATAGAATGTTTTTTCAGATGTTTCAAACTTAGGCATCAGTTTCCCCTCCTTGTTCTTACACTTTCAATCTCCGGAGTGAAGAGATCTCTTATGTCACTCAGCCCCAGATTCATAAGAGCCATACGGTCTATTCCAAGACCCCAGGCAAGAACCGGCTCATCAACACCGAGGGCCTTTGTAACCTCAGGGCGGAAGATCCCGGAACCACCAAGCTCAAACCATCCAAGCTTCGGATGCTTTATGTGAATCTCAATTGAGGGTTCGGTGAACGGGAAGTAGCCTGGAACGTACTTGTAGTCCGTAGCTCCTGCTATCTCAGTGGCAAACATCTTCAACAGACCCAGAAGTTCCTTCAGGTTTGCGTCTTTTCCTATGACTATACCTTCTGTCTGGTAGAAGTCTGCTCCATGTGTGGCATCTACCTCATCATATCTGAAGCATCTTACTACTCCAAAGTACTTGCCGGGCTTCTTGCACTTTGTAAGCTGATGGGCACTGAGAACAGTTCCCTGGCTTCTGAGGACCTGGCGTCTTGTAAACTCATGGTCAAACTTGTAGCTCCAGCCTCTTGAACCTGTGTCTCCACCGTTCTCATGGGCTCTTGCCACGTTTGTAAGCCAGGGCTCCTCTATCTGTTTGCAATGCACAGGATCCTTAACATAGTAGACATCATGAATATCTCTTGCGCTGTGGAACTGAGGCATGAACAGTGCATCTCCATTCCAGAACTCGTTCTCCACCAGTGGACCGTCAAATTCCTCAAATCCAAGAGAGGTAAGCTTGTCCTTAACCCACTGAATGTAGTTTCCGTAGGGGTTGTGTCT
>DBVL01000114.1:9989-12574 GCA_002308475.1 Spirochaetales bacterium UBA1265 | reverse complement strand
GTTATATTTGCTTCCAGAACAGCCTTCTTGGCCTCAAGACCAACCTCTGTTATACGGTATACAACCTCTTCCCTCTCACTTACCTTGTAAGGGGAGCCGGTTGAGCCTCTTTTTCTGGAAATCTGAGCCATAAGGGCCTTTTCAGCCTCTGTAAGAGAATCCTCTTCCAAGTCTCCGTTCAGACCCTTCTTCAAAAGCTCATCTGTTGCTTTCAGAACTTCCGGCATTTCTTCTGTCTTGAGAAAAGCCTTCTTGTCCTCTGTCATGGAACAGATTCCTGCCTTTGAAAGGGCACCGTATGCGGAACCTATGTCACTCTGCTCAAGGCTCAATGCCTCTCTGATGGCAGGCAGTTCCATCTGCTTTCCACCTTTGAGGAGGTTGAAGATACGCATGGCAGGAGTTCCCTGCTCTGCCTGAAGCTTTCCAAGTTCAGTCAGTTCATACATAACCACTGTTCTTCTGCTTATCTCAGCCAGGGCGCCTTTGGCACTGAGCCATGAGAAGGCCTGATTGCACTGGCCAACCTTGTAGCCTAAAGCCTCTATTATCTTGTCACTTGTCAGATCTGCGTCTTTTTCCGCATATCTGAGGACTTTCACTTCCAGCGGATGAAGGTTTCTTACATCTATCATATATGCCACCATAGTTAGATTCCGACCCCTGTAAGGACCGGTGTGATTCTGAACAATTATAATGATTTATGGCATAAAAAGAAAAGTACAAACAACTATAGGAAAAAAATGAGGGGTATGGTTATTGAACTCTTTAGCTTTTTTTGTTAGTTTTCAACGGATTTTGGATTTTATTTATTTATTGTTTAAACAGAAGGTTTAAAAGATGACACAACTCGAAAAAATGAGAAACATTGGAATCAGTGCCCATATTGATTCTGGAAAGACAACTCTCAGTGAGAGAATCCTCTACTACTGCAACAAGATCCATGCCATCCACGAGGTCCACGGAAAGGACGGAGTCGGTGCAACCATGGACAGCATGGAACTCGAAAGAGAAAGAGGAATCACAATTGCAAGTGCCGCAACAAGCGTTACATGGAAGGGCTATGATATCAATGTTATAGACACTCCGGGCCACGTTGACTTCACAGTTGAGGTTGAAAGATCCCTGCGTGTTCTTGACGGAGCTATTCTTGTCCTGTGTTCAGTCGGTGGTGTTCAGAGCCAGAGTATTACTGTTGACCGCCAGATGAACCGCTACAGAGTTCCACGTATTGCATTCATCAACAAGTGCGACAGAACCGGTGCAAACCCCTACCATGTTGTAGAACAGATGAGGGAGAAGCTTAAGCTGAACGCCGTCATGGTTGAGATCCCAATCGGCCTTGAGGATAAGCTTGAAGGTGTTGTAGACCTCCTCAGGATGAAGGCCCTCTACTTTGATGGTCCCAACGGAGATATAGTCAGAGAGGAAGAAGTTCCTGCTCACCTTGTAGATGAAGCTCTTGAGCGCCGCCAGATTCTTCTTGAAGAAGCCGGAAACTTTGATGATGATCTCATGGAACAGCTTCTTGAAGGTGAGGAGCCGGATATTGAAAAGGTTGAGAAGGCTATCAGAAAGGGAACCCTCTCCCTTCAGCTCTGCCCTGTCTACTGTGGTTCTGCCCACAAGAACAAGGGTATCCAGCCCCTTCTTGACGGTGTTACAAAGTACCTCCCGGATCCGACAGATGTTGAGAACAGAGCCCTTGACCTGAATGACAATGAAAGAGAAGTTGTTCTTCAGTCAGACCCGAACAGGGATCCTGTCATTCTTGCATTCAAGCTTGAAGACGGTCAGTACGGTCAGCTCACATACATTCGTATTTATGAAGGTTGCCTGAAGAAGGGAGATGAGCTGATCAATACAAGAACAAAGAAGAAGTTCAAGGTAGGTCGTCTTATCAAGATGCACGCTTCAGAGATGGAAGATATCCAGGAAGCAAGCTGTGGAGATATAGCAGCTCTCTTCGGAATTGACTGCGCAAGCGGAGATACATTCTGCGGTGGAAAGGTCAACTACGCCATGACATCCATGTATGTTCCAAACCCTGTCATCAGTCTTGCCATCTATCCAAAGGACAAGAAGAGCCAGGATAACATGAGTAAGGCAGTCAACCGCTTCATGAAGGAAGACCCCACATTCCAGTGCTATGTGGATCCTGAGAGCAACCAGACCATCATCAAAGGTATGGGAGAGCTCCATCTGGATGTCTACGTTGAGAGAATGAGAAGAGAGTACAAGTGTGAGGTAGAGGTAGGTCAGCCTGAGGTTGCTTACAGAGAAGCCATCACAGAGAAAGCAGAGTTCAACTTCACCCACAAGAAGCAGACAGGTGGTAGCGGTCAGTTCGCAAGAGTCGCTGGTTATATTGAGCCCATTATTGCTGCTCCCGGTTCAGACGAGGAAGTCAAGGACTACGAGTTTGCAAGTGAGGTCAAGGGAGGTGCCATTCCTACCGAATACATTCCTTCCTGTGATAAGGGCTTCCAGACAGCCATGAAGAAAGGTCCGCAGCTCGGCTTCCCTATTGTCGGTGTAAAGTGTGTTGTGAACGATGGTGCATGGCATCCGGTTGACTCTTCAGA
>DBVL01000114.1:9856-9978 GCA_002308475.1 Spirochaetales bacterium UBA1265 | reverse complement strand
AAGCCTGCTATCCTTGAGCCGATTATGAAGGTAGAGATTGAAGGTCCTTCTGAGTTCCAGGGAGCTATCTTCGGTACAGTCAACCAGAGAAGAGGTATGATCATCTCCTCTACTGAGGACAA
>DBVL01000114.1:568-9772 GCA_002308475.1 Spirochaetales bacterium UBA1265 | reverse complement strand
GCTAAGGTTCCAACCTCCCTTGGAGAGGAGCTGAAGAAGAAGGCTGCAGAGAAAGAAGCTAAGGAAAAGAAGAAATAATTATTTCGACTATTACCATGAATGAAATAGATGCTATAATGAAGCATCGTTATACGGAGTTGGCTGTCGCCACCTGCGTCGCCGTTGGCGAATCTTCTGCGCGGCAGTCTGACTTTTCTCCACTCTTCATTCTTGGACGGAGGATTTAATGGAAGTTAATGAGCTTATCAGCAAAAGCCCTATAAGAATATTAGAGGACTCTATAAACGGAGGTCTCGGCAGAGGAAATCTGGGAGTTATCGCTTCAAGACACGGAATGGGTAAGACAGCCTGTCTTGTTCATATTGCTATAGACCGCATCCTTCAGGATGAGAATATTGTACATGTTTCTTTCGGTGCCAACCTTGAGCATATTATGGGATGGTACAAGGAAGTCTTTAAGGAGATTACAGACTTCAAGAGCATGGACAGTGCTGTAGACGTATATGAGAAAATCAGAACAAACCGTGTTCTTATGAACTTCTCTCAAGAAAACGCTTCTATTGACAAGATTCTGGCCAGCCTCAAGACTCTGATCAACCAGGGCTCATTCAAGGCAGACGCACTCTTCTTTGACGGTTACAAGCTTACTGTTGCCACTGAGGAAGACGTCCGCAAGCTCAAAGAATTTGCTGAAGAAATGAATGTGGAAATCTGGTTCACGGTTTCTCCTGTCATGCCGGATGTTGTTTTTGATGACTTCGGTATTCCGAACACTCTCAAGAGAGATCTCATAGATGTCCTTATCGGTATGCATTATAACGACGAGAAGAGTCGTGTAATCATGACCGTTGTCAAAGATCACTCTTCAGACATCCCAAAACCGACTGGAGTATGTCTCGATCCGAAGACCATGCTGATTGCAGAGTAATAGTTCTGTACAGCTAAAAGAAAAAACCAGGTTGCTTCATCACAGCGACCTGGTTTTATTTATTTTATCTTCCGTAAAGGCTTATGTATTCTCTCAGCCTGTTCAGGATTCCGTCAGTCAGAAGAGATGGATCAAACCTCCAGGACCAGTTACTGCTGCCCACTGTAGAAGGGGCATTCATTCTGGCACTGTTGTCCAGCCCCATCAGGTCCTGAAGCGGGAAGATCACGTAGTTGGCGGAACTTGAGATGAGAGATCTCATCATCTGCCATACTATCTCCTCATCAGGACACTGGAAGTAGCGCCTCAGGATGTCCTTGTACTCATCAGACTGCCTGTTGTACCAGCCACGGGTTGTCTCATTGTCATGAGTTCCAGTGTAGGCCACACAGTTTCTCATGTAGTTGTGCGGAAGGTAAGCGTTCTCAGTATTCAAGCGTCCGGAACTCAGATCAAAGGCAAACTGGACTATCTTCATCCCAGGGAAGCCTGAATCTTCAAGAAGTTTCTCAACCTCAGGTGTGATTATTCCCAGATCCTCAGCTATTATCTCCATCCCCTTGAAGTGCTTGAGCATTTTCATGCCAGGACCTGGCATCCACTTGCCGGCCTGAGCTGTCTCAGAGCCTGCGGGAACCTCCCAGTAAGACTCAAAGCCTCTGAAATGGTCTATTCTAAGAATATCAACCATTTTCAGGGTCATCTCCACACGTTTTCTGAACCAGCTGTAGTCATCCTTCTCGTGCTCTTTCCAGTTGTAGACGGGGTTTCCCCAGTACTGACCGGTTGGAGAGAAGGCATCTGGCGGAACACCGGCTCCGGCAGTCTGCATACCATTAGGATCAAGCTTGAAAAGCTTTCTGTTCGTCCAGACATCCACACTATCCCCTGCACAGAAGATAGGCATGTCTCCAACTATCTTCATACCAAGAGAGGCAGCATAGCTATGAAGACTCTCCCACTGGCTGTGGAATAAGAACTGAAGGGCCTTGTAGAGCCTGATCTCCTGCTCAAGAAGTTTTGTATACTTTTTTACTGCAGCGGCATTTCTCTTTCTGATTGGCTCTTCCCAAAAGAACCATCTCGTGTCATTGAACCTGTCAGAGAGGGCGCGGTAGAGAGCATAGTCATCAAGCCACCAGGAATTATCAGCACAGAAGGCCAGATAGTCCCTGCTTCCTGAGTTTTTCTCAAGAAAGGCTCTTGCTGCCACTTTGAGCAACTGGAACTTGTTTTCATAGACCTTGCCGTAATCAACCCTTTGACTTCTATTCTCATAGTCACTGTCTTCTGGGGCAGTAAAGCCGTCAATCTGACGGAGATCTATAAGGTATTCATTACCCGCAAAGCAGGAAAGAGACGCATACGGAGAGTTTCCGTAACCTGTAGGACCCAACGGAAGGATCTGCCATAGTTTCACTCCCGCGCCTGCGAGGCGATCAAGTGTGGTTCTGGCTTCAGAACCAAGGTCCCCTATTCCATATGGAGATGGGAAAGAACACGGGTGCAGAAGCACACCGCATTTTCTGTTAGAATTGTTTTCTGTCATGTGCTTCATAATACCCAAACAACGTGACAGTGACCATACCGTATTTCTTACGTTTCTTGTTTCTGAGCGTTTTTTGTGATACAATAGGGCCATGGCTCAGGAAGAAACAGATTTTTCAATTGGACAGCATGTTGTATACCCCCTTCAGGGAGTAGGAATCATCAAAGACATAAGAGAGAGGGAACTCAGAGGTGAAAAACTCCTCTTCTATGTCATATACATAGCTGTTTCGGATATGACTGTAAGCATTCCTGTTGCTAAAGCAAAAGAATCCGGAATAAGAGCTCTCGTAGACCCGGCAAAAGCCGAGAAAGCCTTAAAAAGCATTTCAGATAAGTACGAACCTCTGAATGTGGACTGGAAGGCCAGATACCAGATAAATGTGGAACTTGTGAAGGAAGGAAGCATTGAATCCATAGTGAAGGTGGTCCAGGGTCTCTACCACAGAAGCAAGATCAAGGAGCTGCCTGTTCAGGAAAGAAAGCTCTATGACAGCGCTCTCGGAATTCTTATAGACGAGTGCTCATTCACACTGAGCAAGGATCCTGAAGAGATAGAGAAAACCATCTTCAGCCATCTTGAGAAATGAACAGCCTTTTTCACGCACTGGTTCTGACTTCTGCCGGTTCCTCAATGCGCTTTAAAAACGGCAAGAAAGAGTTTCATCTAATAAACGGAAAAAGCGTCCTTTTTCATGCAGCCCTTCCATTTGTGAGCACAGAAGGCCTTAAGGCTGTTGTTGTCACATACAAGGAAGGAACACTGGAACAGACAAAGAAAGCCCTTGAAGGCCTTCCTGCCTCCATACCGCTTTTCTTCACTCCTGGAGGAAAGACAAGAAGGGAATCCGTACTGAACGGTCTGAGAAAGCTAAATGATTGTGTACAGGATAAGAACATACTTGTAAGCATTCATGACGGAGCAAGACCCTTTGTTTCTACTTCTCTGGTTCAATCCTGTCTTAAAGCCGCCTCAGCTTACGGAGCCGCAGTCCCTGCCCTGAAGGGAAAAGACACCCTTGCCGTGGTGGAAGACTCTGTAATCAAATCCTACATAGACAGAGAGAAAACAGTGTTCCTGCAGACTCCTCAGGTTTTTAAATTGGGTGAGATTCTTCTATCTCATGAAAAAGCCGCAAAAGAAGGAAGAGACTTCACTGATGACACAAGCCTCTTTACCGAATACGGAGGATGTGTTCATGTTGTACCAGGAGAGGCAGCAAACACAAAGATCACATTCCCTGAAGATATGGAGAAGTACAGATGAGAATTGGAAACGGTTGGGACCTACACAGACTTGAAGAAGGAAAACCCCTTATTCTGGGCGGAGTTGAGATAGAAAGCACAAAAGGTGCTGTGGCACACTCAGATGGAGACGCGCTGATTCACGCCATGATAGATGCGCTTCTGGGAGCTGCCGGACTGTCAGATATAGGAACATACTTTCCTGACACAGATCCCACTTATAAAGATATAGACTCTCGTGTGCTCCTGCGTATGACAAATGACCTGATTAGGGAAAGAGACCTGGATATAGTGAACTTTGACACAACAGTGGTTCTACAGTCTCCAAAACTCGCCTCCTATATTCCACTGATGAAAGAAAGCCTCTCAGAGGCTCTGGATCTGGATGAGAGCTGTATAGGAATAAAAGCAAAGACAGCCGAGCACATACTTGGAGAGCTTGGAAGTTCAGATGCGGTCATGGCCATGGCCACCGTTCTCCTGGAGGAAAGATGAACATAGTCCTCTTTGAAAAGGAAACAGAAACACTACCTCTCTCAGACTACAGAGCCAAGCACATAACAGGAGTACTGAAACTCAAGGAAGGAGACACTTTCAAAGCCGGGGTCCTGAACAAATCTGAAGGTCTTGCAACCATAGAAGAGATAACTGGCACAGAGATCAGGTTTTCATACAAGCCAGAGAGTGTCCCCAACCTCTATCCTGTGACCATGATCATAGCCCAGGTTCGCCCCATATGCATGAAACGCATACTTAGGGAAGCGGTTTCTCTTGGCTGCTCAACAATCATTCTCACTGGAACAGACACGAGTGAGAAATCCTACGCTCAGAGCAATATCTACAAATCCGGAGAATACAAGGACTATCTTTTGGATGGAGCCATGCAGAGTGCACACGCAGGACTTCCTGAAGTACTGTTTGCGGAAAATGTCTCCCAAGCCATAGCCCTTGCTCCAAAGGCTGCCACACATATTCTTCTGGACAACATAAGAGGCTCTGTGCCTCTCAGCTCAGCAACCATTTCCTCTCCGGCAGTCCTTGCCATAGGCCCTGAGCGTGGCTGGAGTGACAGAGAAAGAGACCTGTTCATAAAAGAAAAATACTCACCCATGCTACTCGGAAGCAGAGTACTACGCACTGAGACAGCCTGCAGCGCAGGCCTGGCAGTACTGCTTTCAAGAATGAATCTTCTTTGAAGCCTTTAGCTTTTTCCTGTACTCTTTCTTTGTAAGAACAGGAGGCGGAAGCTCAGGAGCCTTCTCAAGAAGCTCAGGATGCTCTATCAAATTCTGGAAATGCTTAACACTCTTTATGAAGTAGAAACCGCTGGTTATACGTTCATCCACAGTAAAACCAACCTGCACCTTATACCTGCAGGAAACAAGCTTTCCGTCATCTCCGAAGACCCTCGCCCTCTCCAGAGCACCAAGGGTAACAAACAGGGAAGTTGTACCCCACTCGTAGAGATGATGATGAGGACTGCTCCCCTCTATACCAATTGAGCCGAGATTGGAAACAAAAACTGAGGTATGAAGTCCATCGGCATCCCTAATAAACTGAGGAAGTATTCCTCTCCTGTCTGCAAATCCCAAAAGTTTGACAATTGATGAGACAACCCAGTAAGGAACATGGAGGAGAAGCTTTATAAGACTATCTGTTGAGTTATCTTCACTATCTTCCTTTGATCTGTTTATATAGTCATCAATGATCTTTGCATAATCCATCAATGTCATCTCCGGCTTGAAGTACAGAGGATTGCTGGTTTCCGGAGCATCGTCTGTCATCTTTTCTTTGACTACAAAGTTCATGGACAGCTCGTTACGCTGCCAGTATCTTTTGGCCGCTATAAAACGGTTGAGCTCAGGCCTCTCAACAAAGGTCCTCATGATAGCTGCACAAAACACGTAGAAGAAACGGAGCCTGAAATCAGGCTTTGAGGCGTTGAACTTTCTTATGTACTCGAGTGTGTCAGTCACATCAAGTTCAAAACTGTGGTAAACAAGAGAGTCGCTTCTTCTCTTCAGAAGAAACGGGAAAATGGTATTGTACACAGGAATATCAAATACCTGCTTAGCATCATTTCTTTTCATAACTGGTAATTCTATCGTAAAGCACCTGTTTTATAAAGATAATTGTTCCTCATATCCTTATCAAAATCAGCATTACAACTGTATTCTCTTCCAAGACAAGGTTTCCATAAAGACGGGTCTTCCATACAGAGATAAAAGAACACCTTTTTCTTCCACTCATCCGGAAAAAGAGAATAAAGATATGAGAACATCTCCTTCTTCGTTTCCAGCGGATATGAATACTTTCCAGCAGCGGGAGTCAAAGGAATCTTCGTAACTAATGTGCGTCTACCACCTTCTCTCAAAACCTTAAGGTTCTGCTTTGTGAATGTTAAAGTTCCCGGCCCTACCATAACCACCATTTCAGGATTCACAGAAGAGCAAAGGAGCTTCACCAGAGAGGCGTACTCTTCCTTCCACCCCTTAAAATAGACCATAGGGTGCACATGAAAGCCAACAAGTATACCGTTCTCGGAAGCCTTGACGGCACTTTCTATTCTTTTTTCAGAGGAAGAAGTCAAATGCTCCTCTTTTTCAACTATGGTTTTGGCATTTATGGACCAGGTTGCAACCATGTTTTTCGGTATATCAGGCCTTATCCAGTCAGTGCGGGAACTCTTTGTCTTCAGTTCTATCACCATCTCAGGATGTTTTCTCGCAAACGCGCTTAAGGCAGTAAGAGTCCCATAATCATCTCCAAAGAACAGAGAGTCAGAGCTCTGCCCTGTTCCTATNNTCCTATATGCCACACACCTTCCTCAAGAACAAGATTCTCCAGATAGTTCTCCAGATTTCCAACCACCTTTATATGGTTCTTACTGTAAAAACTCTGGATACTGCAGTAGGCACAGCCAAAGGCGCATTGTTGGACTGCATCCAGTGTTCTCAGATTACAGCACCTGGTCAGTTCCCCCTCCTTAGGACAGGGACAGCGTCCCATAATCTTCTGAGGAGCAGGAAAATCCTCTGTGATCCGGACCTCTTCCCTCCTGTAGTCTCCACTGTCAAAGCAAGAATAGTCTGCACACTCTGCTCTCATTGCTTCTATCTTTGAAATAACCTTGTTATAAGCCTTGTTGACCTCTGTCTTTGAGCAGAGGTCACAGTCAACAGGCCATATATCCTTCAGCGTCACTCCTCCCCAGAGATTCATGTCCATCTCATTTTCTCTGAGAATCCTACGCTGGGAAAAAGTCAAAGCTTCAATCGTATCAGAAAACAACATATCTCTTATTCTTCTTGTTCTGACACCTTCTGAACAGCCTTAAGAACAGTCCCTATCTTGATCCTGCCCCAGACTATGAGTGTGAACTGGACTATGGTGAGAGAAACGGTCACAAAGAAAACCACACACATGAAAGGTGAGAGTCCGGATTCAACAAGAACCTCTACCAGAACATCTGTAAAAGCATGGAGGAAGATGGAAAGAGGGAAAAACAGCCTGAACCAGGAACCCTTCATGGAAATCCAAACCATTACCGCAAGAGATATATGTATACCGAGAGCTGCCAGTTCCTCAATCAGAGAATAGATGAAATCCACGGCATGAAAGCCCTGCATGCTTGTCATGGCCTTAATAATTGTCTCAGAAGCAATACTGTCTATGGGATCTGCAGTGGCAGTGAAAAAAGAAGCTCCTCTAAATGCGTAAACCAGATTCAGGATCATGGTTACTACAAAGATAACCACAACAGCCGTGCCATGACCAAGCCCATGGAGAAGAGCGTGGTTTCTTTCATGCTCCACTACCATAATCTCACTCTTGACCTTAGCTGAAACGCTATTGAGTCTTTCCTCTTCCTCTCTCTCCTCTCTTTTTTGCAGTAAATCAGAAATCTTCATAGAGATAAGACACCCCGTTTCCTCAAATACACCAGCAATAAGACCAGCAAGGGCCACCGCCTTCAAAGGAGTGGCAAGAAGCCGTGCCCATAAATCAGTGCCATGAAGAACAGCAAGAGCCAGACGCTCCAGGACGAGAGCAAAGACAACAAAGGCTATGACACCGGCCCAGAATGGCTGACTGGTGATCCGGTATCTCTTTTTCAAAAAAACATAAAAGGCTATAGGGACAAGAACCGCAATCAGAGCACATGCTACTATAATTGAAACGCTTTCCTTCATATATTATTCCATCCTTTTATCTGAGTTTTTATTATCTGGCCTGTTTCAGCTGCCTGGCGTAAAAGAATGGCGCTGTACGAATCCTGTAAAGCACAAGACAAAAGCCCTTTCTCCTCTTTCCCTGCCTTTTTCTCAGAAAAAAGAAAAGAAGCCTTCTCAAGAACAGCTCTAATTGCTTCCTCATCCTCAGCAATCCCAGAGCTCCTAGAGCTTGTATACAGTTTCTTCACCTGATTGTTCTCATCCAGAAATGTAAAAGTCCCATCTCTGAACTCACCTCTCTCCCCACCAATACGGATTGAGTAACCACGGATTGCACTATGGTACTCCTCTCCCTCAAAATCATAAAGACAGGTTTTACCGTTATCAAAAGCTATGTACGCTGAGGTTCTTGAAGAACTCTTTAAAGCCCCATCCTCATACGTATGGTATCTGTCCCTGGTTCTAGCCACATAAGAAGTCTGAGTCACAGCTCTAACGGAAAAAGCCTCACTACTGTTCACACCTAAAAAAGCCCTCATAAGAGAGAAGGCGTGGTACTCATGAGCCCGGGAAAGATACAGAGATGACCTCTCTCCAATTATTCCATCATTCAGGGCTTTTGAGATTTCCTTCATTTCAGGCAGATATGGGTACTGTTCAGATACAAGAATCCTGCCCCCGTTACCGTGCTCCCTCCAAATCTGATCCAGATCCTCCTCTGTCAGCGCAGCAGGAGTCTCACAGACAACAGGCACACCCTCACGCATGAAGTGCAGACTCACCTGTGCTATTGAGGCCTTATTGACAGCAACAACCAGAAAGTCAGGCTTAAGGGCCAGAACATCTCTCTCATTCAGAAAGGTTCTTATTGAATACTCACCTGAGATGGAAAGAGCCTTTTCCTCCGATCTGCAGAGCAAGCCCACCAGATCAAACAAATCCGGATACCGCTTAGCCAAACGGACATAGAACAGAGATCTCCACCCTGAGCCGACTATGGCAAACCTGATCTTAGCCAATCCAGTTTCTCAGTTCTTCATCACAACTTGCCACATTGAAACTCTTTACAGCAAGTCCTTTCTCAAGCCTGCCACCCTTCATCTTCACTGCAGCTGAAAGCTCAAAATCCGCAATCCCGAAGGCCCCTTCCTCATTTGTGCAGAAGGGTCTGACAACCTTATCCTTAAGATCCGCTACATCCACAAAGGAAGCAACCAGCCTTGGATACGTCCTGTACCAGATAGGGAACCCCAGGTAGATAACGTCATACTCTGAGTAGTTCAGATTCAAAACCTTCATTTTCGGATG
>DBVL01000114.1:260-437 GCA_002308475.1 Spirochaetales bacterium UBA1265 | reverse complement strand
GCAATCTTTTCGGCAACAACTCTGGTGTTGCCTTTTTCTCCTAATGAATAATAAACAACTAAACTTTTCATACTCAGAATTCTGCACCATAGGAGTTCAAAAATCCATAAAAATCAAACTGCCCTTGACAAAACAACTATTATTCCTAAAATGAAAATGATTTTCATTTTCAAATTA
>DBVL01000114.1:0-180 GCA_002308475.1 Spirochaetales bacterium UBA1265 | reverse complement strand
TACGAACATTTCAGAGGCACAGACACGCCGGTTGGTAGCGCAACCATCTACCGTCAGCTTGACAGGTTCATTCGTCAGGGCCTTGTGAACAAGTACATAATAGATGAAAGCTCCAGTTGCTGCTACGAGTACGTCCACCACAGCCACACACACGGCTCGGAGTGCTACCACTGCAAGTGT
>DBVL01000100.1:13336-15915 GCA_002308475.1 Spirochaetales bacterium UBA1265 | reverse complement strand
AGGGCGGATTTAATCACCGCTTACGATTTTTCCACTATTTGAACCCCAAAAATTGGCGTTCTGCATGAACTTGTGTATTTCAACTTATTTTTTCTTGTTCTTTAGCCTGTGTACTGTAAAGTAGTAAAGAACACCAAGAAGTATGCAAAAGCCTACTACACTGAGAATGACAATCATGGGATTTGCAGAGAACCAGGTCCCTACTTCTTCCACACTCTCTTCTGCAATCTGCTTAGCTGATTCTATTGCCTTTGAAACCGCTTCTGCTACAGGAACAGGGGCAGATTCGGGCTCTGGTTCCGGTTCAGGAACAGAAACAATTACTTCCTCTATAACAGGCTCAGAAGCAACTGTGATGGTTGAAGCATATTCAGCGGCTTCTGCATCAAAAGCCGAAACAGCAGACAAAATCTCAGATAATGAAAGCCTCTGTTCAAGAGCAGCCTTGTTCTCATCATCAAAACTCAGATTCAGAGCATCTGAAAGATAGGAAACAAGAAACTGTTTTTCATCTTCTGAGAGCTGTTCCGGAAAACCGGCCCGGATGAAATCTGAGCCAAAAGTGAGAGAAAGATTCCCTGCTTCTGTACTGATTGTGTACACAACAGATAAATCTTCAAGAACCGTAAGATTTGTAGTAGCGGAATAGGAAGAATCAGAAGCAAGAAGAATGTAGTCTCCAAGCCTATAATCAAGAAATACTGTAAGATTCTTCACATCTTCAAGAGTTAGTCCCGTAAGAACAACAGAACCCTCTGTCTCCTGTTTTACAGTTGCTTTTTCAAGAATTCTGAAATCTGAAACAATAGCATCTGAAACAGTTCTGATGACTTCTGAAAGAATAATAGAAGGATAGGAAACAACAACCTCATCCTCAGAAGCTGAGATTTTCAGCACGTAGCCGTCCATCTCATATACTCGTTCAAAAACCTCAGGCACTTCCTCTACTATTACTGCCGTTGGTTCAGAAACGGGGACAGAAACCGGTTCAGGAGCTTTCACTTCCACGGATGAACAGCCGACAAAAACAATCAGAATCAACAGAAAAACTGAAAGAATAGAATTACGCTTCATTGAAGACCTCAATTTGAATTTTAAAAAAAGAGGTCTGCAAGACACAGACCTCTTCTCAATTGTCTGTCTTATTTCTTCTTTCTATAAACAAGGAAGTAATAAGCACAAGCAGCAACAAGCAGAACTATGATTATGATAAGAATCACAGAAAGTGCACCGGATCTCTTTGCATCAACCTGCTGAGGAAGCTCTATTGAAGAAGCAACTTCAACAACCTTCTGTGCTGTCTCTTTAACTGTTTCTGCAGCCGTTGCAGCTGTTTCTTTGACAGTTTCCACTACCTTTTCCGCCACTTCCTTGACAGTTGTTGTCTCTGCAGGAGCAGTAGCAACTTCAATAGCAGTAGTTTCTTTCTCATGTGGCAGTATGACTGAGAGAACAGGAACATCTGCCTTTGATGCAGAAATGAAGGTAACAATTTCTGAATAATCAACAGACTCTGGATATGTGACAATAAGAAGACCTTCTTTCACATAGTCCACTGTTGTTCCTTCAAGGTAACTGCCGTATGTGGAAAGAAGAGCATCTCTGACAAGAAGCAGGTTTTCAAGAGTCACATCTTCCGGGAAGGAAACATATGCATGTCCCTGATAGAAGGTACAGTTTACTTCCTGATCGTTAGCATACATGGTGTAGATAAGTGCACCATCTTCGCCAAAACTGATTCTTGTATTCTGAGTGTCTTTTTCACCGCTGGCTAATGCAACATAATGATCAAAGTACAGGTCAAGAATCTGCATTCCTACTGTAGCACTTTCTTTTGAAAGACCTCTAATCTCGTAGTCTGCAATCTCTGATCCTGTAACTACAACTCCCTCAAGGACAGGACCGAAGTCTTCTGCTACAACACTGATAAAGGCATCTAAATCTTCATCAGTTACCACTGAGGGAACCATTACATATGCCACATTATCATAAGCAGCAATAATCAGATATTCTTTTCCAATCTGCTTTTCCCAGATTTTTGCAGTATCTTCAACAATTGCAATCTCTTCTGGGGCAGCCTCTGCAACTGGAGCTGGAGCCGGAGCTGGAGCCGGAGCTGGAGCTGGAGCAGCAGTCGGAGTTTCAGCCTTTTCCTGAACTGTAGGTACAGGAACCTTTACTTCCTTTATATCTCCTTTTTCTGCACTTGTAACTGAACAGCTCACTGCAACGATAAGGATTAAACCAAGTAAGAGAATTTTAGAAAAACGCTTCACGTATTATTCCTCCTGATAATCATTAATAATAGGGATGCAACCTTTCAATTGCCTCATAGAACTAAAACAACCGAACAGATATTAAATTACAAAAAACTTCTAAAAGACCCATAAAAACAAAAAACCCGTATGAATACGGGCCTTCTGTTATGAATTACATCAAATCCTTTGGCTTGCGGGCTGTGTTGCCTGTCTTTGTGCAATAAGCAAGGTGGTGAAGCTTGCCATTCTCAAATACAGACTTAGTCTTTATCTGACCACCCCAGCGGCTTGTTAGGATCTTTTCTCCGCCACGTTTGGCGT
>DBVL01000100.1:3437-13325 GCA_002308475.1 Spirochaetales bacterium UBA1265 | reverse complement strand
CCTGCCATATTATTCCTCCAAAAGAAACTCAATAACTGACTTAATATATACCATTTGACCCGTAAAAGTCAAACACCAACAGCCATAACGCTTGAAAGAATCTCGTCAGGCATTTATTTTTAACTCATGAAGGCAGGTCTTGTAAAGAGAATATATCTTCTTCCGGTACGTTTTTACAAAAAACACATTTCCCCCGCTCTTGGAGGAAACTGCATTTACACGCCCACCTGCTCATCTTACTTTGAACAGGCAGTCATGAAACATGGCATAATCAAGGGCACCGTCCTGGGGCTGGCCCGCATACTCAGATGCAACAGGCTGTTTATGGGAGTCCCTGATGAAATACCTGAGTACTTCACCTTTAAAGCACTAAAAGAACCTTACACCGTGTACAGACGCCATTATATAAAGAAGAAATGAAACCTATTCGTTTATATGGGTGACAAATGAGATAAGCACAGACATGGCTTTCTCATTGTAGCCTCCCTCCGGGATAATCAGATCAGCGTATGCCTTTGTAGGCTCAATGAACTCCATATGTCCTGGCCTTACAACCTCAATATACTGTTTTATGACGGATTCCATGGTACGACCACGCTCTTTGATATCGCGCTCAAGGCGCCTAATAAAGCGAATGTCTGCCGGGGTATCAACAAATATCTTCAGGTCGAGGAGCTTTCTTATCTCAGGGCTGTAAAGGACCATGAGGCCATCAAGGATAATCAAGGGAGCCGGTTCAACATGGACAGTCTCCTGCTTGCGGACATGTCTGACAAAGTCATACTGAGGCATCTCTATGGCCTTTCCATTCTTCAGATCCTGAAGATGACTGAGCAGAAGATCTGTTTCAAAAGCATCCGGGCGGTCAAAGTTGACTGCTGTAATATTGGAATTGTTGACAAAAGATGCGCTGCGGTAGTAGTTATCCTGCTCTATGATTATGAAATCAGGACAGACCTCGCCTATTTTGCGGACAACCGTTGATTTTCCGCTTCCGGTTCCACCGGTGATTCCAATAATTCTGACTTCCATCTTCCCTCCCCCAATTATTTATCTGTTGAAAAACTGTATGTTGTAGAGCTTTCAAATATCTGACCACCTTTTACCGTGCAGGATGGAAAGCTCTTTATATTTGGAGTATCAGGATAGAACTGCGTTTCAAGACAAAGAGCCTGATGATTCCCGTATCCCAGATTTGCCTTTGCAAGTGTGTTGGCTGTATAGAACTGGAAGGAAGGCAGGTCTGTATAACAGTCCATGACTCTTCCACTGTCCGGGTCGCTTATTCTTGCAAAATGAGTGTAGCCACGGCTCTTACCAAAGTCCCTTCTTACAGTATACGGATGATCATAACCTCCGGCTTCTTCTATCCTGTCTCCAATCTCATGCTCAAATGAGAAATCAAAGCAGGTACCGGCAGTTTTCATAATCTCTCCAGTCGGAACCTTGCGGGAATCCAGGGCGGCCAGAGAGTCGGAATCAAAGACAGCCCTTTCCTTTAAAATATCCTTGGTGAAATCTCCGCTGAGATTGAAGTATGCATGGCTTGTCAGGTTCACAGGGCAGTCTTCCGAACAGAGAGCCTTGTAATGTATGGTGAAGTTTCCACCGCTGGTCATGGTGTATTTAACCCAGGTGTCCATGGTGCCAGGGAAACCATCCTCAGCCTCATGAACCCTCAGATGGCAGAGAAAACCGTTATCAATCTTTCTCACTTCCCAGAACCTGTGGGCAAAATTATTTTCCCCACAGTGACACATGACATCTCCCTTATCAGGCTTGAATGTGTACTTCTTTCCGCCAAGGGTGAACGAAGGTCCGCTTATTCTGTTTGCAAAACGTCCGACTATGAAATTCAGACAGGCCTTTCCAGCAAGCAGAGCCTCAGGGTTGCTTTTCCAATCAGGATAAGTCAGGACCACATTCTCAACCTTTCCGTCTCTATCAGGAACACAGAGAGATGAGATATGAGCCCCAAGGTTCAGAATGGAAAATGAATACTCACCGTTTCTGAATGTATACTCGGTAATCTTCTCCATTATCTTTCCTCGTCGTTGCTCTTGAGAACAGCAAGGAAAGCACGCTGAGGAATCTCAACATTTCCCACAAGCTTCATTCTCTTCTTTCCTTCTTTCTGTTTTTCAAGAAGCTTTCGCTTACGGGTTATGTCTCCACCATAACACTTGGCAGTAACATCTTTCCTGTAAGCATTTATTGTCTCACGTGCTATTATATTACCACCAATTGCAGCTTGGATAGGAATTTTAAACTGTTGACGAGGAATTTCCGTCTGAAGCCTTTCACAGATCTGTCTGCCGCGCTGAACGGCACCCTGTCTGAAGACCAGTTGGCTCAAAGCGTCAACCGGCTCCCCGTTTACAAGAATATCCATACGGACAAGATCTGTTCTCTTATAACCTGTTACCTCGTAGTCAAATGAAGCATAGCCTCTGGAGATGGATTTCAGTCTGTCATAGAACTCAAAGAGGACCTCACTGAGAGGCATCTCATAGACCAGTTCAACCCTCTTTTCATCAATATATGACAGAGATGTCTGGATTCCACGCTTTTCAAGACAGAGACTGATTATCACGCCAAGGTAAGTGGCTGGAGAAATGATACTGGCTCTGATGTACGGCTCCTCCGCATAGTCAATCCTCATTGGCTCAGGATAGTCCATAGGATTATCAATGTAGAGTTCCTCTCCGTTCTTCATGTGGATAAGATACCTTACAGAGGGAGAAGTAAAGACTATTGAAAGATCAAACTCACGCTCTATTCTCTCCTGAACCACTTCCAGATGAAGAAGACCCAGAAAACCACACCTAAAGCCCTGCCCAAGGGCAGCACTGCTGTCTTTTTCATATACAAGAGAAGCGTCATTCAGTTTCAGGCGCTCAATTGCATCCAGCAGTTCCTCGTAGTCATTTGAATCTACAGGATAGATTGAGGAGAAAACCACAGGTTTTACTTCCTTGAAGCCTTCACAGGGAGCAGCTGCGGGTCTGGAGGCTATGGTTACGGTGTCTCCAACCCTTATATCTCCTATTGTTTTGATTCCGGCTATAAAGTACCCAACATCTCCGGCGCTGAGGGTTTTGGTCCTTATCAGATCCAGCTGGAAGATTCCAACCTCTTCAACCTTATAGACAGCCTTGCTGTTCATGAACATTATTTCCTGACCTTCGGAGACAGAGCCTTCAAAGATACGGAAATGAACTATAACACCCCTGTATGGGTCATAGTGGCTGTCAAAAATGAGGGCCTTGAGAGGCTCTTCTGTCTTTCCTACCGGAGGTGGTATGAGGTTTACAATAGCCTCATAAAGGTCATCTACACCTAAGCCAGTCTTTGCACTGACCTGGACGGTCATTGATGAATCAAGGCCCAGATCCTTATCTATCTGACTCAGGCAGGAAGGTATGTCCGCACTAGCCAGGTCTATCTTGTTGATTACAGGAATAATCTCCAGTCCGTGTTCCACAGCCATGTAGAGGTTTGCCAGAGTCTGAGCCTCCACACCCTGAGAGGCGTCAATAAGAAGCAGTGCCCCCTCACAGGAGGAAATGGCCCTTGATACCTCGTATGAGAAGTCAACATGACCCGGAGTATCTACCAGATTCAGCTCATACTGCTCTCCGTTTTTGGCTACATACGGAACAGTGACCGCCTGGCTTTTGATAGTGATTCCACGCTCACGCTCTATATCCATGTTATCAAGGATCTGGGTTTGCGCAGGACCACGGGAAGTGACAAGTCTGGCCTTCTCTATGAATCTGTCGGCAAGGGTACTTTTCCCGTGGTCTATATGTGCAATAATGCAGAAATTTCTTTTGTGAGCAGAGTCTACCATATCCTCTACCTTAATCAGTTAAATCTGTATTCTTCGGACCTATGGCCTCGAATCCGAGAAGAGCACGGACATCAGAATCATCAAGTGTTTCCTTGGCTATGAGCTCTTCAGCAAGTTTATCCAGCTGATTCTTATGCTCCTTGAGAATTCTTCTGGCTTCTGCAAGACAGCCAGCGAGAATCTTCTGGACTTCCTTGTCTATCTTTTCCGCAGTGTACTCAGAGAAATCCTTATGGGTAGCTATCTCGCGTCCGAGGAAGAGAGGTTCATCCTCACTACCGAGGGAAATGAAGCCAAGATCACTCATGCCCCACTCAGTCACCATGCGTCTTGCAATCTCTGTTCCCTGCTTTATATCAGAACTGGGACCCGTTGAAGTCTGCCCGTTTATAATCTCTTCTGCCACATATCCGCCCATGGCCATGGTAATATGGCTGAGAAGAGTACTCTTCTTGTAATAGTTTACATCATTTTCAGGAAGCCCCATGGTAACACCGCCAGCGTTTCCGTGAGGGATGATGGTAACCTTGTAAAGCGGATCAATATCCGGCAGATAGTAGTAAAGAAGGGCATGACCTGCCTCATGGTAGGCTGTCATTCTCTTATCCTCATCTTTCATGACATGGCTCTTCTTTGCCACACCAAGGACCATCTTGTCTCTGGCCTGCTCAAAGTCTTCCATGATTACATTCTTTCTCTTGGCTCTTGTGGCAAAGAGAGCTGCTTCATTGACCAGGTTTGCAAGGTCTGCTCCACTTGCTCCAGGAGTAGCACGGGCTATCCTTCTGAGATCCACACTGCCATCAAGCTTGACCTTGGCTGCATGGATTTTGAGAATGTCCTCTCTTTCCTGAATATCCGGAAGAGTAATAGCAACCTGTCTGTCAAAACGTCCTGGTCTGAGAAGTGCCGGGTCAAGAACATCTGCTCTGTTTGTAGCTGCAATGACAATAACACCCGAGGTGGTTTCAAAACCATCCATCTCTACCAGAATCTGGTTTAATGTCTGTTCTCTCTCGTCATGTCCGCCACCAAGGCCACTTCCTCTGGATCTTCCAACAGCATCTATTTCATCTATGAAGAGAATGCACGGTGAATGCTTTCTGCCCTGATCGAAAAGATCTCTGACTCTTGCAGCACCCATACCAACAAACATCTCAACAAAGTCAGAACCGGAANNCATGGAGCATTTCTTTTAGCTTCTTTAAACATATCACGAACACGTGATGCACCAACACCAACGAATAATTCAACGAAATCGGAACCACTTATATAATAAAATGGGACATTAGCTTCTCCCGCAATCGCTTTAGCAAGCAATGTTTTACCTGTTCCAGGAGGTCCTACAAGCAGAACACCGCGGGGAATCTTGGCGCCTATCTCGTTAAAGCGTTTTGGGTTCTTAAGGAACTCAACAACCTCTTCAAGTTCATATTTAGCTTCCTTCTGTCCTGCTACATCTTTGAACTTTATCTTCACATCCTTATCAGTAAACTGCTTTGCATGGCTCTTACCGAACTGCATGAGCTGTCCACCACCTGAAGCGCTTCTCATGAGCATGACGTAGAAACCAATAATGAGTACCCAAGGAAGCAGTTCAAGGAAAACAGCAAGAATGGAAATATCCTGCTCACTGCTCTTGATTGAGACTCCGTTCTCCTCCAAAAATGAGAGAAGAGTGGTGTCCTTCATTGGGATTCTTGCTTTGTAGTCATTCCCACCGGTTGAGAAATAGATAACCGAATCTGCCTTGATATCTACGCTTTCAATCACACCTTTTGAAACAGCATCTTTGAAAACACTGTAGGACACTTCAGTACTTGTGTTTCTTGAAGAGAAAATAGTGAACATGAACATAAGCAGAATGGCTGCGAAAATGCCCAGACCAATCCTGTTTTTAGGCGAACCAAAAGGAGAAAAGCCTCCGTTTCCTTCCGGGCCCTGCTTTGGACCGTTAGTATTTGAACCGGAACCATTAGTACGGTTTCTTCCGGGCTCAAAAGAAGCATCTCTGGGGTGCCAGTAGTCGTCTCCCTTTGAAGGTTTTTTCTCAGGCTTCTTTTCCTGCTCTTCCGGCTGTTCCGGCTGTACAGGTTCTTCCTTGAGAGGCTCTTCGTTATTTATCTTGTCATCTTTTTTGATTTCATCTTCCATTTATATAACCTCTGTAAAAATATAACTATTTTAAAGTAACTAGACAAGTCAGACGCCGAACTTCACATATACAGTGTCCTTTGCTCCAAGATATCTCAACGCTACCCGGTTTCTTCCGCCATAAAGCTCTCCTGCAACAGCACATACTCCATCGCTGTCACAGATAAGGGGCACGCGGAGTCTCAAAGCAGATGGTATCTTCATGTCCTGAAGTAGCTTAAGCACTGTTTTTCTGCCTTCTTTGAGGTCAATGCTGTCGCCAATCTTTACAAATCTTACCTTATATTCAAGTTCTCCCGGCAATCTTATATCTGTTGAACTCCCCTCCGCCGAAAGCTCACACCACATGGAAGCAGGCAGGATCAATTTCTGCCCTGGGATAAGTGGGGAATTATAGGTCTCAAATAAAACATCTTCTGAAGCATCCGTGATAATGATTTGAGATTCCGTTATGCTGACATGGGCTCCGTTGGCACTTATCCTTGCGCTCTTTTTTTCTGAAACAGCTCTTTGGATTCTTTCTAAGAGTGTCTGCGGCATGCTTTTGTAGCCAAAAACACTGTCCCAACAGCGGTAGATTTCAAGCATCCTCTGGATCTCATTCATCCGAAGCAAAGATTCAACTCTTATTGTGTTTGCAGGATTATTCCCTTCGGGCAGTTCTTTCATACACATGGAGAGAGCCTTGTCCCTGATGGCAAGGATCCTACTCTCATAATCTGACATGACTTTTGAAAGAGCCGGAATGACTCTATGGCGCACCTTGTTTCTGTCAAAGTCCTCAAGAGCATTTGTACTGTCATCACTCCAGGCAAAACCCTCGGAGCGGACATAAACTTCAAGCTCTGCCCTTGTCATGGAAAGAAGAGGTCGGATGATAACTCCTGTTCTCTCACTGATTCCACGTAGAGACGGAAGAGGAGCTTTTCTCATTATCTTCATGAGAACCGTCTCAACCTGGTCCTGTTGGTGATGAGCTGTCAGGATAAAACTACATCCTGTTTTTTTTCTGAAAACCTCCAGTTCTGAATAACGCAGACTTCTGGCAGCATCTTCCACTCCCCCTTTGCGTACTGAGGCCAGAGAGGAAACACTGTCCTTCTCAAGATCCGCCACAGTGAGAAACAAACCAAGCTTTTCACAGTTTTTCCTGTTAAGGCTCATTTCAGCCTCAAGCTCAGAGTCAGCTCTGAGTCTGTGGTTCACATACAGTGGGTAAACATGTTCCTTTCCCAGTGTTTTTGCGCAGAGAATCAGAAGAGCTAAGGAGTCACAGCCTCCGGAAAAAGCTACAACAACATCCAGAGGATCTTTAAAATCAGTTAAAAGGGTGACTGTGTCAAAGAACTCCCTTTCTATTGAAATCACGTTGCAGTTCCTCCACACTTGCGCCCTCAAGGAACCTCTGACAGGCCTTTGCCGCTAGATTCAGGCTTTCTTCATACAGCCTGCTCTTCTCAGGATCCTTCTCAACCTGAAGGACATGGTCAACAACCTCAACCCCTTCAGCAGGCCGTCCGACCCCAACATATACTCTTATGAAATCCGGACTGTTTAAAGCCTGAGAAATGCTGTCCAGGCCTTTCTGTCCACTGGAGCCTCCACCTCTTCTTATCCGCAGTCCCCCTACTGCAAGATCCATATTGTCACAGATAACAGCAACCTGGGAGACATCTTCTATTCCAAGATATTTTATTATTTCTCCGCTTTTATTCATATAGGTAAGCGGTTGAACCACAAGGCCTCCGGGAACTTGTGCACGGCGGTATAAACGCAAACAGCGCTTTTTCAGAGACACCTGAAAAAACGCTGCAAGTCTGTCAGTTACATCAAATCCGGCATTATGCCGGGTGTGACTGTACTTCTCACCCGGATTTCCCAATCCGATTACAAATCTCATACAATCTGGAAATCTGCGTGAATGAGAGTTCCGGTCATGACGTTTTCCTGGAGCTCTTTGAAGATGCAGTTGTAGACCTTTCCATCAAGTTCCACTTCACACTTCATACCTTCTCCAAGCTTTCTGAGCTGGAGCTCAAAGTCATGAGCATTCAGACAAACATGAAGATTTCCGTCTTTTCCGTACATCTCTGCAGGAACAAAACCCTTGCGGACAAGTCTTCTTGATCCGGCTGAACCGAAATCTTCTGTTCTGAGTGTAGCTTTTACTGTAACCATTATTTTCCTCCTACTCTCGTTCCCCATGGGAACTACCATTGAAATCAAACCGACTATAACAAGGAGACCAAGAATAGTCAACTGGGGAAGGTAGAGTCGAACTACCATCGTCGGAGCCAAAACCCGATGTCTTAACCGTTGGACCATTCCCCAAAACTGAAACTAATAGTAAGTTACCGGCCTTTTTTAGTCAACTTGTACAGTGAATCTTGCGCTTCCACTTCCACTGAGAAAAACTCCTTTCGGGGCGTTTTCCATATGATTGATTATCTCAAAGTCATTTCTGAACTTCCAGTCATCAACAGGTCCAAGATACATTTCATACAGATCCTCACAGGAAGGAAGAGCCGGAACAACCTCTCTGCTGTCAAGCACAGAGTAGGCATAGGCGGTGCTTATTCCACTATCTTCGGGAACAGTTATCAAGAATTCAAGGTCATTTCTTTCCTTCAATGGCTTTACTGACTCACCCCGTCCGCTCACATAGGCCAGGGTGCACCCATAGACAAAAAATGGCACATCACTGCCAACACTAAGGGCCATTGAGCTTAACGCGGAAACAGGCAACTTTGTGCTTAACAGTTTATCCATGGCAAGCAAAACAGAAGCAGCGTCTGAAGAACCTCCTCCAAGACCTGCCTTAGCTGGAATATTCTTTTCAACGGAGATGGAGACAGATGCATTTATCCTGCAGTATTCAAGAAAAACCATGGCTGCCTTGTAAACAGTGGACTTCTTTTCTTCAACATAGGATTCAAGCCCTTTTACCGAAACAAAAGGGACAGAGGACGGGAAAACGCGGACAGTGATGGAATCATGCATGGTTCGTACCAGATGAAACAGGGAAGATATCTCGTGGTATCCGTCTTCTCTCTTCTTCCCGACATAGAGACCTATATTTATCTTTGGATAAGCCTTGACCGTCAGTTCCATATGCCAAGGCTCCTGAGTTTCTCTGTTGTTTTTTCCTGCCAGCCGTTGTTGGCCTGCGGGTTACCTGGGCTTGGGTGGATTATGGAGGAGACGACCCTTCCCTTTGACGCGGGGTTGAGAAGAAGTCTCTTTTCAGCATACTTGCCTACTCCTATAAGAAAGTCAGGCTTAACAAGGTCTATGACCTGTTCAAGATATCTATCACAGAGTTCCTCAAGGCGTTTTCTTTCTTCTGATGGGAGATGATCCGGAGTAACGTTTTTTGCTGTGGGAGTTGAAAGCAGGAAGCCAAGCGGACAATAGTTGAAAATACAGTACTTCTTCGCAAAATCAGACGCATGAGGAAAAGCGCTCTTCATCAGGCCCCAGAGCCTCTTTCCACTTACCTCACTTTTTGGGCAATCCAGGCCGAGTACCGCCCGTCCCGGATGTTCCTTTTCAGGCTTTCCAATCTTTTGAGTGCATTTAAGGTAGGTTTTTACCGTTTCGGTTTCTCCGAAGGGAATTCCATTCTGCATCATTCCAAATGGACCAGGGTTCATGCCTAGAAACAGAACTGATGCTGTATCTTTTACGTAGTTTTCAAGATAAAACCTATGGTTGTCCCAGGCATAATCAAGAGGGTTGTAGATATAGCCGTCAAATGAAAACTCAAGAGCAGAACAATCTCTACCAAAACTCTGAGTCAGACTTATAAGATCTGTTGAAAAGCTCATATAGGCGCTGCCAGGATTGAACTGGCGACTTCTACCGTGTGAAGGTAGCACTCT
>DBVL01000100.1:0-3343 GCA_002308475.1 Spirochaetales bacterium UBA1265 | reverse complement strand
TTGCACAGGAAAGAGCCTCCGGAACTGCATTTGACACAGCCACAGATACCCCTGCTATCTCCAGCATAGGAATGTCATTATAGTCATCTCCTATGGCCATGATATCTGAGAGAGGAACTTTGTAGTACTCACTGAGATCCTTTACTGAGGTGCCTTTTGAGTAACCCCCTTCCATTATCTCCAGAAAGTTGGTGCTGAGGTAGAAAGAAACCCTTTGCTCATCAAGTCCTGCTTCATAGAGGGCATCTATGAACCTGAAGAGATCCCTCCTGTCCTCTGCCATGGTAACAACCTTGTTTGTCTGACGGGTTTTACAGAATTCATCAAAATCTACAAGAGTGCACTCTTTCCTGTAGAGTTCTCTCTTCTGCCTGTATGTGAAACCCTCTCTTTTCTCCATACACCAAGAGGTGCCGTCAAATAGAATCAGATCCATGGAACACTTTCTTGCCACGTCTATTATGGCCCTGAGGTTTTCATTACTCATTCTGTGCTCAAGAACAACTCTGTCATTCTCATCATAGAGGGCACAGCCATTGAAGCCTGAGACCGGACCGCTTATCCCCAGATCCTCATAGACCATCCTGATTGCAGGAAGAAGACGTCCTGAAACAAGAACGAACTTCACGCCCTTCTCTTCTACAGCCTTCCTTATCCAGAACCTGTTCTCATCAGTAATTCTCTTGTCATCCGTAACAAGAGTTCCGTCAATATCACAACATATTATTCTGACAGCCATGATCTGATTCTACACAATTGCACAAAATCTGCCAATGTGAGAAACTCTTGTTATGGCAGAAGCTCAAAAGGAACCAAGGGAAAAAATAATTGAAATTCATTCATGTGCTGCTGAAAACAGTACCATGAGCTTTCCTCTGGGAGCACTCTGCATAAAAACTGCAATCAACACACATAAATTCTCAAACCATGAAGTAAAGGCCGTAGTTTATGAGAACTACATCTCATACAGTGCGGTTGAGCAAGCAAAACTCTGTGCTTCCCGCTCTCCAGTTGCCGTGGNNCTGTTTATATCTGGAACTATGAATGGATGGTTAGTTTTGCAAAAGCTCTTCATGAGGCAGATAAAGAAATAATTATATTTGCAGGTGGTCCTCAGGCATCTGTTTTCAGAACAGACTTTCCCGACTACCTTAGTTTTGCAGTAATTGGAGAGGGAGAGATAACCACAGTCAAGCTTCTTCAAAAGGCCCTTGATGGTGAGATAATCAGACAAACAGTCCAGGCGGAGCTTCCCGATCTGGAGAAACTTGAAAGTGTATTCCTTACAGGTCAGGCGGATAATCAGTTAAGGCGGACAGATTCAGTTCTCTGGGAGATGACCCGTGGTTGTCCCTACACCTGTGCTTTCTGCTTTGAAAGCAGAGGAAACAGAAAGGTAAGAAACTTTCCTCTTGAAAGAATAAAGAAAAAATTCTTCTATCTTCTCAAGTTTGATATAAACAGGATCTTTGTCCTGGATCCCACTTTCAACCTTGATCTGAAACGGGCCAAGGAGATACTCACCTTCCTGATTGAGAACTCTCCTCAGCACATTCACTTCACATTTGAGATACGGGCTGAACTGATAGATGCCGAGCTTGCTTCCCTGCTGGCCAGGCTCAACTGCTCCGTTCAGATAGGCCTTCAGAGCTCAGACCCAGCGGTTCTGAAAAACATAAACAGAAGTTTTGACAAGGATCTGTTCACCCAGAAAATAGGGCTTCTGTCCAAAGAAGGGGTTGCTTTCGGGCTGGATGTGATTATTGGTCTACCCGGAGATACTCTTAAGAGCTTTCGCTCCACAATTGACTTTGCAGTCTCTCTCCAGCCGAGCAATATTGACTGCTTTGTCCTCTCCCTTCTTCCTGGCACAGAGCTGAACGAAAGGCAGGAAGAGCTTAAGCTTGTTACAGACCAAAGTATAATGCGGAATCTTGTCAGTTCCCCGACTTTCAGTGAAGAAGATATAAAGACTGCAAAAGAGCTTGCTGAAGCCATGAACCTCTTCTACACAAAGGGAGAAGCAGATATGTGGATTCACTGCATACTTGAAACCCTGAACATAAGCGCATGCAACCTCTTTTCTCTTTTCTCAAAGTGGATGAGACAGACAGGACGTAGTGAAGAAGAGGATATCTGGATTCTCCAGGATGATTTTGTTACTTCCCTTTTTGAGAAAACAAGCAACAACAAGCTCATTCCTGCAATCAGAAGCTTCATGGAGCTTCATCAGGGACTTTGCTACGTAAGAGACTGCGGAGAACCTGTCACATTGGAACTGTCCTACACTCCGGAAGATCTATCTCTTCTTGATAAAATGAGCCTCAGCGAGTTTGCAAAAACCAGAAAAATAAAAAGATGCAATCCCACCATAGACTCAGACTATGATGGAAGTGTGATTATCAGATAACAGCAGAGACAAACCAGTTCTTAAGAGATGTGATTCTCTTCATAAAAGCTGTAGGAAGATCTACTGAAGTGACTAGAACATTTACAGTAGGTTTCTGATTGTAAACAACAGCAAGTCCGTAAACAAGAATACCTTCTTCAGTCATGTAGGCATCCACATACATGTGAAGTGAGTTTGCAGACACACAGGAGAAACCCATGTACTTCAAGGTCTTGGTGTTTGTTATTTCCAGAAATATCTCATCGCCATAGGCGTAGTATTCAACCTTGTAAACATTTCCACCGAATCTGGAATCTTTCAGATAGGCATACGAAGAGGATCTTTCAGAGACACTGTCATAGACCGGGTCGGGAATCCTGCTATTCTTGTTTGAGGAGGAGAGCATGGATGCATCAGAGAAGAGAACCTCCTGCCCACCATCCGATTTGTGGGACCTGTAGGTTATTCCAACCACGCTGGAAATCTTCTGCATGGTGTTGAAAACCTCCAGATATGCCTCTTCTTCAGACATATTCTTGAACTTGTCATTGTACGGAACAAAAGATACCAAAGCCTGAGAGAAAGCATNNCAAAGGCCATGTTGTAGGCTATGGAGTTTTTAGCGGCAAGAACCGAGGTCTTCTCACCTCCTACTGTGTAAGCCTCTATGGTTCCTCCCTCAAGAAGCTTCTGTATCTGTTCTTCTGAAAGATCAGGAAGAACTTCCCTGAGAGTTGAAAGACAAAAAGCCGGAACAACGGAAAACAGGAGAACAAGCAGGAGAACTATTATTTTTTTAATATGCATTCTTATTAACAAATCCTTTTACGAATGTGAGGACCACAATCTTTAAATCCAGATATGGAGACCAGTTCCGGATATAGTAGAGATCAAAGTTTATCCTCTTTTCTAGTGAGGTGTTTCCCCTAAGTCCGTTCACCTGCGCCCAGCCAG
>DBVL01000067.1 GCA_002308475.1 Spirochaetales bacterium UBA1265 | reverse complement strand
GTGGATTCAGGAAATACGGTGGTTCTGATAGAACATAATCTGGATGTGATCAAGCAGGCTGACTGGATTATAGACATGGGGCCTGAAGGTGGAGATGGAGGCGGAACCATAGTGGGCCAGGGGACTCCTGAAGAAGTGGCTGCCTGCCCAGAATCTTACACCGGTCATTTTCTTAAGGAGATTCTTGCCTAAGTGAAGAAGCTGTTTCTTCTTTTGCATGTATTATTCTCTTGTCTGCTTGTCTTTGCGGATTCTTATTCAGTGAAGATTCTGAATGCAGACTCCCTTGTAGCAGATGGTTCTCTGATTACTGTAAAAGGAAGCATTGTACTTGAAGTTACAACAACAGGCTCCTCAGATAAAGATACAAGGACGCTGAGAGCAGAGAAGGTTGTTATAGATACTAAGAATAAAGAGATAATAGCCTCCGGCTCTGTAAGCCTCTCTGGAGGTTCTGTCCGTGATTATACAGGTGACAGTCTCATACTTAACTGGGATACTCTTGATTTGACTCTTTATAATGGAGAGTCATCTATAGAAAAGACAAATTCTGAGAAGAAAACCATTACTTTTTTTCTGGATGGAGAAACGGTTTCCTACTCAGGAGACGGTGGACCAGTAGTCATGGACGGAGTCATTCTTTCCACCATGGAAAAGGATCCCTACTGGAGCATAGAAGCTAAGAATATAGCTATCCTTGAGTCTGATTTCATTTTTAAGAATGCTACTATCAAGCTTGGAAGAGTGCCTGTTTTGTGGATTCCTTTTTTCTATTATCCAAACACAAGGCTTGCATTTAATCCTGCTGTAGGTGTCTCAGGATCTAAGGGCCTTTTTCTGAATACTACCTATGAGGTTTATGGTAGATACCCTTCTCTTTGGTCTACACCATCATCTGGTTCTTCTTCCTCAAATGATAACAACGGAGCTTTGTCAGCCCTCAGTCTTCTCAGTGAATCTGACTCTTCAATGGTTCGTGATGGTTATATCTATAGGGCGGCGGATTCAAATAAGGAACAAACGGCTTTTGAGAAGTGGGCAAGTGATAGCTCAAGTTATTTTGTGTTTATGGCAGATGCCTACAAAAACTACGGTTTGTCTTTGGGCATTGATACCCACAACAAGGTTCTTGATGACTCGCTTGTTTTGGATGCAAAGGCTGTTCTTGCCTACAAAGCTGAACCGTTGTACTCATATTATGGGAAATTAAGATACGCTTGGGATTTGTCTGTTGAGTATAAAAAAGGAAACACGGATTTAATTCTTAAGCTTCCGTATTTGAGTGACCCGAATGTTAAACATGATTTCTATAACAGAAACACAACTTTTCAGCTTGATAGCCTGTTAGGTTCTTCTGCTATTGTTCCTACCACCTACAAGTCAAGCTTGACTACTTATACATGGGAAGCAAACCTTAAGACCTCTTTTAAGTTCCTTAACCAGAGTTTTACACTGACAACTTTGAACACTTCAAGAGATTTCAAATGGAATAATGCAAAACATATATACGCCGTAGATAAAACTGTCTTGCCTGAATTTGATGCTACACTTAGCGGTACTGTGTTCTCTTTCAAGAAGGAGACTGAAAGCGCTCAGAAGACAACCTATTCAAATACTCTAGCAAACACATTTCTCGAAGAATACAGAGCCCTTGAGAAAAATGAAGAAACTGTAGAGGATTCATTCAACATATATACTGAAAAAGATCCTGGAGATAAGACAGAAAAAGATTCCTATGGGGTCTCTCTTGATTACAATCTCAAAACCTACCTTAATAATAAACTTGAACAGGATCAATCTGTTTATCTTAAAGTCAACGGAACTGTGAATCTGAAGGCAAATTCACCATTGGATATTCTTTCTGTTACTGAAACTCTTACACCTTCATATGTTTACACAATGGAGGAGAGCAAAACTAATCCTGAGGCAAAAGATCTGAAGATTCTGTCAAACCTTAATGTAAGCTCTCCACTGGTTGGGTTAAAGTACAACCAGCAGATTTATCTATACCGCTACAAACTCAGCGAAGGAGTGTCTTCTGATTATCCCATGGAGTGGGAGAAAGATTACTTTAAGGCTCACAGCATTGAGCTTTCAAGAACTGTCAGTTCATTTACTTTCAGTATAAACCAGCAGCTTAAGCCTTTGGATCTGATTCTCACTCCTACTGTATCCTTCACAAAAGGTGTATACACCGTAAAAGCCTCAACCCAGCTTTATCTTGAGGATGATCTTTTATTCAAGAAAGGAAAGGCTTCTTTAGAGCTTAATCAGAAAGATGTAAACTATGATTTTAAGATTACAGACACCTATGATTTCAGCAAAGAAGGGTGGAGTGGAAACTCATTTGTACAGACTCTTTCCTTGAATTTCTTAGACAAGAGACTGAAATTCAATGAAAAGGTTGTTCTGGAAAACGATTTTAAGCTGAAAAATCTGAGTTTGGGATTAAGCTTCGACAAAAACTACATAAACATGTCATTCAAGAATACCAGCTTTGATCCTGATGAACTTACCGTTCACCTTGATTACACTTTTACTCCTGTTTACTATTGGTACAACAGGATAGGTTTTTCTTCTTCAGTAGCAACAACTTATAAGAAAAACTTCAACAACAGGTACGGTTCTACCCTTGTATTTGATTTCTCTCTTGATTTTGCAATCTCGGAGTTTGTTGACCTGAAGCTTAAAACAACATCGACAAACTCGAGTTTTTACAGATACTATGATGAAAATGGTAACTTCAGTTTTAAACTTATGTATGAAGATTTGCTCAGGTCTTTTGATTTCTTTGGAAATGGAAGAAAAACAACGGGCTTTAATCTTAGTAAGTTCAGTTTGCAGTTTGTGCATTATATGCATGACTGGACATTGAATTTTGATGCTTCTGCGTCAATAGCAACAAAAAACGGAGAGAGATACTGGGCTCCTGAAGTTACTGTTTTTATAAAATGGAATGCTGTTCCCGAATTGAAAAGGGAAAATAAATTGAGCAACAGTGTATGGGAGTATTGATATGAGTGCCGGTTTTGTTTTTGAGAATCCACAGGTCCTTGCAACTGTTTGTGGACCGAACGATACTAATATTGACTATCTTGAAACACTTCTAGGATGTTCCCTCTCTGTCAGAGGAAATAGGATTGAATACAACGGAGAGGACAAAAAGATCTCAGATGCATTCAATTCCATCTTGCCAAGACTCCAGAGGCTGGCCTCTATCAGTGAGGATATTTCTCAACCTGAGATTCTTATGGAATTCAAGGCCATTGAGTCTGAGGAAGATTCTTCTTCTTTGTCAAAAAAAAGAATTATTACCATAGGAACAAGGTCTGTTTATCCTAAGAGTCCGAAGCAGGAGGAGTATATAGCTGCCATGGACAGTTCCCAGGTTGTGTTCGCCGTTGGTCCTGCTGGGACTGGGAAGACATTTCTTGCAGTAAGTCACTGTCTTGGAGAACTGCTCAGTGGAAGAAAGCATAAGATTATTCTTACCCGACCTGTTGTAGAAGCAGGGGAGAGTCTTGGTTTTCTTCCTGGAGACCTCAGCCAGAAACTTAATCCATATCTCAAACCTCTGTATGACAGCATGGAAGCTACGCTTTCACCATCTACGGTAAAAAGGCTTGAAGAAACGGGTCAGATAGAGATAGCTCCACTTGCATATATGAGAGGAAGAAGTATTACAAACTCCTGCATTATTCTTGATGAGGCCCAGAATACCACGGTTAGTCAGATGAAAATGTTTCTCACAAGACTTGGTGAGAATTCCTGTGCTATAATCACAGGAGATACTACGCAGATTGACCTTCCTAATGAAAAGTCCAGTGGGCTGATAGATGCCGGAAACAGACTTTCAGATGTAGAAGGGATTACATTTATAAGATTCACAGGAAGAGATACTGTAAGATCCAGAATAGTACAGAGGATAATAGACGCATATGAGAAAAGGTAATAAGAATACTTCTACAATAAATATAATTATTGTTATCAGTGTCCTTCTGCTTTCATTAGTTACAGTTGGATCTTCAATGATCATTACTTCTCAGACAGGTGTCAGATATAACAACTACCTTCAGACCATGAAGGCAGGATATATAGCGGATGAGAATGTCTACGTTTTCACATCTGTAGATGTAGTAGATGAGAAAGCTACAGAAGAAAAGATACAGAGCGCGAGAAACTCTGTTATTCCTGTTTTTACCTTCAGTCTTACAGACAGTGATACTATCTTGAGTAATTTTGAATTCTTCAAAAACCATGTTGATACTTCCGAAAACCGGATGATGGCCATAGCCTACGAAGTTCTTCACCATATAATTGATCTTGGGTATTTTTCGGAAGCAGAGTTGTCAGAAATCCAGAAACAGGGATATACGACAGTAGATATAATAGACTCTTCTTCCAATTATTCTCAAGGTACCATAAAGAATGTAGACACTCTTCTCAGCAGTGCGAATATTGATGATTTTGTTCTATCTTCAATCAGCAGTTATTCTGATTATCTTTCCTCATCAGCCACGGCTACAATCCTTTCAATAGTCAAGTATTGTCTTGTTGAAAACATTCATTATGACAATGTCATGACTACATACTACAGAGATTTTGCTGCTTCCAATGTACTTCCTGTCGTTGCTTCTTACTACAAAGGAGAACTGATCATTCCTGTAGACACAGTAATCAAAGAGGAGCAGATACATACCCTCAAGGTCCTTGCGGACAACGCCAGCCTTTCTTTCAGGGATTTTTATGGAGATATGCTTCTCATGATCATAGGCTTCCTTGCTTCAGTCATAGCCTTCTTCAGAATTGCAAAAAGCATAAGCAAGCATTACATCAGCCTACTGAATATATGTACTATCTCGATCTGTGTAGTCTTTATTGTTTCCACACTTTTGATTCTTAACTATTCTTCGAGCTTTTCCGGGCCTGTACTTATTCTATACCCTGTTTGTTTTGCTCCCATGCTGGTTACTTCTTTAAGTGGAAAAAAGAGACTTGGAGTATTGACCTCTGCCATGGTCGGCCTTGGGGTAGTTATTTCTCCCGGTGCTTCAATATATTCATTCTTCTATTGCATAGCCATAGGAAGTGCCTGTGCTTATATGGTACGCTTCATGAACAAGAGACTGGACACCATCTATCAGTTTTCTCTTTCAGTCCTGAGTACAAT
>DBVL01000074.1:154-13871 GCA_002308475.1 Spirochaetales bacterium UBA1265 | reverse complement strand
TACTAGGAAGTAAAGAAAAATTATTTGGAAAAAGGGGCCTTAAATCAGCCCTAATTCCTCAAAAGCCTTGAATAGTCCGTCCTCCGTTACTGAGGGGCAAACCATCTTGCTTATCTCCTTAAGTCGAGGACTTCCGTTATCCATACACACACTGACACCTACAGTCTGAATCATTTCCAGGTCATTCATGCTGTCTCCGAAACCAATTGTATCCTCAATGGGAACTTTGAAATATTCAGAAACAATTCTAACGCCACGCCCCTTGTCAAATTTCCTGTTTACAAGTTCTCCATTAAGGCAGTTGTGTGCTGCCACATCCTGGACCACAAAATTAAACTCATCTTCAAGAGCCTCTCTTGCTTCAGTGAGCTGATCCTGAGTCCTGCACATGAAGACAATCTTGTAAATGGGTCTTCCGTCGTACTCACTCATGCTGTGTATGTTCAGCTCCTCCGCCAGTGCCTTTCTCCATCTTATGAGTTCGCTATTACCCTCGGAGGCTTCTGCGAGGAAATCTGCCAGATCCTCGTCTCCGTATGTTTGATCCTTGGCTTCAATGGTTCTGAAGACTCCGTTTCTTTTAAGAATCTCCATACCGAGCTTTTTCTGCTCTTCTGTCATGGGGCAGTCGTAGAGAACCTCATTCTCTGTGAAAATATAGCCACCACCGCATGCAACAGCGCCATCAAAGCCGTACTTCAGAAGAGGGGAAAGCATGCCGGGGTTTCTTCCTGTACAGAGAAAGACCTTGTGTCCGTTCTGCCTGGCCTTGCGTACTGCAACAAGGGCGCTCTCAGGCGGAATATTGCTTCCCGCCTCAGTCAGTGTCCCGTCAATATCCAGAAAAATGAGCTTGCTGTCCATAGCTTTTCCTCCATCTGTTTTCTGCGCTTCCCGCTTGATTAAGAGCTCCTATATAAGCGTCTTCCTGCTTATTATACCATAGCGTCCCGCCCGTGGGAAGTTTGGGGAGCAATTTCTTTGCGGCTGGTCGCCGGCAGATCACAACGGAAGCCCGGTGGTTCATCCGCCGGGCTTCCTGGTAACATGACTTACTTGTTATTCCTGTAGTAGTTGATGAGGCAGCCGTCNNCCGTCAATATCCAGAAAAATCAGTTTTTCATTCATCTCAAAAATCCTCCGCACTGAACCACTTGAAGTTGAATGGCTCTATGTCCGCATATGGCAGGCTGTGTTTTTTACCTGTAATAAGGTTTTTGTACTTCTCAGGCTTGAGGAGCCAGATTGACTGCAACCGGTCTGAGAAATTGAAGTATGAGACAATCTTCTCGCCCCTGTAGTATCTTCCTATTCCTATGACGGATGGGTTGCCGGTCTCTTCCAGCCATGTGTCCGCAGTCGAGTCAAAGGCCCTGTGGGCGTCTCTTATTTCCTCAAGCTTCGCAATGCCCTTAAATATCTTGTTTTCTACAGTTCCGCGTTTCTTTCTTCTCTCAACTTTTGCCCAATCAAGGTCTCCTCTGTGAAGGAAACGGCTGTCTGCCGACTTCAAGGGGTTATCATGGTAGGAGTAATCATTTTCCTGTCCAATCTCGTCTCCGCTGTAGAGTACAGGTATTCCACTCAGTGTGAACATGAAGGCATGAAGCATGGTGTCCAGGCTTATGGCTTTTCCCAGAGCTTCACTATTGTCCGAATCAAGAGCGGCTTCAACACCGCAAAGAGAGGCTGTGGTACCACAGAGACGGGCATCGCCCAAGCGGGGATCGTCATTATAGAGTTCACCTCTGGCAAAGCTGGAAGGCCAGCGACCTGTCAGAAAGTCATTAAGGAACTTCTTATGAGGTACCTCGCTCTGGCCTGTCTGCCTCAGGAAGTCGTAGTCAAGGCCCCAGCCAATATCGTCATGGCAACGCAGGTAGTTCAGGAATGTGTATTCCTTGGGAAGCGAGAAGACCTGCTGCATCTGATGGGACAATAGTCTCACATCCTGTGTGGCTACTGTGTGCCATATGGTTGCCATGGTTGTCACGTTGTAAAGGAGGTGACACTCTGGCTTCTCAACAGTGCCGAAGTAGGGCACTACCTTGCTCGGTTCCATGACAACTTCTCCGAGCAGAAGCGTTCCCGGACATACAATCTCGGTGACCATGCGCATCATTCTGACAAGGTTGTGAACCTGAGGCAGGTTTCTGCAGTTGGTTCCCAGCTCCTTCCAGATGTAGGGAACAGCATCCAAACGGATAATATCTACCCCATGGTTGCAGAGGTTGAGCATGTTGTCTGTCATGTCGTTGAATACAACAGGATTTGCGTAGTTGAGATCCCACTGGTAGGGATAGAACGTGGTCATTACAACTTTTGAAGCTTCCGCACACCACGAGAAATTTCCCGGTGCTGTTACCGGAAACACCTGAGGGACTGTCTGTTCAAACCTATTGGGAATATCCCAGTTGTCATAGAAGAAGTAGCGGTCCTGGTATTCTTTTTCTCCTGCCTTTGCCCGCTTTGCCCATTCATGGTCCTCACTCGTGTGGTTCATGACAAAATCAAGACATACTGAAATGCCTCTTTTGTGGCACTCTGTTGCCAGGCTTTTCAAGTCTTTCATGGTTCCCAGATTGCTCTGGACCTTGCGGAAGTCACTTACTGCATAGCCTCCGTCGCTTCTGCCTTCAGGACTTTCCAGAAGGGGCATGAGGTGCAGGTAGTTCACCTTACAGTCCTCAACATAATCCAGATGATCCTTGACTCCATTGAGGTTTCCTGCAAAGGCATTTACATACATTAGCATACCGGTGAGGCTGTTTCCTTTGTACCAATCCGGTTCTGCCTCCCTTGCTCTGTCAATCTTCTTCAAGCTTTCCGGTCTGTCTGTCCAGAGTCTGTAAAGCATGGATATGAAGTAATCATAGGCCTGTACGTCGTTGTGATAAAGCTCACAGTACAGATAACGCAGTTCTTCTTCATGTTTTCTGAGGCGGTTTGAAAACTCCTCTTCCCAGGTGGACCTGTCAATCATATTAACTCCTTTAGATATGGCATGGCAGGGATGGCTCCTCTGCGACTTGTTGTAATGGATGCGGCCTTGTTTGCAAAATCAACATAGTTCCTCAGTTCTTCTTCTGTGAGATTCTCAAGATTCCCACGTATGGCAAGACGTGAGAGGAACGCTCCGAAAAATGTGTCTCCGGCTCCGTTTGTATCTGCAACTTTTACGCTGTATCCGGACACTGTTCCACAACAGTCTTTTGTTTTAAAGTATGCTCCGTTCTTTCCGAGTGTAACCAGAACAAGGCTTACTCCCTTTTTTATCAGGGCAGATGCTGCTGCCTGAGGTGTTTTCTTTCCTGTTAAAAGTTCGGTTTCCTCGTCACTGATTTTTACTACATCACAGAGAGGGAGTACTTTTCTCATCTGTTTTTTTGCTTCTTCCTCTCCTTTCCACAGTGTGGCTCTGTAGTTCGGGTCATATGTGATTATGCTTCCGTCTCCGCGAGCTTTTTTTACAACATTTATGATTGTTTTTCTGCTGGAGGGCTCTGTAAGGCTTACACTTCCGAAATGAAGCATTCCTGTTCCTCTTACGCTTTCATATGCCCTGTTTTCATCAAGAAGCAGGTCTGCACCAGGCTTTCTTAAGAATGAGAAACTTCTTTCTCCGTCCGGAGAAACGGTTACAACAGCAATTGTGGTGCTGGCTTTATCTGTCTCCTGCAGACCCGAGATATCAACGTTGTTTTCCAAAAAAGTTTTTTTGAGAATCTCTCCGAAAGAATCCTTTCCTATGCATCCAATAAAGGCAGTTGGAACGCCCAGTCTTGAGGCTGCAACGGCAACGTTTGCAGGAGCTCCTCCCGGATTGGCTGCAAAATTGACTATTGAATTTGAGTCAACAACGGTTTGTGTGAGGTCAATGAGAACCTCTCCTATTGTGGTAATCTTAAGTGTCATGGGCCTTATCATATAACAGTTTGGAAACTAAAGACAGAGGAATTAATGATTACCTGTGGTCTTTGTTTGTGTTCTGGAGGGAAAAAACAGCAGAAAAGATTCACATTTTCAGATTTCCTAAATCTAAAAAGCCCTCATATTTTTTAGATAGTATACCAAGGTATGCTAAATGAAAAAAACAGGGCTGATTTAGATTTAGGGGACCAGACCAAATTCCCGGAAGAACCTGTATTTGCCCAAAAAGGAGCAGGGGCCGGAAACTCCGACCCCTGCAGGAAGTATAATTAATCAGGAGGAGAAAACTTACTGTTTTTCAGGACTTGCAAAGTGGAGAATAAGACCTATGACAAGTCCGATAATGGATGGAACCAACCATCCGAGTCCTATGTTGAAGAACGGCAAAATCTTACTGCCAAGAGAAACAACAGCCTCAATCGGATGAGGAAGAACCTTTACAAAATCAAACAGGGCTGCAACTGCTGCAAAACCTGTGACCCAAGCGTAAACTCTTCTGTCATGGCCAAAAGCTTTTCCTGTCAGAGCCAGGATTATAAGTGTAATGGCCAGAGGGTATATGAACATAAGAACAGGGATGGAATATTTGATTATTGAACTCAGTCCTATGTTTGAAACAAGGAAAGAGAAAACCGTGATTATAATGACCAGAGCCTTGTAGCTGAGTTTGCCTTTGAGCATCTTTTCAAAAGATTCACTGCAACTTATTACAAGACCAATTGCAGTCTTAAGACAGGCAAAGGTTATGGTGAGAGCAAGAATGATTCCACCGGCTTTTCCAAGATAATGGCTTGAGATCTGAGCCAAGGCTATTCCTCCGTTCTCAGAGATCTCAAACAGACCACGTGACTGAGCACCCATTATGATTGTGAGAACATAAATCAATGCCATAAGTATGCCTGTCCAGATTCCGGAACGGATAACATCTGCTGCAATCTTTCCGTCTTCTTGGATTCCCATAGAACGAATTATGTTGATAACAACAATTCCGAAGGCAAGACCTGCTATGGCATCCATGGTCCCGTAACCTTCAATGAATCCGTTGAAAAAAGAGGCGTCCTTGTATGCCTGTGTGGGTTCAATTGAAGAAATATCAGCACCGGGTCTGCTCATGGCAAAGATGATCAGTAACATAAGAAGTGTGAGAAAAACCGGATTTATGAACTTTCCAATTGAGCTTGTGATCTTTCCGGGTTTGAGAGAGAAGAAAAGCACTATGGCAAAAAATACAAAAGAGAAGAGTAACTGTGCAAGGAAAACACTTGTTCCATCTCCTATCAGAGCGGTAATACCGACTGTGAAAGAGGTAGTTGCACATCTTGGAATGGCAAAGAACGGACCAATAGTCAGATAAAGAAGGCATGTAAAGAAGTATCCGTAAGCCGGGCTGACCTTTGAGGACAGTTCCTGGAGTCCGTCAGAGTGTGTTGAACCTATGGCTGCAACGCCAAGGATAGGAATACCTACCGCGGTGATGATAAAGCCTATGGTTGCTCCCCAGGCATTGCTTCCTGCCAGCTGTCCCAGATGGACCGGGAAAATCAGGTTACCAGCGCCGAAGAACATTCCAAAAAGTGTGCTGGCAACAATTATTGTCTGCTTCAAACTCAGTTTTTTCATACGGATTTCTCCTTTAATGGGATTCAGTATAAATATTTTTTGCTTCTGTCTGAAATCCGTTTATATAATACATGTATGACAAAGTGTCATACCAAAGGAGGATTTGATGGACAGCAGAAAGCTTGAAATCTTGGTTACGGTTACCGATCTGGGTTCTTTTTCCAAGGCTTCAGAAGTTGTCGGTTATACTCAAAGCGGGCTTACCCATATGATGGACAGTCTGGAAAACGAGATTGGTTTCCCTGTGCTGGAAAGGGGACACAGAGGAATATGCCTGAATGAGAATGGAAAGATTCTCATTCCTCTTATAAAAGAGTTTCTAAAATCAAACACAAATCTCAATAACAGGATTGCAGAGATTAAGACAGAAAAAGCGGGAACTGTGAGAGTGGCTGCCTATGCGAGTATGGCACTCAACTGGCTTCCGCAGATTCTTTACAGCTTCAGAAGAACCTGCCCGGAAGTTACCATAGATTTAAGGATGGTTGACCATGCTATTGAGCCGTTTGAGCTCTTGGACAGCGGAAAGACTGATATTATTTTTGCGAGCCGGCAGGAGAATATGAACTGCACATGGATTCCGCTGTATAAGGAGCCTTTATATGCTATCCTTCCATCTGCCTACCCCATAAACGGCAGAACCAGATTTCCGGTAGAGGAGTTTGCTGGCAAGGAGTTTCTCATGCCCTACGGCCAGTTTGATAAAGAGGTGAGAAAGGCTCTGGGGCCTGTGATTGACAGTATTTCAGAGAATCAAACCAAGGTTGATGACGAAACGGTAGTGAGAATGGTAGGTCATGGATTGGGAGTATCCATCATGTCAGAACTGATGATTCGTGGTCCGAGGGATTCTGTTTTATGTGTTCCGTTGGAACCACCGGCATTCAGAGAATTGGGAATAGGAGTAAAACCAGAGGCCTATAACAGGTATTCAATAAGAAGTCTGGTGGATTGTGTGAACTCTATGATTGGTTCATTGACAGGAATGTGAGGAGGATTAATGCTTACAGATATTTACAAGTTGTCAAATGGAGTCGGTATACCGGTTGTCGGATTTGGAACCTGGCAGACGCCGGACGGAGATGTGGCCTATAACAGCGTGCTTGAAGCTCTCAAATGTGGCTATAGGCATGTGGACACTGCAACTGCCTATGGCAATGAAGAAAGTGTTGGTCGCGCCATCAATGATTTTATGAAAAGTTCGGGTTTAAGACGTGAGGAGATTTTTGTAACAACCAAGCTTGCAAACCCGGATCACGGTTATGAGAACACCAAGACGGCTATTGAGCGTTCTCTTGAGGCTTTGAATCTTTCCTACGTGGATCTGTATCTAGTACACTGGCCAAATCCTATAAAGTTTAGGGAGAACTGGAAGGCTTTCAACGCAGAGAGCTGGAAGGCTATGGAAGAAGCCTATAAAGAAGGAAAACTCAGGGCTCTGGGTATCTCAAACTTCTTTCCTCGCCATTATGAGGCTCTTATGGAGAGTGCCGAGATAGCTCCAATGGTCAATCAGATAAAGCTATGCCCGGGAGAGGAGCAGGAAGATCTGGTTGCTTACTGTAAGGCTCATAACATGGTTGTTGAGGCCTACAGTCCGCTTGGGACAGGAGCCATGTTCAACAGTCCTCTCATGCAGAACCTTTCAGAAAAATACAGAAAAAGTATTTCACAGTTGTGCATAAGATGGAGCCTTCAGAAGGGATTTCTGCCGCTCCCGAAGAGCGTCACTCCTTCAAGGATTAAGGAAAACTCTAAGGTTTTTGATTTTTTCATCAGTAATGAGGATATGAAAGCCATGAGTGAGATCAGCATAGAAGAACTTGGCATAAAGGGACAGAGAGACCCTGACATAACAACTTTTTGACGGTATCAATGAATAATAGGAGAACATAAAATGAGAATTGCAGTTACTTATGAAAACGGAATGATCGGACAGCACTTTGGCAGAGCAGAGCATTTCAAGATGTATGAAATTGATAATCAGACAAGAACAATCTCTGCTTCTTTAGTGTTGGATTCCAATGGAGCAGGACATGGAGCCCTTGCCGGTTTTCTGAAGGAGGCAGGGATAGAGATTCTTATCTGCGGAGGAATAGGAATGGGTGCCAGAGCAGGTCTTGCTCAGGCTGGAATTGAGGTTTTCCCCGGTGCTTCAGGAAACGCTGATGATGCTGTAGAAGCCTTTCTGAAGGGAAACCTTGCCTACAATCCGGATACTGATTGTAATTGCCACGAGCATGAGCATGAGCATGAACACGGAGAATGCTCTCACTGTTGAATTATTTTATGAATTCACTTGCGGATAAGCCTGTCTGGAAAGTAAAATAGTTAAACCTACCTGCGTTCGTTCTACTCCACTTCAATAGTGTGTGCGCAGGATAATGGAGGATAATCCCTTCTGCCCGGGGTGTGTCAGTGTGGAGACCTGGCATAAGGCAAACAGAGGTTTGTGAGAATGCGGCTTGCGGAGGCACCGTATTCAGGGTGGTGAAGCTATGTCAACAGTGACATTGAAAAACGTTATGAAGATCTATCCGAACGCCGAGGATCACAAGAAGCCCAAGAAAAAAGGCGTGGAGGTAGAAGCACAGGAGAAGAAGGTAAATCTTCAGATCACTGAAAGAGGCGTTGTAGCCGTTCAGCAGTTCAACCTGGACATCAAGGACAAGGAATTCATTGTTCTTGTCGGTCCTTCAGGATGTGGAAAATCCACAACACTGAGAATGATTGCAGGTCTTGAGGATATTACCGAAGGTGAGCTCTATATTGGCGACAAGCTGATGAATGACGTAGCTCCTAAAGACAGAGATATTGCCATGGTTTTCCAGAACTATGCCTTGTATCCGCATATGACTGTTTATGAGAATATGGCATTTGCCCTCAAGCTCAGAAAGGTTTCAAAGGAAGAAATTGACAAGGAAGTCAGACGCGCTGCAGAGATTCTTGATATTACACAGTATCTGAACAGAAAGCCTAAGGCTCTTTCTGGTGGACAGAGACAGAGAGTTGCAATTGGAAGAGCTTTTGTCCGTAACCCGCAGGTCATGCTTATGGATGAACCGCTTTCAAACCTTGATGCAAAGCTCAGAAACCAGATGAGAGCTGAGATTATCAAGCTCAGAAGCAGAATCAATACAACCTTCATCTACGTTACACACGACCAGACAGAGGCCATGACTCTCGGAGACCGTATAGTAATCATGAAGGACGGTTACATTCAGCAGGTAGGAACACCTCAGGAGGTTTTCAACCATCCACACAACCTGTTTGTTGCAGGGTTTATAGGAACACCGAGAATGAACCTGTTTGATGCTATTCTTGTTGAGGAAAAGGGAAAGTATCATATACAGCTTGGTGGAATAGAGATTCCTGTATCTGAGGATAAGCAAAAAGCCCTTTGGGCAAATGAAGTCAAGACACAGAGCATAACCCTTGGTGTCAGACCCGAGCACATGAGAGTCTGTGAGAAGGGTGAGGAAGGAATTGAGGCTGTCATAGACGTCAATGAGATGATGGGTTCTTCAATCCACCTTCATGTCACAAGCCTTGAGCAGGACGTGGTCATGGTTGTATCAACAATGGAGATGAGTGAGAAGGAAGTTTCTGCACTTACCACAAATGGTTCCAAGATCAAGTACACCTTCCCAGGAAAGGCCATGCACTTGTTTGACAAGGAGAACGGTGTAAATCTCGAAGAGAGGTAAGCCGTTTAATCCATCTGATAGAAACCACCGGAGTTCATTCTGTATTTTGCAGGAGAGACTCCGGTGCTTTTTTTGAATACAGAGCAGAAATAGCTCTGTGAAGAGAAGCCCAGGAGGTTGGCTATCTCAGTTATGGATTTGCTCGTGGATTCGAGCATGCACTTTGCCTCGTTTATCCTTTGGTTAGTTATATATTCGTTTATGGTCATGTGACACTCACGCTTGAAAAGGCGGCAGAGATATGACTTGTCCAGACCTGTTATCTCCACCAAATCATCAAGCCGTATTTCCGTATCAATATTTGACAGTATGTACCTTTGGGCTTTTACAATATTTCGGCTATGGTTCTGGATGGTAACGTTGTTGATTGAGTTGCAGTAACTGTCAATCATCTTCTCAACCACCTTCATCAGTTCCTCGGAAGACTCCGCTTTTTCTATAGATTTTGTCATATCTTCTGAGATTGAATGAGTAAAGACAGGAGGAAGACCGGCATCTCCAGCACTCTGGCGGAAGATGGTATTCATGGTCAGGATAAGGTTCTTATCCTTTGGCAGAAGCAGTTCATGCAGTTTCTCGCTGTTCCCCAGTTTTATGGCTTTTTCAGATTTCCGGAAATCCGAAAACGTAATCTTGAATTATTTGTGGGTAGAGAATACTCTCAAACCATGTCAAAGAAAACAGAATTCCTGAGAACGGTTAAGTTCACCCTTTTCTCCATATCTGCCGGTCTGGTCCAGATTCTTGCCTTCACTCTCATGAATGAACTGCTGAATCTTCCTTACTGGCCATGCTATCTTACATCCCTTATTCTTTCAGTTGTATGGAACTTCACACTGAATAGAAAATATACCTTCAAGAGTGCGAACAATGTCCCTGTGGCCATGGCTAAAGTGCTCTGCTACTACGCTGTGTTCACACCTCTTTCAACCTTACTGGGAAACTATCTTGTGGAAAGCCTCCTTTGGAATGCGTATCTGGTGACAGCTTTGAATATGATCATGAACTTTGTTACCGAATACCTGTTCGACCGCTTTGTTGTTTTCAGAGACAGTATTGATACAAGGGTGAAGAAGGCTTAAATACTCAGAGCTCCGATTGCGCTTCCGATTGCCGGAGAGTTTGCAATCTGCGTAAAGACAGCACTTCTTCCCTTTTCCTGTAGGAAGGAAGAAAGGTAGGATTCAGTCTGCTCTTTCAGGCCGGGAACAAGGTAGAATGTGGAGCCATCTGCATTTATCAGAACAGGTTTTTTCTTTCCGTATTCTGTTTTAAGGATTGAAGCGGCAAGATTTGCTGCAACAAGCTTTGAAATCCTTCTTATATAGGCTTTGATAAGCTCTTCAATTGTATTTCTGTCCTCTTTGTCTTCTACAACCAGCTTTGAGTCTTCATTGTTTATAAATGAGGAGATGTCTGCAGAGCGAAGTGTCTCCGGCAGGAGTGTTCTGGAAGAAATCAGACCTTCTTCCTGTGCTGCTTTAAGTACGAAAAGACAACCCGGACCAAGGTATTTTCCGCTTATCATCTTCTCAAATCTGTACCTGTTCGGATCAAGGGTTGAGGAGAGGAACTTCTCATCTATGTCTCCAAGAGTGAGATCAAGAGCTCCGGACTCCTCATTGATTATGGTCTTTCCCTCAATATAAGCTGTGTTTGTTCCTGTTCCGAGAATAAAGCCTATGCATCCCTCGCAGCCAAGTTCCTGAACCTTTGAGATTCCAGCAAGAAGGGTTGAAACAGTATCGTTGAGGATGATTATCTTTTTCTTTGAAACGTCAAAGCCTCTGTTTGAAAGCTCTGAAAGAAGCTCTTTTCCAAGTTTTTTTCCTACAACTTCAGGAGCATTGATCTCTTTGCTGAGGCTGAGAGGCACTCCGTCATGGTCCGGAAGTATTTCTGCAGCGTAGGAAAAGCAGAAGCCTATACGGTCGGATTCTGAAATAATGCGCTCAGTTTCATTTGCAAAAACACTGAAGAAGTCTTTTGCGGATATTTCAAGTCCAATCCCAGGCATATCAGTCTTTTTGAATTTCTCAATGATACTGTTGCCGTTTTCATCAAAAGATATGAGGCAGGTTCTGAGGTTTGTGCCTCCGGCGTCTATAACTATTACTTTTTCTCCTGATGGAACCTGTTTCACAGGGTTGCAGTAACTGTTGATCATGGCCAGAGATGAAGGCTGTTTCTCAAGGCCTGCCTTCATCTCAGAGATGAAATAGTTACATATGGAATCAATGTTTATGCTGGATTCCGCCAAGGAGTGCTTTTCAAGAAAGGTGTTTATTCTGCTTTTCATGTAATACCTGCTTTCAGTTGGTTTTAAAGGCGGAACTCGCCGCCAGAGATTATATTATTGTTAATTATATATTCACCTACTGGGATAAGAATAAAATGATTGTTTTCGTCTGTTCTCAGTTCAAACCTGCCAATTATGGTCACCGGCTTGGATATCTTGGAACCGTATATGTTAAGGTTCGACTGAAGGATGATCGGATCTCCTTCATTGAGGTTCATGTCAATCAGATCTTCCAGTGTCAGGTCATCAAAGCTTTCAGGAAAACTCAGGAGAAGATTCCCGCTTATCAGATAGTCTCCCACCTGATAGTTTTTTGCCAATAAAGAGTAGTATACAGCAGTCAGTAAAGGGTCTGAGACAGTAGAGTTGAAGGAGGAAATGATTGCTGAAAACAAATCCTTGTTATTCAATCCAAGCGCCTTGCTTATGCTCTTAGTAAAGGATGCCGGATCTGTGAGGAAAAAACTGATTCTTGTTGGCAGTCCTGCGTCTGAGGAGGAAATTCCCATAGAGGGAAGGTAGACCTTTGTTTCTCCATAGTTTGCAACCACGGATGCGGTAGCTACATCTACCAGAACCGGCATGGCTTTTTCCAGATCCGGATCATGTATAGTGTCCTCCGCAAAGACCTTAGTGAGTAAGAGTATGAAAATCAGAAACAAAGCCGAAATTCTTTTTCTCATGTTGTTAAATGGTACACACTCAAAGCCCGTATGGCAAGAATGATAATCTGTGCTATATTAAGAAGCATGAATACACCTATTGAAAGCTTTTTCTGGTACGATCTTGAAACTTTCGGAACTGATCCGTTCACCGATAGGATTGCACAGTTTGCAGGAATGAGGACAGACACCTCACTGAACCCCATAGGAGATCCTGTCATGCTTTACTGCCGTCTGTCTCCTGACTATATTCCGAACCGTTCAGCCTGCGAGGTTACTGGGATTACACCACAGACTCTCAAAGAGAAGAATGCACTGCCAGAGAGTGAGTTCATAGAGCGGATAAATGCACTTTTTTCAGTTCGTGGGACCTGTGTGGCCGGTTTCAATACGGTTAAGTTCGATGACGAGTTCATCAGAAATGCCCTCTTCAGGAATTTTATTGATCCTTACGAAAGGGAGTATAAAAATGGCTGTTCAAGGTGGGACATAATAAGCATGGTCAGGGCATGTCATGACCTGAGACCTGAGGGAATTCAGTGGCCCCATGGAAAAGAGGACAACCGTCCTGTTTTCAGACTTACCGATCTGACTGCCGCAAACCACATAGAACAGACAGGTGCACATGATGCTCTTGTTGATGTCCGTGCAACCATAGCAGTCGCAAAACTGATAAAAGAGAAGCAACCTAAGCTGTATGAGTACTATCTGAGTCTTAGAGACAAGGAAAACGTAAGAAAGGTTCTTGGACTTGGGGGTCCGCAAGTCAAGCCTGTTCTCTATACGAGTACTGCTTTCAGCTCTGTTTATGGAGCTACTTCTCTTGTGGTTCCAATAACTCCTACAACGGGCATGAGCAACAATATAGTCTGCATTAACCTGGCAAAGGATCCGGCTCCTCTTATTGCCGCCAAGGGTGAAGCTCTGAACAATATAGTCTTCGGAAAAGACAGTGTTGTTGTACGTGTAGGTGTGAACAGGATTCCGTTTGTTGCTCCGGCAAGCACAATCAATGAAAGCGGTTATCAGCGTCTTGGTCTTGACTACAATCTCTGCATGCAGCATCTGGAAACCATCCTCTCGCACATGGATGAGCTTATTCTCAAGCTCAGGGACCTTAAGTTCAATGAGGGTTTCATGAATGATGACCCGGATACTTCCATCTACAGTGGGTTCTTCTCTGATTATGACAAAAACCTGTTCAGGCTGATCAGAAACACTGACCCGGCAAAACGTCTGGATCTTAATCTCAGATTCCAGGATCCGCGGTGTAATGAAATGCTTTGGCGACATGTGTGCAGGAACTATCCCGAGCTGTTGGATGCGGATCAGTTGAGAAAATGGAAGGCTTTTGCCTCAAAACGTCTAATGAGTCCTCCCGGAGGAAATATAAATATCTATCTTACCGAGGAGGTTCTTGAGAGGGAGATAGAGAATCCTGAGACTGAAAACAGGACAAGAGACATATACAAGAGTCTCCTGTCCTATCTGAAGGCTGT
>DBVL01000074.1:0-139 GCA_002308475.1 Spirochaetales bacterium UBA1265 | reverse complement strand
TTATGAGGGGCTTGGAAAAGCTCTCATAGCCTTTTCACATGTTTCAGTCTTTATTCCTTATACAAATCTCCCAATTCATAAAGAATCAGCTGATTTTTATGATTCTCGTCAATCTCGTTATAACCAGATTTCGAGAAAA
>DBVL01000104.1:1938-4090 GCA_002308475.1 Spirochaetales bacterium UBA1265 | reverse complement strand
GGTTTAACACTTGCTCTTACTTTCATAATCAGCTCCTAATTACAAATTCTTGGATTTGATCTTCTTAACGCCCATGAATCCGTCATGGTGATGCATCTTCATTACGCTTTCGACCTGCTTCATCATATCCAGTTCACAACCGACAAGAATGATGAGTGAGGTTCCGCCGAAAAGCATTGCCACGGAAGACGGGAAGCCGAAGATAAGCTGAACAATTGTCGGAATAAGTGCTATGAATGCCAGGAAGAGAGAACCGGGAAGAACTATTCTGTTGAGAACCTTTGTGAGGTACTCTTCAAGCTTCTCGCTTCTTACACCTGGAACACTTCCGCCGTTGTCCCTGATCTGTTTAGCCATTTCAACCGGATTAAGGGAAACCTGGGTATAGAAGAACGCAAAGGCTATAATCAAGATGGTGTAAATAATGATATAAGGGGCACCTTGAGGATTAAGCCAGTCTGCAAGATTCTGCAGCCATCTTACGTTGGATCCGAGTGTACCTGCAATCTGCAGAGGGAATGATAGGACAGCAGAAGCAAAGATAACAGGGATAACTCCACTCGGGTTGATCTTGAAAGGAATGTAGGAGCTCTGAGCACCATACATCTTTCTGCCGACAACACGCTTTGCGTAGTTAACCGGAATCTTTCTTTCGCCTTCCTGCTCGCAGATAACAAGTGCAACAACTATTATGAACATTACAACAACTACTATTGTTGAAACCCAGTTGATTGATCCGTCAGCAATACCTTCAACAAGAATTGTGATTGCTGATGGGAATCTGGCAACAATACCTGCAAAAATCAGCAGGGAGATACCGTTTCCTATACCTTTCTGAGTAATCTTCTCACCCAGCCAGACAAGAACCATGGTACCGGTTGTTACTGTAAGCATTGAAATGAGTGTGAAAGGAAGCAGATTTATTGTAATTATGTCGTAGCCATAGCTCTGAATGCTTCTGGCATAAACTGTAACAACAAATGACTGCAACAGACACACTACAATTGTTCCGTATCTGGTGACCTTCTGAATCTTCTTTCTTCCGTCAGCGTCCTGGCCCCATTCCTTAAGCTTGGGAATGACCAGCATAAGAAGCTGAATGATGATCTGCATTGAGATGTAAGGCATTACACCCAATGTAAAGAGTGAGAAGTTGGAGAATGCTCCACCAGAGAAAAAGTTGAGATATTCTGTGAGTCCAATATTTGAAGAAGAAGTCTGAGAAAGGAAGTAATCCTTAAGAACCACCGGATCAATTCCCGGAACAGGTATGACAGTACCGATTCTTGTGATTGCAAGAATCAGTACTGTGAAAAGGATTTTCTTTTTCAGCTCTTCAATTTTGAACACATCGGAAAGGGTGTTTGACATAGGTTAATCCTTTGTTTATTTTACCTCTCCGCCTGCTGCTTTGATCTTTTCTGCAGCAGCTGCGGAAACCTTCAAACCTTCGACAATGACTTTCTTTTTAAGTTCGCCGTTAGCCAGAATCTTTGCATCGGTATCAACGCCCTTGATAAGGCAGAGATCCTTCAGAGCCTGAAGGTTGACTGTCTCACCGTCCTTGAAAGCTTCGTTGATAGCATCCAGAGAAACAACAGTGTACTCTTTCTTGAAGGGGTAGTTGGAGAAACCTCTTCTGGCAACACGCCTGTAAAGAGGCATCTGTCCACCTTCAAATCCGGGACGTACACCGCCACCTGAACGTGAGTTCTGTCCGTTAGCACCTCTTCCACAGGTTCTACCCTTGGAAGATGCTCCGCGGCCTACTATTGTCTTTTTGGTGTTAGCACCGCATGGTGCGTGCAACTGTGCCATTTTATTTCTCCTCTGTAACCTTAACCATGTGCTCAACAACACGGATCATGCCCATTGTGACAGGGGTTGCATCCTTGACAACATAGCTGTTGATCTTACCGAGACCAAGAGCCTTGACAGTTGCCCTCTGCTTTGGGAGGGTTCCGGCAAGACCTCTAACAAGTTCAATACGAACCTTAGCTGTTTTCTTCTTAGCCATAAATTACCCCCAAAGATCCTTGATGCTCTTGCCTCTGTCTGAAGCAACCTTCTTTGCTGAGAACAGGTTCTCAAGACCGTCAAATGTAGCCTTGACAGTATTGATTGTGTTCTTAGATCCGAGAGACTTGGACTG
>DBVL01000104.1:1684-1866 GCA_002308475.1 Spirochaetales bacterium UBA1265 | reverse complement strand
GGAACAGCAGGTCTCAGAACAACGCTGGCACTCTTGAAGTTTCCTATAATCTCGTGAGGAATTGTTGTTCCCTTGAGGTTTACAGCAAACATAGCCTTTCTTGCTGCTTCTGTAGCCTTGCGGATAGCGTCTGTAACATCGTTGGCCTTACCCATTCCGTAACCGACCTTACCCTTCTGGTC
>DBVL01000104.1:0-1672 GCA_002308475.1 Spirochaetales bacterium UBA1265 | reverse complement strand
CCGCCCTTAACAGTCTTGGAAACACGGTTGAGCTTAATGAGCTTCTCAGTAAATTCAGACTCGCGTCTCTGCTCTCTATCTCTTCTATCTCTATTTCTTTCCATATCCAACCACCTTAGAACTTCACGCCGGCTTTTCTTGCGCCGTCAGCGATAGCCTTGACAACACCATGATAAAGATAGCCGTTTCTATCAAAAACAACTGTCTGAACACCCTTGTCGATGCATCTCTGTCCGACAACTTCACCGAGCTTTGCTGCACCTTCTGTGTTGTTCTTAAGTGCTGAAAGCTCCTTCTCGGTTGTTCCTGCACTTACCAGTGTTGTACCTGTTGTGTCATCAATAACCTGGACATACATGTGAAGGTTACTTCTGAAAACAGTCATTCTTGGTCTTGAAGCAGTTCCGGAAATGGACTTTCTGATATGGACCTTTCTTCTAGCATACTTTCTGTTTTTATCTGCAATTCTGTTCATATCCTAAACCCCTTAAGCCCTACCGGCCTTACCGCTCTTGGAACGTACATATTCGTTCTCATATCTGACACCCTTGCCCTTGTAAGGTTCAGGCTTTCTGAGACTGCGGATTTCAGCTGCTGTCTGTCCGACAAGCTGCTTGTCAATTCCTTCAATAATAACCTTGGTCGGAGTCTCGCAGGAGATCTTGATTCCTTCCGGAATGACATACTCAATATCGTTTGTGTAGCCGAGAGAGAGGAGAAGAATGTTTCCCTTGACCTCAGCCTTATAACCGACACCGATGATTGTCATAACAGTCTTGTAACCATCAGAAACACCAACGACCATGTTACGGACAAGCTGTCTCATGAGACCGTGTGCAGCCTTGACTGCCTTCTCATCATTAGCTCTTGTAACAACAATCTCGGTTTCCTTGACTTCAACTGTAATTCCTGCAACAACTGCCTGTGAAAGCTTGCCCTTTGGTCCTTCAACGTAAACAACGCCGTCCTTGACAGAAGCTTTGACCGTCTTAGGCAGATCAATCGGTAACTTACCTATACGTGACATAGTTCCTCCTCAGATTACCAGATAGAGCAAATCAGCTCACCGCCGACCAGCTGCTCAGATGCCTTCTTGCCTGTAATAACACCGCAAGAGGTGGAAACGATAACAACGCCATATCCGTTATAGACACGGGGCATCTCCCTGTAACCGGAATAAACACGTCTGCCCGGAGTTGAAATTCTTTCAATACCGTGAATGACAGGCTTCTGTTCATCATCATACTTGAGGAAGACACGCAGATATGTTGCGCCGTCCTTTGTAACTTTCTTGAAATTCTTAACAAAACCTTCGTTCTTCAGAATCTTAACAATCTGAAGCTTGAGTTTTGAGTTGGAAACATCAACCTTTTCATGCTTTGCCTGACTAGCATTTCTAATCTTAGTCAGCATATCAGCAACAGGATCACTTACTGCCATTTTGCTTCTCCTTACCAACTAGATTTGGTTACGCCAGGAATCTGGCCTTCGCTTGCCAGTTTTCTGAAACAATGTCTGCACATATCATACTTGCGCATATAACCACGGGGTCTTCCGCAGATTCTGCATCTGTGTACAGATCTTGTACTGAACTTGGGCTCTCTCTGAGCTTTGACTACCATAGATTTCTTTGCCATAAACCAACTCCTTACTTGCTGAACGGCATGCCGAG
>DBVL01000096.1:2031-6534 GCA_002308475.1 Spirochaetales bacterium UBA1265 | reverse complement strand
ATGAGCCTACTGCGGGTCAGGATTTCAGACACTACACGGAGATTATGGATTTTCTCAAGGAGCTGAATGAAAGAGGCATAACCATAGTTCTCATAACGCATGATATGCACCTCATGCTTGAATACTGTTCCCGTGCCGTTGTATTTGCGAATGGGGAAGTTGTTGCAGACAGGAGCTGTGAGGAGGTTCTGACAGATTCTTCTGTTGTTGAGAAAGCAAGTTTGAAGAAGACTTCTCTTTCGGACCTGGCACATATCTGTGGCATAGAGGATGACAGAGCTTTCATAAGACGCTTTATTCTTGCAGATAGAGAGGTGAGAAAATGATTAGTATTTTCAACTATATAAAGAGAGAATCTCCTATTCACAATCTCACAGGGGCAACAAAGCTTCTCTGTCTTCTTATCTGGAGCCTTTCGGCAATGACAAGTTTTGACACCCGTCTTCTGGCTGTCATGTCTGTTCTCGCCTTCATTCTCTTTTTTATCTCCAGAATCAGGTTTTCAGAGGTCAAAGTCATGTTTTGGTTCACCTTTGTATTCATGATTCTGAATAATCTGCTGATCTTCCTGTTTTCTCCGGAGCATGGGACTGGGATATACGGGACAAGGACAGTTCTGTTTAACATTTTCTGGCGTTATACAGTAACCTCCGAGCAGCTTTTTTATCATCTGAATGTTATTTTGAAGTATCTGTCCACCATACCGCTGGTTATACTCTTTGTCTCTACTACAGACCCAAGTGAGTTTGCCTCCAGTCTCAACAGGATAGGTGTAAGCTACAAGATAGCATACTCTGTGTCTCTGGCCCTGAGGTATATTCCTGATATTCAGCGTGAGTACCAGGATATTTCTGTTTCCCAGCAGGCAAGGGGTCTTGAGATGGCCTCAGGAAAGCAGTCTCTGATTAAGCGCCTGAGAAATGCCGTAGATATTCTTTTCCCTTTGATTGTCTCTAGTATGGACAGGATTGAGACCATAGCAAACGCCATGGAGCTCAGGGGCTTTGGAAAGGATAAGAAACGGACATGGTATAATTCCCGTCCGTTTGCTGTGTCAGATTATCTGGCTGTTGCTTTCTGTCTGGTTCTTGCTCTTCTTTCAATTCTTCTGCGCTTTGTTAATGACGGAAGATACTTTAATCCGTTTATCTGAATCAGATTTTCCGGATACTTATCTTCCAGTCTGCTCCGGTTCCTATGCCGTATGTCCGTGCAAAATCTCCCTGGTTCAGCGCTATAGCCACATTCAGAAGGCTGTTTATGTAAACAAGGGGTTCTCCAAGTGTGACCTCAGAGAAGTTCTTGCTGACCTTCATTCCATATCCGAAAACAAGGCGGTTCTTGTATGAGATAGATACATATACTGTATCTCCATAGGAAATATTGTCCGAAAAGAACAAGGTGTCTGGAATGTTTGTCCAGAGACTTCCGTAGCGGGTGTCCAGAACGTCTATGGTTCCGTAAATGCAGGATTTCTCAATCTTCGGATCCTCAATCTCCAACATGAGGGGCCATGGCTCAAGAAGAGGACCTGTACTGTCAAAATCCATGATTCCTGAAGCGAGTTTTGCACCAGTGTAGGCATATACATCCCTTCCGTAGAAGGTGTAGGATCTCTGGCTGTCCTTGAGCCGGTTTTCAGTCTCACTTATACGTCTGCGTTCGAGGATTCCTATCTTCTTGGCTACATGGGAAAGTGTTCCGTTATCTGGAGTTACAATAATATGGCCTGAGGCAGTGAGGACTGCGACACTCTCTCTGTCAGAGCCTACTCCCGGGTCAACCACACATACGAAAACAGTTCCGGGAGCCCAGTAGGTGAGTGCCTGGATCAGGCGATAGCTCGCTTCCCAGATGTTGAACTGCGGTATCTCGTGTGTCAGGTCCTCAAGGCGGAGGGTTTGACACACTGAATCCGCAACTCCGTGCATGGCGCTGACAGCTCCATCTGCTGTCCCGAAGTCAGTCATGAAGACAACTGTCTGTCTTTCTTTCCAAGGGGCAAGAGCCTTAAGTTCAGAAGCAGCGTGAAACATGATCAGTAGTCCGTATCCTCGTCCTCATCTTCTGCATAGTGGAAGCCGTCATCAAGGAAGTCATCATCTTCCTCTTCTTCGTCTTCAAACTCATCATCTTCATCATAGTTGAGAACAATGGGAGATTCATATCTGTCGAGAAGGTCTTCTTCATCAAGCTCATCATCAAGCTCGTCATCCAGATCTTCTTCCTTATCATCTGTCAGATCATAGATGCTGACATAGTCATCATCGTCATCATTTCTTCTTTTTCCTGGCATATTTTTCTCCGTTTACTAAGATAAATTCATGCACCTATGTTGTCAATTGCCATTAATGTATCCAAAGTGCTAATATAATTAACTAAGGAGAATGAAGCGATGAGTAAAAAGTGTCTTCCTTTGGTTCTGCTGATTATAATGCTCTTTCTTACAGGTTGTTCCTCACTTGTGGGCATAAGGACTCTTATCCCCTCTCAGGTTGACCTTACCGGATACAAGATCATAGCTGTAAAATCTGTGAGTGCCTATGATTACGGCTGGAGCTACAGTTCATCCGCCTATCCGGAAATCAGGTATGACAAGAAAACCATTCCTACTCCTCAGGCTCTTACCAGAGCGTTGAATGCCATGAACTGGAGTATACCGTATGAAGATACTGCCTCTTATCTGACGGGTGTTGTTGAAGATGCTCTGGACCAGGGTATCTACACCATCATAGGTTCAACAATAACCGACAGGGTAGTAAGAAAGACTGCACAGTCATACACTGTCAGACAGGCTCTCCTGGATATGGATGTGGATGCTCTTGTAACCGGAAAGGTTACCGAGCAAACCTACAAGACATACATAACAGCAACTGTCAAAACTGATCCGGTGACGCACAAGAACACCTATAACTACTATCTCCATAAAAACGGAACCCTGAGGTATGAATATGTGGTTCAGGATGTTGAGACTCTTGCAATCATAGATACTTACTCGTTTTCCGAGAATTCCACCTTCTATGAGATGGATTCCATTCTCATAGGTACTCTTTATCCGGACGGAAAATTTGTCTTCTCAGACAGTTTCACATACAATGCCACAGACTTTACTCAGAAGTTCAGAAGCATGGCGGCTTCCTTTGGTTCCACAATAAAGAAACGCCTTACTCCGTATTATACAAAATCAAACCTCTCACTTGTTTCCAACAAGACCAAGGATGAGAATCTGAAGATTGCTTATGAGTACGTGGATAACGGTATGTATTATGATGCATGTAGCATTTTTGAAGAGCATTGGAATCTTTATTCTGACTATGTCAGCGGTTATAATACGGCTATTCTCTACTATGCAACGGGAAGACAGCTTCAGGGAATAGAACTTGCTAATACGGTTTATAAGACCACTGGAGAGAAAAACGCTCTGAATCTTTACAAGAAGCTTTCAGGTATGTACATAAAAAACCAGACTGCTATCAGTCAGATTACAGGGGAAAAGGGGACTTCAAGCTCCTCTAAGGAAGTAATACTTTAAGGAAGGAAAGGAGAGAAAAATGGGAAGCATTGCAACTCTGCTGTATGGGATTGCTCTAATTACCGTCTCCATGACACTTGCCCTTTCCATAGCGTCCAACACCATGAAAGCAAGAATGTGGGGAGCCTGGTACATAGTTTTTCAGGCCACGCTTCTGGCTATCTGTTTTTTTGAGTTTCTTTCTCTTGTTCTACCTGCTTTCTCTCGTGGGGCGGTTATAGATGTTTTTGATGCTATTCTCAGCATATCAACTCATACACTTATGGGCTTCATCTATGTGCTTATTCCATTCTTCATCTATTGGATACTTGGTTTGAAGATTGGAAAGATCCATAGAGTCGTCCTTGTTATCCTTGGGGTTGCATACTTTGGAGTAGGACTTACTTCTGTAATCATAAGGAACAAGACCTTTGCCTACAGCTATCAGGCCATACTTTTCATCTCCCTCATGGTTTTCTGTGAGGTTGTGCTCTGGAAAAATCTAGCAAATGTGGAAGACGTGCATGTCAGGAAGATAATCAAGGCTGTGAATATTGTGGTTCTCTGCCTGATCCCGACCTCCTCACTTCTTTTTATTATCCCGAGTACGGCCATACTTATGTTCCCTGTTTATTTCATAGCCATTTCTGTGATCATGATGGTGTTTTACTTTATCCGTTTCTCAGTTCTGGCTACAAGGATCAACCGTGGTGGAGAACTCAAAAGAGAGTCTTTTGAAGAGTTCAAGATCACTGATAGGGAGTTTGAGGTAATCCAGTACGTTTGCAAGGGCATGACAAACAAGGAAATAGCCTCAGAAATGAATATTTCCGTAAATACTGTTAATAATCATATTGCAAATATTTTCGGAAAAATGAATCTTAATTCCAGAATAGATCTCCTCAGGTTCGTAAAACAGAGCCCATGGGATTAAAAACTAAATGATAAGGAAAAGGAAGAACAATGGAAGTTCGTGTACGTTATGCTCCGTC
>DBVL01000096.1:0-2017 GCA_002308475.1 Spirochaetales bacterium UBA1265 | reverse complement strand
GGTGTCAGAACCGCTCTTTTCAACTATTTTTTTGCCAGAGCAAATGGCGGAAAGTTCATACTGCGTGTTGAAGATACTGATAGGGAGCGCTACAGTGATGAAAGCCTTCAGGATCTCTACAGTACTCTTGAATGGCTTGGAATCAAGTGGGATGAGGGCCCGGTGGTAGGAGGTCCTCATGGACCATATATTCAGAGCGAGCGCCTTCCTCTTTACCAGGAATATGCCAAGAAGCTTGTTGACATGGGTAAGGCATACTACTGCTACTGCACTTCTGAGCGTCTTGAAAACCTGAGAAAGAAGCAGGAAGAGGAAAAGAGCCCCCAGGTCGGCTATGACAGACACTGCAGAAATCTCACTGAAGAGGAGAGAGCTGAGCTTGAGAAGCAGGGCATAAAGCCTGTTATCAGACTGAAGGTTCCTACAGAGGGGAGTACAACATTTCATGATATTCTCATGGGAGATATTACCCGTGAGAACAAGGATATAAGTCCTGATCCGGTTCTTCTCAAGAGTGATGGTTTCCCGACTTACCACCTTGCAAACGTGATAGATGATCACCTGATGGGAATAACACATATCATGCGTGCTCAGGAGTGGATTCCAAGCGGACCGCTTCATGTTCTCATGTATGAGGCCTTTGGTTGGGAGATTCCTCAGTACTGCCATCTTCCCATGGTCATGGGTAAGGAGACAGATCCGGTAACCGGAGAGGTGCACTTTGCCAAACTTTCAAAGCGCCATGGTTCAACATCTGTCAGGGATTTCAGGGCCAAGGGTTACTTGCCTGAAGCTCTTCTGAACTACGTCAGTCTTGTTGGTTGGAGCTATGACAGTGAGACAGAGTTCTTCACAAGAGAAGAGCTTGAGAAGGTTTTCAGTCTTGAGAAGATAAATACCGCCCCAGGAGTTTTTGATTATCAGAAGCTTGACTGGTTCAATGGTCAGTACATGAGACGTAGAAGCGACAATGATCTTGCCTGCCTTCTCATGCCGTATCTCAAAGATGCAGGAATTCTTGAAGATAAGGACATGGAAAGACTCAAGGCCTTTGTCCCTGGTATAAAGGAGAGGATTACCCTTCTTTCAGATATAGTTCCCATGTGTTCCTTTGTTAAGGATTACCAGATTCCATCCGTTGAGATGCTTATCCCCAAGAAGATGGATCAGGCTGGAACACTCACTGCTCTCAAAGCTGTTTATGAGGTTGTGAAGCAGTGTATGGAAAACGGAGATACAGATGATCAGATGCAGCAGAAGCTCTGTGATCTGGCTGTTTCTTTGGGCATTAAAAACGCAGGAGTTTTCAATCCGTTGAGAATAGCACTTACAGGGCTGCAGGTCAGTCCTCCACCGTTCTCATGCCTCAGACTTCTGGGTTGTGAAGAAAGCTACAGAAGAATAGAATGTGCAATTAAAGTGTTGGAAGCTTAAAGGAGTTTGAAATGGCCAACGTTACTATGGATAAGATTGTCTCTCTTTGTAAGAGACGTGGATTCATTTTTCAGTCAAGTGAGATTTACGGAGGACTCAACGGTGCCTATGATTACGGTCCAATGGGAGTTCAGCTGAAAAACAATATCAGAGATATGTGGTGGAAGGAGATGACTCAGCTTCACGACGGAATAGTCGGTCTTGATGCATCTATCCTCATGCACCCCAGAGTATGGGAAGCCAGTGGTCACGTAAGCAACTTCACTGATCCTATGGTTGACTGTAAGCAGTGTAAGAGCAGATTCAGAGCTGACCAGATTGACCTTGAAGCTCCATGCCCGGTCTGCGGAACAAAGGGTAGCTTCACAGCTCCAAGAAACTTCAACCTTATGTTTGCCACACACATTGGTGCAGATATGGATGCAGCTTCCACCATCTACCTCAGACCTGAGACAGCCCAGGGAATATATGTGGATTTCAAGAATGTTGTTTCTTCCTCAAGAGTCAAGATTCCGTTCGGAATAGCCCAGGTTGGTAAGAGCTTCAGAAATGAGATTACAACAAAGAACTTCATCTTCAGAAG
>DBVL01000017.1:9534-9701 GCA_002308475.1 Spirochaetales bacterium UBA1265 | reverse complement strand
TACATCACAGGCTACATGAAATACATCAACCCCGTTACAGGGTGTATCCATCCTGACATTTTCGCTCTCTCAACGGAAACAGGACGCATGAACTGCAGAAACCCCAATGCTCAGAACATGCCGAGGAAAACAAATGACCCTGTCGGCATCCGCAACTTCATAAAGGC
>DBVL01000017.1:7128-9438 GCA_002308475.1 Spirochaetales bacterium UBA1265 | reverse complement strand
GCAACGACATCTGTCATCTTCGGATGTACATATGAGGAAGCCCTGGACAAGCAGCGTGATGACTACAAGGAACAGCGGACAATCGCCAAGAATGTAAACTTCGGCACATTCTACGGGCTCTTTGCAAAAGGTCTGCAGAAAACCCTCAAGTTCAAAGCCGGAGTAGATAAACCACTGCAGGAGTGTCAGGAGATACTTGATAACCTCAAATCAGGATACAAGGGGCTCACCAAATGGCAGGAAGAAACCAAGATTGAAGCAGCAGAGCGCATGTTCACTGAAACATGGCTTGGCAGAAGAAGATATCTTCCGGATATCAGATCCGAAGAATGGGGAAAAAAGAGCTTTGCCGAAAGATGCAGTCTCAACACTCCTATTCAGGGTACTGCCGCAGACATACTGAAACTCGCAGTTTCAAGAATCCTTGAAGGTCTTCCCTCCCTTCCCTGGCTCAAACCAATCCTGCAGATTCACGATGAACTTACATTCATCATCCCCGAAGACAAACTAGATGAGGCTGTGTCTTTTGTCAAATCATGCATGGAAGTTCAGCCATTTCCCGAATTTGATCTGCCACTGGTTGCCGAGGCATCCGCCGGACACACATTCGGAACAATGGAGGAACTGGAATGAGCGATATCTATCACAACAATTCCGGCTGCTATGATCCGACAGCAGGACTGGCACTTTCAAACATCCGCAAAGAGGAGCGGAAGAAGAACACGGAAGACCGGCAGACTGAGCTCAGAAACAGACCCTTTGTATATATCTGTTCCAAATACGCAGGGAATACCGAGGTCAATACCTGGAGAGCCATCGGTTTCTGCAGATATGCCATCAGCAAGGGCAAGATTCCCATTGCAAGTCACCTGCTCTATCCGCAGATTCTCGATGACAGGAATCCTGCACAAAGGGAAATGGGTCTTCAGTTCGGACTCGCACTTCTTAGTATCTGCTCAGAGGTATGGGTATTCAACGAAAACAGAGAACTGTCAGAAGGAATGCGCTCTGAAGTCAGATTTGCAAGGCAGACAGGAAAACCTGTCAGGTTTTTCGATTCAAAGGAGATGAAGATATGACAGTAAGTGCACAGGAAGTAATAAATGCTCTTTTCAACCCCTCGGATACAGTGTGTCTCAGGGTCTTTGATGACCGGAAGAAGGGAATCTTCAAAGGATGCAAAATCGAAACCCCTGCAGGAAAGTTCGCATCAGTCATTGACACACTGAAAGAACACAATAGCAAGAACAGAGGAATCTTCTATGTCGTAAACTTCGGAGGACATGAGGACAAGGACATAAAAAGAATCAATGCCCAGTTCGTTGAAATTGATGACAAGTCATTTGAGCAGCAGATGCAGCTGATTGAAGCATTCCCCCTCAAGCCTTCAATGATTATCAAAACAAGAAAGTCCCTGCATACATACTGGTTCATGGATAATAGTGCACAGGTTTCAAGATTCCGCACTGTGCAGAAGGCACTTGCAGGACACTTCGGAGGAGATCCGTCTGTTGTCAACGAAAGTCGTGTTCTCAGGCTTCCGGGGTTCAACCACTGCAAGGAAGAGCCCATCCCTGTTGAATGTATCCTGTTTCATCCTGAACGCAAGTATTCTCAGAATCAGCTTCTTGAGCATCTTTCCTTTACAGAGGAGGAAAAACCGAAAACAGGAATGACAGGACATGGGACACAGAAAGGTCTTGATATAGTCCTGCGTTCCTGTGATTTTCTCAAACACTGTAAAGAGAATGCCGGCAGACTCAGTGAAAGTGACTGGTATGCCATGATCACGAATCTGTCGGTCTTCAAGGGCGGATATGAAGCCGTTCATGAATTGTCCGGAACTTACCCCGGATATTCCAAAGAAGAAACAGATGCGAAGATATCACATTTTCTGGAAAGCGGAACCAAGCCGATGTGCTGCAGGACCATTGCAGAAAAAGGCTATGTCTGCCCTCATCTTGATGACGGATCATGTACCTGCAGAAGTCCGGCAGCCAGATGCTACGTTCCTCTTGATACGGATACCCTGACCACAATCATCAAGGCTCTTCCAAGGTCAGACAAGGAAATAGATGACATAAAGACAGCCAAGACCTTTGTTGAAGACTATCTCTTCAATGTGGATTCCGTGACAGCACAGGCTCTCATAACGTACGAATTGAGATACCGTTTTGATTTCAGAAAAGAGGATATCCGTCCACTTCTCTCTCTGCATAAGGAACTGTACCGACACCTTCAGAGTTCAAGCGATGCCCTGAAAAACAAGTCATCCGTTCCGGTTCCGGATTGGTATGAGATGACCGAATC
>DBVL01000017.1:3201-7030 GCA_002308475.1 Spirochaetales bacterium UBA1265 | reverse complement strand
TACCGCCGGATGTCAGAGCTTGAGGCACGGAACACTGTCCGTGAGAAACTGCTCCTGCAGTATGCAAAACTCAGTCAGATAACAGATGCCGAAGGCCAGTGGAAAATGCAGATTACAAAGGATATGAAGGATCTCAATCCCAATCCATTTGTAATCAACCTGAAGAACGGTCTGTACAACATTCTGGAAGACAGCTTCAGCGAGCATACTCCGTCCTACCCTTCCACTGTTCAGCTCAATGCAAGATATGTTCCCGGCTCCGAGTGTCCCCGTTTCATGGCGTTCCTTCATGAAAGCCTTCCTGATGACCAGATACCTCTTGTCCAGGAGATGCTCGGTTATTTTCTCATCCCGACTCAAAGATGTCAGAAGTGCTTTCTGATAGTCGGTGTTCCCGGGGCAGGAAAGTCAAAGCTTCTGCAGGTGCTGAACGAGGTCCTTCTGGGAAAGGAAAACGTATCCAATGTCACATGGCAGGCACTGAACGAACGTTTCAAGCCTGCAGAGCTGTACGGCAAGCTTGCAAACATCTTTGCAGACCTGCCTACAAAGAACATCGATGACAACGGAATCTTCAAGGCACTTGTCGGAGAAGACTACATGACCGTGGAAAAGAAGAACAAGAACCCGTTTTCCTTCCTGTCTGTTGCAAGGCTCATGTTTTCATGCAACAGCATTCCGAAGAACTATGGCGACAAGTCTGACGGATTCTACAGACGCCTTATCATCATACGGTTTGAGAAGACAGTTCCCATTGAAAAGCGTGATCCAAGCCTTATTGAGAAATTCCACAGCGAAGCTGAAGGAATACTTCTGTTCGCAATAGACGGTCTGAAAAGACTGATTTCACGGAACTGGATATTCAGTGAAACCGAAAGAAACAGAAATGAGCTTGTAAGGTACAAGGAGGAAAGCAACAGCGTTCTCGCATTCATAAAGGACTGCACCGTGCTTGATGAGACAAGCGAGGTGTCAACCATGGAAACATACAACGCATACAAGACCTACTGCGAGAAGTGCGGACTCAGCCCATACTCACAGAAAAACTTCACCCAAGAAATCAGAAACAGCTGTCCTTCACTCATCTACGGCAAAGACAAGATAGGCAGAAGACACACCTGGAGAGGACTCAGACTGGAGGAATACCTTGACTGAAAGAACGTACCAGAGGGGAAACAGGGATTTTTGCCACCATTTGCCACGAAAAATCCTATCTCTTTATATATTTATAAAATTTCGCAATCAAATTTTCAGAAAATTTTTGAATACAATAGAAAATTTCGTGGCAAAAAACACCCTTTCGTGGCAAATGACTGTGTCAGGAGGCTCTGCCAATGGCTGAAAGAGATATTGTCAGAAAAATCAGAGCCTATCTTGCCACTATTCCTGCCGCTTTCTCGTGGAAAGAACATGGCGGAATGTACGGAACTGCCGGCATTCCTGATGTCATCTGCTGTATCAGAGGAAGATTCGTTGCCTTTGAGGTAAAAGTGCCTGGAAACAAGCCCACTGCCCTGCAGGCTTCGGTACACCGGAAAATCAGAAACGCCGGAGGAATCATTGCTGTGGTCTGTAGCGTCGATGACGTCAAGGCTGTCATAAAGGAGGTGCTTGAGTGCTGACGCAATCAGGATGCAGGCACCTTGCCGTAGCAATAGTTCAGGCCGCAGTGGATGACTGGAAGAAGACAGATGCCGTGTGTGCTCAGATACCGGACAACAGAATAGCCCACTGCGAAAAGAAGGAACTGGAAGAATTCTTTCAGAGTGCGTGGTATCAGACTCTGAGAGCGTTCGCAGAAGACGTGATACCACCTGATATGATGGAGGTACTAGAAAATGACAAATAAGGAATTTCTGCAACAGGCATTCTTCCTGGACAGAAAGATCAAGGCAAAGGAAAGACAGCTGGAATCCCTCAGAGCTCACGCAGAGTATATGTCTCCCAGGCTCGGAGATAAGGTGCAGGCCAGTCCGTCAAGCCGGTCATATCTTGAGGATACCACCATCAGAATCATTGAACTTGAAGATTGGATAAAAGAACAGATTCAGGAGCTTGTCAGAATGAAGAAGGAAATCTCGGAAGCCATCAGATCTGTTGGAAACATCGAATACGAGACCGTCCTTGAGATGCGCTACCTCTCTTTTATGAGCTGGGATGAAATCACTGCAAGGATGAACTACGGATCAAACTATGTGTTTCAGATTCACAGAAGATCACTTAATCTTGTCCATATCCCGGAGGACAAAGCATAGTAAAATACACTTGAACTCACATTCCGTTTAATAGGAAACTACAATTGCAGAGCCGGAAGGATGAAAAAGACCTTCCGGTTTTTTATTGCCGGAGGAACTCATGCCATACAAACCAGCAAAGCCTTGCTCCTACCCCGGCTGTCCTAAGCTGACGTACGAACGATACTGTCCTGAACATAAGAAACTTATGGATGCACAGTATGATGCAAGATTCCGGGACCGTGGTGTTGCAGAGTTTTACCACTCATCTGAATGGAAAAGAAAGAGACAGAACTATCTGATTGAACATCCATTCTGTGTTGAATGCTGGAAGAAAGGAAAACTGACGAAGGCCAGTGTGGTGGATCATATCATTCCGATAAAACAAGGCGGAGCCCTTCTTGAAGACAGCAATCTGCAGGCACTGTGTGCTTCATGTCATGGAGCAAAAAGCATACGTGAAGGTTCAAGATACTGATTCAAACGGACAGTTGTCCGGTGGAAGTACATTGTCTCTGATTTCAATACTCAATTCTGTGCAGGTGCCTTTCCACCAGTGATATGGTGTGTAGCTTGCCGGTGTGTCATCTTCATAGGCATAGACAGCACGGTACTTGCAACTGATGCACTTGTGATTGCAGTGCTGTTTCTTCAGAGACTCCATATCAAGTCCGTATTTGATTGTGCTCATGGCATTCATTGTAAATGCATATCTCAATGTTATCCACCCAGGGGCGGTCTAAATCTCTGTGAGACATTTCTGTTACACCGGGCGGCAACCCTCACGCGCAAAAACTGAAAAACAAACGGGGTATTAACCCCTGGAGAAAAAACATGGCAAAAGACGGAACTTGCCGTGGCGGTCCGAGACCGGGATTAGGTCGGCCGTCAAAGGCATTGAAAGACAAGATAACGGAAGGGAAAGCTGACAATGCCCTTGTTCTTCCTTCCCCTGTCGAGTTTGAAGGGGAAGATATTCCTGAACCGAAGGACTACATGCTGGACGAGCAGAAAGGCGGAGAAAAACTCCGTGCCAGAGAAGTATTCAGGGAAACGTATCTGTGGCTCAAGGCCCGTGGGTGTGAGAAGCTCGTATCCCGACAGCTGCTGGATCAGTACGCAATGGATGTAGCACGATGGATTCAGTGCCAGAGAGCAATAAGCCAGTTCGGTTTTCTTGCAAAACATCCCACTACCGGAGCGGCAATCGCCTCCCCTTATGTTGCAATGAGCAGAGAGTTCTCAAAGCAGATGAATGCCAACTGGTACCAGATATATCAGGTAGTCAGAGACAACTGCTCGGTTGAATACGGCAGTACTGCACCGCATGAAGATGACTTCATGGAAAAGCTGCTGTCCTCACAAGGAAAATAAATGGAAAACAGAATACTTACTCTCGGAAGCCTGTTCGACGGCTCAGGCGGATTTCCGCTCGGTGGTCTGCTGAACGGTATAAAACCTCTGTGGGCATCTGAAATAGAACCCTTTCCGATAAGAGTTACAACAAGACGATTCCCGGAAATGAAACATCTGGGAGATATCTCAGGAATTAAGGGTTCTGAAATAGACCCTGTGGACATCATCACATTCGGCAG
>DBVL01000017.1:0-3073 GCA_002308475.1 Spirochaetales bacterium UBA1265 | reverse complement strand
AATGTCACAGGTGCATTCTCTTCAAACAAGGGTGCCGATTTCAGGGAAGTAATACAGGAGATTGTGAATGTCAGATACAAGAACGTGTCAGTTCCTCAGTCTGAGAAATGGCATACAGGCGGACTTATCGTGGAGGATGATTTCTCTCTCGCATGGCGTGTATTCGATGCCCAATACTGGGGAGTCCCCCAGCGCAGNNATCTACCTTGTCGCAGATCTTACAGGTCAATGTGCCGGAAAAATACTGTTTGAGTCCGAAGGCCTGTCAGGGAATACTGCGCAGAGCTTCTTCCAGGGGAAAACAGCTTCCCCTGGTTCTTTTGAAAGCTCTGACGAATCAGGCACTTGCATAGCAGTTGAAAACCATGGAGCAGACAGCAGAGTAAAACTGTCAGATGGCAACAAGGTTCAGACCCTCACCTCCCGGATGGGAACAGGTGGCAACAATGTGCCTATGCTTCTGAAAATCAGATGCGGCAAAGAAGGCGGAGGCAAAGGACCGCTTGTTCAGAAGGACAAGTCAGCCACTATATCCTGCAACAATGACCAGACACTGTTTGAACCCAGGGTCTATGGAATCTGCAGCAAAGGCAGCAATGCAATGCTGTCCGATAATCCGAAAGCCGGATTCTACGAAGCAAAGACAACAAGAACACTTGATGCCAACGGGGGAAGTCCTTCCTGCAACCAGGGCGGTATGGCCGTAGTTGCCATAGAAGGCAACGGTGCAAGACCGTCCCATAAAGGAGACGGATTCAGGGAAACAGACAAGATGTATACCCTGAACACAGTAGAACAGCACGCAGTAGCCTATGGAATCGGCAGAACCGTTTTCTGTCAGGCATACAATTCTCTCTTCAGTTTCCCGATTGAGGTGGAAAAGGCACAGACTGTTCTTGCTACCGGTCCTGGTGCAGTTGCATCTCCGTCATACGGAATAGACAGAGCATCCTTCAATCAGGGAAAGAATGCAAAATTCGGAATTGCTGTCGAAGAGGAAATACAGCCACCTATCGTGGCAAGAGGTCCGGGTGCTGTGGCTGAGGCACACTTTTGCTCAAGCAAGGCATCTTATTTTACAAATGCAGTAAAGGAACAGGCCGGCACTCTGTGTGCAACTGATTATAAAGACCCTCCGATAGTAAATGATGCAGATGATGCGAAGTATATAGTAAGACGGCTCACACCGACTGAGTGTGCCAGACTGCAGGGCTTTCCTGACTGGTGGTGCTCAGACCTTGATACCGAAAATCCTACAGAAGAAGAACTCTCCTTCTGGAAGGGCGTGTTCAGCACTTATTCAAAAGTAAACGGAACAAAAGACAAGTCAGAAACTCAGATTATCAAGTGGCTCAGAAATCCTCATTCTGATGCCGCCGAATACAAGATGTGGGGCAATGGCGTGGCTCTTCCATGTGTAATGTTCGTCATGTCCGGCATCTCATACTTCGCAAGTCATAACGAAACAGGAGAAACAGACAATGTTTGAAAAAGTAAATCCTAACCACCCTGACAAGATTGCAGACAGAATTGCAGGTGCAATTGTGGATCTTGCCTACAGGGATTCAGACAAGGCACGCATAGCCGTTGAGGTTCTTATCGGTCATGGAATCTGCCATATCATTGCAGAAACATCNNGTGAGAATTGACCCCGAGGATGTTGCCGCAATTGTTCTTAGAATTGCAGGAAATCTTGAGGTCGACTATTCGGAAATACCTCAGGATCATCACCTTGCAAGAAACCAGGAAAAGGAAATCAGATGCGGAGATAACGGAATCTTCAAAGGTATGCCCGTAACGGATGAACAAAGAAAACTCACTGCAATTGCCAGACATATCTATGACGAATATGAATACGACGGCAAGTACATCATTGACAAGGACAGACTGATAATCTGCCAGAGCAATGCATGGAATGAGGATTTGAGAAATGAGTATCCTACAGCCGAAATCAACCCTCTCGGTCCCTGGACCGGTGGAACGGATGTGGATAGCGGAGCAACCAACCGTAAGCTCGGTTCCGACATGGGTGACTCAATCACCGGTGGCGGACTTCATGGAAAAGACCTCTCAAAGGCTGATGTATCCGTGAACATATACGCTTTCCTGAAAGCCCAGGAGACAGGGAAACCGGTTCAGCTTTGCTGTGCTATCGGAGATACAAGGATTGACGGAATCCCTTATACGCAAATCGTTGATACTGCCCGAAAGTACATAGACAGTCTCGGCGGATTTGAGAAGTTTGCAGAATGGGGGCTCATCAGATGAAACAGTCAAACACTCAATACTATCTTGCTGATATAAACACCCTGATTCCTTATGCCCGCAACTCAAGAACACACACTGACGAGCAGGTAGCACAGGTTGCAGCTTCAATAAAGGAGTTCGGATTTCTCAATCCTGTGATTATTGCGGAAGACAACACCATCCTTGCGGGCCATGCAAGAGTCATGGCAGCAAGAAAGCTCGGACTTGATAAGGTTCCCTGCATCAAGGCTGAGAACCTTACTGAGGCTCAGAAGCGCGCCTACATCATTGCAGACAACAAGCTCAGTTTGAATGCCGGATGGGATGAAGAACTGTTGGCTGTGGAAATCTTCGACCTCAAGGAGGAAGCCTTTGACCTTTCGCTCCTGGGGTTTGACGATAAGGAACTGGACAAGCTCCTCTCCCCTTCCGGCGAAGACATCAAAGACGATGACTTTGATATTGATGAGGAACTGAAGAAACCTGCAGTCACGAAAGAAGGCGATCTATGGACCATCGGAAGGCATAGGCTTCTGTGTGGAGACAGTACACTTCCTGCAAGTTTTGAAAAGCTTATGGACGGACGCAAGGCAAACCTTGTGGTCACAGATCCCCCGTACAACGTCAACTACGAAGGCAGTGCCGGGAAAATCAAGAATGACAATATGGGAGATGCAGATTTCCACACATTCCTCCTATCGGTGTTTAAACGCCTTCATGAAAACATGGCAGGTGATGCATCAATATATGTGTTCCACTCAGACACCGAAGGGCTCAATTTCAGAAGTGCCTTTGACGAGGCAGGCTTCTATCTTTCCGGGTGCTG
>DBVL01000048.1:8997-9152 GCA_002308475.1 Spirochaetales bacterium UBA1265 | reverse complement strand
GGGCCATTCGCCGTCAAAGTACTTACCTTTGTATGTTTCCAAAAATTTCCACGGTGTGGGATTATGCTTAAGTTTCACTGTTTTCTCCTTGGATAAATTACTAAGGGATTCTAACAAAAACTTGTTGGAAGGTAAACATTTATTTAGACACTTTT
>DBVL01000048.1:8834-8992 GCA_002308475.1 Spirochaetales bacterium UBA1265 | reverse complement strand
TTAATTGAACTCATGTTTCCTTTAATGTAGAATTGCGCAAGGAGAAAAAATGTTTGAAAAACTGTCTGATATAGAGACATACATGAACTCTTTTACAAACCTGGAGAAGAAGCCGGACTATTTCAATGTGAAGACCTACAGGCTTGACCGCATGCAGT
>DBVL01000048.1:5674-8827 GCA_002308475.1 Spirochaetales bacterium UBA1265 | reverse complement strand
CTTATGGAGAGACTGGAGAACCCTCAGAACAGCTACAAGACTATACATATTGCGGGGAGCAAAGGAAAGGGATCAACAGCTGCCTTTCTGGCAAATGCATTGACGGCGTGCGGAGAGAAAACAGGGCTTTACATGTCACCTCATGTTACGGACTTCCGTGAGCGCTTTACTCTTTCAGGTACCTTTATTGAAGACTCAATCCTACTCCGGTGCGCCGAAAAGCTTGCTCAGCGGCTTGAGGATTTCAGCTTCTCACAGGTCACAGGTTGTGAGGTGCCTACCACTTTTGAGCTTTACACAGCATACGCCTTCATGCTTTTCAAAGAATGTGGGTGCACATATGCCATTATTGAGACAGGGCTCGGCGGTCGGCTGGATGCGACAAATATCCTGCACCCCATAGCCTCTGTAATCACCCCGATTGAGTTGGAGCATACTGCTATTCTTGGAGATACCATAGAAAAGATTGCCATAGAGAAATCCAAGATCATCAAGAGCAAAACCCCAGCCTTCATAAGCTATCAGAAAGAAGAGGCGCTGAAGGTTTTTGAAAAAGAAAGCAAAGATATGAGGGCTCCTCTGTACAGCATGAAAGACTGCATAGAGAATCTGGAGACAAGGTGGAACGGAAATAAGCAGAAATGCACAATATGCTTTAAAAAACCCGAAATAGAGACTGTTGAGCTGGCCCTATCCATGCCCGGAGAAGTTCAAGCCTATAATTGTGCCCTGACGCTTCTGACTTTGAAAACTCTCGGGCTTTATAGGGCAGAGCTTACCGAGAGAGGTCTTGAGAATACAAAACTCCCCGGACGCGCAGAGTTGATAAACTGGAAAAGAAACTTAATGATAGACGGAGCCCATACAGTAAAAAGTATGGAGAATATTCTTAAGACCTTCCGCCAGATCTATCCGGAAAAAAAGGGACTGTGCATCTTCAGCTGTGCCCAGGACAAGGATCATGAGAGCATGCTGGACATGATAGTCAAGGAGTTTGACCGGGTGGTCATTTCCAGACCGGGGACCTTTAAAAAAAGTGACCCAGAAAAACTCTTTGATTACTTGAACAGCATAAAGACTGAAAATCAAAAGGCAGTACTCATACTTGAACCTAAAGATGTTCTGGAGTATGTGCTTGAAAACACTGAAGTCTCTGACCCTGTACTTATCTGCGGGTCATTTTATCTGGCCGGAGAGATAAAGGAGAATCTATGATCGCTCTGAACTACAATGAGATAGCTCTGATTCTTGAGGAGGCCTCACTTACCGGCTCCAAAATCCAGGGTGTAATCCAAAACAGCTTCCACTCTCTTATATGGGAACTATACAACCATGAAAGAGGCAGGTTTTTATTCTACACAGAGATAGGAACACCTGAGGCCAGACTTCATCTGATAAGTAACCCTTCCGGTTTTGGAAAGATAAAAAAGCTTCAGCGTTTTGTACAGTTTGCAAGAAAGAACATAGAAGGTTCGGTCATCAGAAAGTGCTATCAGGCTCCGTTTGACAGAATGGTCATTTGGGAGTTGAACAACCACGGACGGGATCTGAAAATCTTTATAAGACTCTACAGCGGTCCGGGAGCAAACATAATAGTGACCGACTCTGAGAACAGGATTCTGGACCTGCTTTTAAGGCGTCCGCAAAGGAATGAAAACACTGGAGAGATCCTGAAAATAGAAGAAAGAGAGAAGCCGGACAAGGACTATCCTGTAAGAGAATACACAGGTTCTTTCAACCTTGCCATTGAAAATGAAGGTCGTGCTGAAAGCAGACAGATAAGCTCTGTTCTTCTCAGAGCTCAGGTGGAAAAGAAAAGAGAGAAGGACCTGTCCAGACTCAACGCATCCATCTCTAGCCTAAAAAAGACAATCAGTGCCANNCCAACAGTGGATACGAGGAGCTGAAGTATGAGGCAGATCTGCTCTCCTCCCATTCTTACATGGTAAAGAAGGGAGAAGGAAGCATAAGCATAGTTGATTACAGCACAAACAAGAGTCTAACCCTTTCTCTGGACCGCAAACTGAGTCCTGGAGAAAACGTGTCAGCCTACTACGATCGCTATCACAAAGCAAAAGGCGCCTACGAGAACGCAGTAGGAGAGCTTGAGCGACTGCAGACAGAGATGAAAGCTCTTGAAGAGAAATATGAAAAGCTTCTGACCATGACAGATGATGAGGAAGCTGATATAAGGCGTCTGAAGAACTATCTGGAAAAAGCAGTGGCTCCGGTTCAGAAAGATGAAGGGCCTGGAATAAGATGCACAAGCTCAGGTTTCCTTATCTTTGCAGGCAGAAATGCAAAGGAAAATGACGAACTGTTGCGCCACTACGCCAAAGCCTCAGACATGTGGTTTCACACAAGAGACTACCCAGGCGGCTACGTCTTTGTAAGGGGAAAGAAGGACAAGAGCATACCACTGGATGTCATGTTAGATGCAGCGAATCTTGCAGTACTTTTCTCAAAAGGAAGAAATGCAGGCTCAGTGGATCTTTACTACACTCAGGTCAAATACCTGCGCCGTGCAAAAAACGGGAAAACAGGTCTTGTTCTTCCCACNNCAGGAAAAGAACCTTACTATAAAACCTGACAAAATCAGAATAGAGAGGCTCTTGCCTAACAGAGAAGACAGGGAGGTCTGACTTGATAAGAAAAACAGGAGAAGGAATACTCTACCCTGAACATCCGCTTAATCTGATTAAAGAAGATCCAAAAGAGAGAAAAGACCTTACTGGGTTACTGATAAAAACGGTGCCACACAAAAGCTGGGACCTGTGCAAGGAAGAATTGGACAGTGTTTTTTCCATCTCTTTCACAGTACAGAGCAGAACATTTATTCTTCCTCGCACCTATTCATTTAGGACGCCTTATTACAGATTTGAAATCATCCTACTGTGTCTACACCTATGAAGGAGAGGGAAAAGCATTGGAAAACAGATGCATAGTTGAAAATGATGATGTTTGCAGTGAAGAATATTCCTTTGAGATTATTCTCCCATACCTTGAAAAACTCTTTCCTTCCTCCAAGGCCCATGCTTTCTTTGCTCCCGCCACTGAAACTGAGGAAGAAGAGAGCACCCTCAGGCAGATTGTAGAAGAAATAGAGGAAAAGTATCCCCACTCAATCATTCTTCTCTCTGATAACGACGGCTG
>DBVL01000048.1:799-5607 GCA_002308475.1 Spirochaetales bacterium UBA1265 | reverse complement strand
AATGTCATCTGGCGCTTTGCGTAGTGAATACTGTTCATACAAATCTGTTCTTTTATCTCTGCCATCTCCGTCAGAGAGAGCGCGGACACTCCACCGTCTCGGAGCTTTCCTTCAGGGAAAAGACATGAAATGAACTCTTTGTAGCCAATGGCCTGCATGCTCTGCCAGGAGGGGTTTGCACCTTCCAGAAGAAGGGAGGATATCTCCTCAACAAGACCTTCTGAGAACATCTTATCAACACGGTCTCTTATTCTCCTGTTCAGTTCTTCCTTTTCTCTGTACAAACCTATTATCAGGGGTTTGATCCCATCCCTTGGCTCTTCAGGAAGAGCAAAGGATGAGAGTGGCCTGCCACTGCTTCTGTAAACCTCTATTGCTCTTGAGACCCTGTATGTATCATTTATGTTTATTCGGGAAGCAGAAACAGGGTCCACAGTCTTAAGATATTCAAAACTCTTCTCCTTGCCCTGCTCCTCTATGAAAGCCTTAACCTCATTTCTGGTCTTCTCATCTGACTGTGGAGCCTGAGAGAGACCATAGAGATAGTGCTTGAAATAGTAGGCTGTACCACCACTGAATACAGGATATTTACCACGGGAACGAATGTCTGAACAAGAGAGATCTCCAAGGCGGATGAAATCCGCAACGCTGTAGTTTTCCCAAGGTTCAAGTATGTCTATGAGATGGTGAGGGATTCTTTTTCTCTCTTCTGCAGAGGCTTTTGCGCTTCCTATATCCAGACGTCTGTACACCTGAACCGAGTCAGCATTCACTACCTCAAAAGAAGACGAAAAAAAACTGCAGAGCAAACCTGTCTTGCCTACTGCAGTCGGTCCAAAGAGAAAAACAGTCTGTTTATTACTCTGGTCTTGTATACTCAACTTCTTTGTTAAGAACCTTTGAAAGGACAGAAGAGACAATCTTTTCCTTCTCCTGCTCGAGTTTTTCAACCCTATCCTTATCTGAGGCTACTATTGAAGCTTCCTTAATGGCAACACATGTAAGTTCGTATACGTTGTCTTCAGAATCAATAAGTTTATCAAGTGGAATAGCCAAGGTGTCATCTCCTATTTTTTTGAATGCGAAGAGCATTCTAGAATATTTTATTTTTTTTGTACATAGCTGTTTTTCTTATCCTCAACAGCTTTTACTATTATCTCACAGATCTCCTGAGGCGTTTTGTCATCAGTATCTATCACAAGATCAGCTTCAGAGGTGTCATTGTTATCTATTCCATAGATTCTCATGTACCTGGCACTGTCTTTCTCATCTCTGGCTCTTGTCTGAGCCATGCGCTCTTCAAGTGTGCCACCCTCACGCTTGAGAACCCTCTTACTTCTGGTCTCATCTGAAGCCTTCAGATAAACCTTAAGGTCTGCATCCTTCATGTTCCAGATAGCAAGGCGGGAACCGAGAACACTGTTCTCATATTCAAAAGCCATCTCAACCATACGACGGTCAAGCTCAAGATCTATACCATCATCTTCCTCAGCCAGCTTACAGAAGTCCCAGAAGTCCATACCCCTCTCTGTTGCCATCTGGCGGAATGTGAAATTCACAAGATGGTAGCCAAGACTCTCAGCAACCATTGTTGAAACTGTTGTGTTCCCGCATCCACTCTTTCCTGAAATAGCAATCCTCATTCTATGTTCCTCGTCTGTTCTCTAATATTCTCAAGACAGTCCTTCATGTTGACCACTTCAAAACTGACCCTTACATTCTGGTTCTTTGAACCTATGGTATTCACTTCCCTGTTCATCTCCTGACAGAGGAAGTCCATTCTTTTTCCAACCGGCTCATCACTGGCAATCAAGCGCCTGAACTCTGAAATATGGGCATCCAGACGAACCATCTCCTCACTGATTGTGTATTTGTTGAGAAGTAAGGCAACCTCTGTGAGAACACGGTTCTCATCATAGCCGCGGTCCTCTAGGATCTCCTTTATACGTGTCTCCAGACTATCTCTGAGGCTTCTCTCCATATCAGATGCATTTTCCTTCACAACCAGCAAGGACTTATCCATAGAGTCTATCAGAGCCTCAAAGTTTCTCTTCATGGCCTCCCCTTCTCTGGCCCTGCAGGAATTAATCTGATTCATAACCTCTTTTGCACAGTAATCAAGTCCTTCTGCATACGCTTCAACACCAGAAGAAGGAGCAGAGACAAGAACTCCATCCAGAGCCGCAAAACCTGAAAGGTCAAGCCTGACATCAAAACGCTCCGAGCACATGGATCTTATCTCATTCAAAGCTTTCACATATGAGAGAGCAACCCCTTCATCCAAGGTCACGTCCACCGCACCCTTGAGAACCTTAAGCCTAACAAGAACATCCACATGTCCCCGCTGAATGTTTTCTTTGATAATCCGGGTTATGGTTTGTTCATAAGAAGAGATTGAAGAAGGAATATTGCAATTAATCTCAAGAAAGCGGCTGTTGACCGTCTTTATTTCCATAATAAGATTGTAGTTCTCACAGCTGTATTCGGCGTGACCGAAACCTGTCATACTATTCATATTCTAACTCCTTCCTCCTGTCAGAAAAGTAACGAGGTTCTAAAAGTGAAATAGCTGTGCCCTTCGTTGTTTAAAGGAACAGTTGCCTCAGTTGAGAACACTGCATACTCTGCCGTATAAGACAATCCTACAAAGAACAGTTTCTGAGCAGAAGAATCAAACAGCGGCCCACAGTAAGAGCCACGTAGGCTTATGTTTCTGTCTCTTGAAAGCTGAAGTGTTACGGCACCCGCAATCTCAAGGGACCTGTCAGTTTTATCAAATGCAAAAGAAACAGAGACTCCCGCATCAAAGACAACAGGCTTCAGTCTTCCTCTGATTCCGAATCTGTCTCCTGTGTAGTAAAGTCCGAGTTTCAGTCCTCTGTAGATCTCCTCCAGATCAAAATGCGTGGTGTTATCATGATAACTCATGGCTGAAGGAGAGAGAATATAGAAGCTGACAGGCTCCAGCTCCACACCCACACCAAACTTGAGGTTCACTGNNCACTGACTCGCTGCCTGAGACTCTGTCATACTCTGCAAACAGGGCCTGTGTGAAAAAATCCTGAAATGCGTGCTCCCGGCTTATGGAGCAGTTCAGACGCTGAAGTTTTGAGCCAGCCTCAACCTGAAAGCCAAAACCCACAGCCTTGTAACCGTAGGCTGCACCAACGTTGAAAGCCACATTATTGTAAATGTTGTAATAAACGGCCTCTTCCTGGGGATTTCTGTCTGTAAATGTGAAATCCACACTGAATCCTGCCTGAGCATATTTAGAGGTGAATTCTGCTTTCAGGCCCAGATATGGAGAAGAAAGAAAAGGCTCATTATTACTCAGATCAGGAGAGAGCCCAAAGTGCATGTCCACCCCGAGAGTCTTTGCCTGATTGAAGAAAAACAGCCTGGCAGGATTCTCAAAAAACGGACTGACCGGAGAATCCAGTGAAAACCCAAAGGCCAGTGAAATAAAAAAAACAACAAACAGGATGAATGCTTTTCTCATCTTCCCTCAATAGCTCTTGCCAGCTGATCAGGACAGGAAGTGTTCCTCATTCCGCACTTTATCCCTTTAAGGCGCTGAACAACCTCATCTGCCTTCATGCCTTTGCACAGGCTTACTATTCCCTTATGGTTGCCGTCACAACCATGGGTGAAGACCACGTCTTCAATTATGTCATCATCATTTATCATTACTTTAATGTTTGTGGCGCAGATTCCCTGCGGTGTATAATCTATGGTTTTCATAGTCATGATGATAACAAAAAAAAACCTGATTGAAAACCTCAGTGTTCCTCCAACACAGAGGCCTTTTGAAGTTTGAGTCCTCGAGACTCAAGGTCATGAACCACCTTATCCAGCTTCCTTTTCCTATGATCCTCTTCTGAAAAAAGAGAATCCTGTATGGGCTTGTCTGAACTGTAGGTCTGATACAGGCCAAGACCTATTAGCCTTATGCCCTCTCCTTCTTTCCATTTAGAAGAAAGAAGTGTCTTTGAAATACCGTAAATCTGATCCGCATTCAGGATGGGATAAGAAGGTGTGGACTGCACCGTTATGGTAGTAAAATCTCCCCATCTGAGTTTGAGACCAACAGTCTTAGCCATGACCTTCTCATCCAAAGAACGCCCCATAAGCTCCTGACTCATACCCAGAAGATATCTGTGAAGGGTTTCTGAGTCTTTCACATCCTGATAAAAGGTTATCTCAGTAGATATGGAGTGGCTCTTTGCTTCCTCATAGGAGTTCGGGTCTTCTCCACGAACAGCCTTGTAGACATAGGCTCCCATGCTCTTTCCGAATAACCTGGTCAGAGATTCAAGACTCATCTCCCTTGCCTGAGAAGGAGTGAACAGACCGTGTGAGTTCATGGCTGAAATACTGCTCTTTCCAAGACCCCAGATCTTCTCCAATCCTATGGCATCTATGAACTTCTGCTCGTACCCGGGAGAGACCATACAGAGCCCATCCGGCTTATTGTAGTCACTAGCCATCTTGGCTATAAAGGGAGAGGCAGCTATTCCTACACTCATGGTTATTCCAAGCTCATCCTTTACCCTCTCCTTAATCTTCAAAGCCAAGGGTTTGGGGGGACCGAATAGCTTTCCGGTTCCTGTCATATCAAGACTCGCCTCATCTATGGAAACCTGATGGAATCCAGGACTGTATTCCTTGAGGATGGACATGACCGAGTAGCTGACCGAACTGTACAGCCTCATATTCGGAGGAACAAAAATCCCGTTCGGACAGAGCTTTTTGGCAGTAATGGCCGGCATGGCCGAATGCACCCCGTATTTTCTTGCTTCATAAGAACA
>DBVL01000048.1:0-784 GCA_002308475.1 Spirochaetales bacterium UBA1265 | reverse complement strand
TCTACAGAGGCAAAAAAAGCATCCAGATCAACATGAAAGAACAGAGGCATACGGCGCCTCAGTCGGCCAGGTGCGTCATTCTCCAGTCTATACAGCGCTGAAGATAATCCACATAAGAAGGATTCTTGCACATCCCCTTGCCCGGCACATCTGAAATCTTGGCCACATCCATTCCGTTACAGAGAGTTGTTTTCATCACTATATTCAGAGGATGGGCAAAAGTGTCATTTGAGATATAGGTACCTATCCCGAAAGCCACACGGACACGGTCTTTGAAATGATTGTAAATCCTGTCAGCGGACTCAAATGTCAGAGAGTCACTGAAAAGCAATGTTTTGGTCTTGGGATTTATTCCCAGACTCTCGTAGTGGGAAATCATCTTCTCACCCCATGAAATAGGATCCCCACTGTCATGCCTGACACCTGAGAAAAGAGTTGCAAAAGTAAGCCTGAAATCTCTCAGAAAACAGTCTGTTGTAATGGTATCAGTAAGTGCAGTTCCGTTAAGAACTCCGTACTCTCTCACCCACGCATCCAGGGCAAACCAGTTCGAGTAAGCAGGATTATGTTTGTGTTCGCCCTGCCCTGTACACATAATCCACTCATGGGCCATGGTCCCAACCGGCTTGAGATTAAACTTCTTGGCCAGATAAACGTTTGAGGTACCGGAAAAAACAGAGTCTCCGTTATTGACCTGGCTCAGCTCGGCCAATGCAATCATCTGTGCTTCAGAAGACAGTCTCCGCCTTATCCCGAACTCACTGAAGTTTCCTATCTTTAAAGC
>DBVL01000042.1 GCA_002308475.1 Spirochaetales bacterium UBA1265 | reverse complement strand
CTTCACAATTCCGGGGACCCGTACCACCACCTGAGGGGTTTGCTGATATTCCGAATAGTGCTTACTGTTACTCATCAAAACCTACTGGTAATTGGCGTAATTTTATTATAAGTAGAACTTTAATACAACAAATTGGCACCATCAAAGGCTCAAAAAACACAAATCTTGTTCTTCTTATTCAAATTTAAAACAAATTGCAACACTTTTAGCTCAATAGACAGTCTGAACCGGCAACAAAACAAAAAAGGGATTGCCAGATAATCTTGAGCAATCCCCTTGTCAGGAAAGTCCTTCTCTTATTTTTCAGACTTGATTCCGTAGCGCTTGTTGAAGCGATCAACACGACCTGTTGAGTCAACGAGCTTCTGTGTACCTGTAAAGAACGGGTGACAGGCAGAGCAGATTTCAACCTGCAGTGACTTGGCTGTTGTCTTAGTCTTGATCACGTTTCCGCATGTGCAGCGGATTTCCTGAAGCTGGTAGTTAGGATGAATATCTTTCTTCATCTTTAATCTCCATTTTTGCTCCACAAGGAGCCTTTGATAAATGCGCCGTCTCCGTTCAACCGGATACAGGAACGGCTCCCGTATTCATAGAACGAAAGAACGCTTCATTATTCTTTGTTTTCCGCATTCTGTCAACAAGGACACGGGTCATATCGTAGTCCTCCAAACTGTCGAGAACACTGTTTCTCAGAATCCAGACCTTGTTTGCTTCGTCACTGGTGAGAAGCAGATCCTCTCTTCTGGTTCCACTCTTCTTAAGGTTTATGGCCGGGAAGAGTCTGCGCTCTGCCATCATGCGGTCAAGAACTATCTCACTGTTACCGGTACCCTTGAACTCCTCAAAGATGACCTCGTCCATTCTGGAGCCTGTTTCAATAAGGGCTGAGGCTATGATTGTAAGAGAACCACCGCCTTCAATGTTTCTTGCAGCACCGAAGAATCTCTTCGGTTTGTGCAGAGCGTTCGAATCAACACCACCTGAGAGAATCTTTCCGCTTGCTGGAACTGTCTGGTTGTAAGCTCTGGCAAGGCGGGTTATGGAGTCAAGAAGAATGACAACATCCTGCTTGTGCTCAACAAGGCGCTTGGCCTTCTCTATCACCATCTCAGCTACGGAGACATGCCTTGTGGCCTGCTCGTCAAAGGTTGAGGCTATGACCTCGCCTTTGACGTTTCTCCTCATGTCTGTAACTTCCTCAGGTCTCTCATCAACAAGAAGAACAATCAGGTGAATCTCTGGATGGTTTGTGGTTATGGCATTTGCTATCTGCTGAAGCAGAATAGTCTTTCCTGTGCGGGGAGGAGCTGTTATGAGAGCTCTCTGACCCTTACCTATAGGACAGAAGATATTGATTATTCTCATGGATACGTCATCATCATTTCTCTCTGTCTCAAGGTTTATTCTCTGATCCGGATACAGCGGTGTGAGACTGTCAAAAGGAGCCCTGGTTTTTGCAACAAGCGGGGCGTCTGAGTTGACAAAGGCAACCTTGCTTAAAGCAAAGAACCTTTCATTGTCCTTAGGGGCACGGATAAGGCCTTCTACAGTATCTCCGGTTTTCAGATTAAGGAACTTGATCAGACCAGCTGAAACATAGACATCTTCAGGACCGGAAAGATAGCTGTTCATGGGACTGCGCAGGAACCCATAGCCCTCAGAAAGGACCTCAAGAGTCCCTATGGTATAGATGACACCACCGTTCTGGCTGTGGGTACGAAGAATCTCAGCAAGTATCTCCTGCTTCTTGTACTCAATATAATCATCTTCTGTCTTGCCTGTCATGGCAGAGGCCTGCATTTTAAGCTGATGCACGGTGCACTGAGCAAGATTGCTTATGATTATCCTGCTGTCCTTGTGAGCCTCATATTCTTCTTCAGAAACAGTTGCATCTTCCATGCTCATGTATTTTTTCTGCTGGTTGTTGTTCTTGTTCTGTTTGCCGTTTGCGCGCTCTCTTCTGCCGTTTCCATGTCCCTGGGACCTGTTCTGCTCAGAAGGCTCTTCCTTCTCCTGCTTTTCAGCAGGCTCGGCTTTGGCTTCCTCAGCCTCTTTTGGAGCCTCTTCTTTGACTGTCTCTTCTTTTGGAGCTTCTTCCGGCTTCTCGACCTTCTTTTTTGGTCTCCCCTTCTTTTTGGGCTTCTCTTCTGCTACTGGAACTTCTGCTACTGGAACTTCTGCAATAGACTCTGAGACGGAATCTACTACCGGTTCTGTTGCGGCTGGCTCTACTGAGTTTTCATTCTCAACAACTTTGACTGACAGCTTTGGGGCTCTACGTCTTACAACCAGTTTTTTCCTGGTTTTCAATTCTTCTTCCATACTAATTAAACTCCGGATGCACACTTAAACCTGTGCTGGATTAAAAAACGCAATATTAAGAATAAATGTATTTAAAGATACGGAAATCTCTGAATGAGACATTTTCAAATATACAACCACTGTTGAACCTTGTCAACAAGACTGCACCCATCCAGGTACATTCGCCCCAGAAGAAAGGCAGCAGCTGCAAAACGTTTCCTGCATCCATCCCTGCCGTTTGCATATAGGTTCAGTCTCACACTCTGGCTTTTCATGCCCTTTGCCGCGTATCCCAGATACACCGTGCCTACGTTCTTGCCTTCAAGAGCTCCTGTTGGACCGGCAAGGCCAGTGACAGAGAAAGCAAAAGAAGCTCCGCTTCTGTTGAGAGAACCCTCTGCCATTTCAATTGCTGTTTCAGAACTGACGGCATTGAACTTCTCAAGAGTCTCATTCCTTACACCCAGAAGAGAAGTCTTTGCATGGTTTGTGTATGTCACCTCTGAGCCCCAGAACCACTCCGAGGCTCCGCTTACATCTGTGAGAAGCTTGGAACAAAGACCACCGGTGGCGCTCTCTGCACAGGTTACGCTCAGCTTCTTCTCCCTGACAGCATCTATGAAAAGATCTCTGGCTTCATGGTCAGAGTCTATTATCAGATACTCACCTGAGAGAGCCTTAAGATCCCGGATGAAGGCTTTCCTCTCTTCTTCTGTACCACCTTCCGTATACAGACTTATCCTGTAGTCCTGAAATCTTGTGCCCCACTTCACATTCCCTCTGGCACACTTTTGGCACATCTCTTCAAGACGGGCCTCAGGTATAAGAAAGACACTGTATTCATTCCTCCAGCTACCCTCAAACCCTATTAAAGAGGAAAGGGTTTTCTCCACATAGTTCTCGTACATGGGGTGCACTTCTTTTGGAGGACCGGGCATGGCAGCCATGTAAATCTGGCCGTTTCCCACGGGGACAGACCCCTCAAAACCTACAGCTGTTCCGTAAGGATTTGGAAGAACCTTAAAGCCCTTCGGAATAAATGCCTGCTGTTCGTTAGATGCATTAAGGCGACTACCGAGCTTCTTGGAAAGGTTCTCCCAAGCTTCCTGGCTTCTGACAAGAGGTACTGAGCATATGTCACTTATAATCCTTCGTGTCATATCATCACTGGTAGGGCCAAGACCACCTGTGACCAAGAGGACCCGACTATCTTCCATGGCCTCTTTCAAGGCTGTCTCTATGCTCCCATCATCCGGCACCAGAACGGCACGGATTACAGAGTACCCCATCCTGGAAAGAGAGGAACAGAGATAAGGAACGTGCTTGTCGCTGATTATTCCTCTTGTGAGTTCAGTACCAATTACAAAAACTGAAGCATTCATTTTTTCTTCTTGATCAGAGTATAGGCAAGAGATGCACCGAGGCTTACAAAGGCCAGAACAGTAAAGCCTACTGCCACAGAATCAGAGATCCGTGTGTAAACACTCTTTCCGTAGGTTTCACTGGTGTAAATGGGAACATTATAGATAGTCCAGCCCATCTTGAACGGCTCCATCTCACCTTCAACCTTACCTGAAGGAGTTATCATACAGGTTATTCCACTGTTGGTTCCACGCACAGAGGTTCTTCTGTTCTCAACGGATCTGAAGACGGCCATAGCCATATGCTGACGCTCAGCAGCAACTGAGCCAGACCAGGAGTCGTTTGTCATGTTTATCAGCAGATCTGCACCGTTGTTTACAAAATCAGCGCATAGGTATCCAAAGACATCTTCAAAACAGATTGGACTAGAGAACTTTATACCATTGCTGGTCTCAAAGACCACAGGCTCAGTTCCCGGTTTCCACCAGTGATAGTCGTTATTCTTAAGGAGGTTATAGAGAGAGGGGAACACATTCTCATAAGGGAAGTGCTCGGTGAAAGGAACAAGATGCTGCTTCAGATACTGACCAGCAATCTGACCGTTATCAAACAGTATTACTGAATTATAGTCATCCTTATTCCAGTCTCCATCCTTAGTGTATGGTTCAGTGAAACCTTCTTTCAGTCTACCTGAGGGGTTTCCGATAAGAAGAGGAACACCAAGGGACTTTCCGAATTCAACAAAATCATCCACAAGAACCTGAATGGCTCTCAGATAGTCAAACACAGCACCCTTACCGTCTCCTGTATACGGATAATCTGTATACCAGTCCACAGAAGGAACAAAAGCTGTTTCAGACCAGATAATCATATCCGGGTTCTTCTGCATGGCCTCAAGACTGAGGCGCTTGAGGTTGTTGAAGTTCGTCTTGTATGTGTTATAACCTCCGGCCCACGAGTCGGCATTGTGCTGCACAGTGGCTACTGAGAAGCTCTTGTCTTCCTCAGCCCTGTTCCAATAGGAAAGGGAGAAAATGCCGTACACAAGCTGGAAAAGAAAAAGAACAGCGTAGAGGCCAAGAACAACCCTGTTTGCCTTAATCTCAGACACAAGACTCTCACACTCGCAGTCCTTTGTCTTTGAGAACCGGGAGCAGAACCACTGACCAAGGAAGGCCTGAGGAAGAACAATCATGAAATTCAACAGCCAGATACCGCTGAAGTCAGATATCTGAATAAGAACCGTATACCTGAAAAGAGCATAGGCAACGGTTCCGTATGGATAACCGGCGAACCAGCTCTGTGAAAGATAGGAGTAAGCAACCCATATAAGGGCCTGAATGACAAAACTGAATTTTTTGGGAGCCCAGGAAGAAGCAGCCTTGAGAGCCAGAAAGAGGAGAATCATCTCCGTTCCCTTTATAATCTGGACAAGAAGGTTTGCAAGCGGGTGGAAGGCTGAAAGCCAGAAGTTGAAAATCCAGAAAAAAACAAAACCGTAGATGAAACCGTAGAGCCAGACAGCTGACCACTTTGTGTTTCTGATTACGGCAAAAAGCGGAATCAGCGCAAAAAAGACCAAAAATCCCAAACCGTCCTTGAAGACAAACCCGGGAAAAGCCAAAGAGAGAAAAAAGGCTGATAAAAGCAACAACGCAGCCTCAACCATGTAGGTTTTAAAGCTGCGTCTTTCCGGCTGAACTTTTCTGCCGCCAAATAATTCTGAAACAGAACGGATTGAAATCATTTGTCTGAACTTGATTCCCAGACCTGATCCTTGAGCTCTTTTCCGGGGCGGAAAACCGCTACACCATGGCTTTTCACGGAAACAACCTCACCGGTCTTTGGATTGCGGGCCTTTTCCTTGCCCTTGCGTGTCCTGACCTCAAAGGTTCCGAAGCCTCTCAGCTCAATAATCTGATCTTTCTTAAGCCCTTCCTTGACTTCTTCAAAGAAGAGATCAATTACTTCATGAATATCGCTTCTGTTAAGATCAAGTTTCTCATGGAGATTCTCAATGATAACAGCCTTTGTGAGTTTTGATTTAGACATGGCAACCTCTTTGATTATGCTATTTTGTTAAACTTGAGAGCCATTCTTGATTTTTTGCGATCTGCTGTATTTCTGTGGATAATACCCTTTGAAGCAGCTGAATCAAGAAGCTTTGCTGAAAGCTTGAAATTCTCTTCTGCTGCTGCCTTATCACCTGCTGCACATGCTGCATCAAACTTCTTGATAGCTGTGCGGAAAGTACTCTTTGTCTCACGGTTTCTCATTCTGGCAACTTTTGCCTGGCGAGTTCTCTTCTCTGCGGATTTTTTCACAATATCCTCCAAATAATTGTATATAAGCCTTAAATTAACACAAGTTTGCGATTAGAAAACATATCACAGACGCAAAAAGTGGTCAATACAAGAAAACTAATCCTCTCAACACTATTATACAATCCTGTTTTTCTTGCATAAAATATTATACACTAAAGAGTTACATTTGTTTAGAAAAATTCTTCCAGGAACTCTCTGGACACTTCCCAACGGTTGTTTTCCCTAGAAAAGTGCAGTTCCTGCCTCGGAATCTGGAAACTGCTTCCCTCAGGTCCACACACAGTGACTTTCTTGGAAAGTATGTTTATATCCTGAATGCGGTACAGATCTTCCCCTATCTTCAGTCTTGTTCCCTCATGCGGATAGGTCTGTTTCTCCTCGTTGTAGAATTCATATTCATAGCTCAAGCAACACAGCAGTCTCCCGCACGGACCTGAGATCTTCACTGAGTTAAGAGAAAGGCTCTGCTCCTTAGCCATCTTGATTGTAACAGGTCTGAGCTTGTCCGACACACAATGACAACAGAAATCCCTTCCACATACTGCCAGGCCTCCAAGCATTCGGGCCTCATCTCGCACACCTATCTGCCTCAGCTCTATCCTCATACGGAAGACAGAGACCAGATCCTTCACAAGATCCCTGAAGTCAACACGGTCCTCTGCAGTGAAGAAGAACAGAACCTTGGGCTCGCAGAGCATAAAGTGCGCATTCACAAGCTTCATGTTGAGCTTGTGAGAAACTATCTTCTCACGGCAGATCCTGATTGCGTTTTTCTCTTCCTCCACATTGGCGTGGAATCTCTTTATCTCATCAGGAGTGGCAATATGGCTTATCCACAGAATATCCCCGTCAACCTCAACCATCTCTGGTTCTCTTCCATAGGGACTGGAGTCCGTAGGGTATTCTTCCTCTCCGTTCTCTTCCTCAGGAAGACCTTCAAAACTTCTGAACTCAAACTGCGGTGGCTCACCCATGGCCTTCAGCTCCTCATCCTTCTCAGCCTCCTCAGCTTCCGAACAGGAGCAGAAAGAACAGGCTCCGCGGACACAGGAGCATCCTGGAACGTACTTCTCGCCATCAAGGTTATCAGCAGGACCGACTATCACAGCCATGTCCATGCCATAGCGTGTGGGCGCCACAACGTAGGTTCCTGGATAGTAGACGCTGTCCGACGCACAGATGCAGACATCATTGCTCCCAGGAACTTTTACAAGATAGATATATGCTTTCTCGGCCTCAGCCTTGGTTTCTTTGTTCTCTGACATACCTAAAAACTTACCACCAAGAGAAATGATAGTCAATTCATCTTCAATTGACGCTTTTTTAAAGGGATGTTATCTTTATACGGGGAAGGAAAACTCTCAGCTTTGCGGGTACGGGAGGCCACAATGCGTTTATTTGATACACACTGCCATCTCGGTCTCATTCATGAAGACTATCTTGAACAGCTCCTTGCCGTACAATACGCCAAGAGAGTTGGAGTCAAGCACATTATCTCCATCTGCAACAGCCTTACTGACTTTGAAGTCATCTACAACAACCTCAGAAGCGCCTCTGACGTGTACCATGCTGTAGGAGTCTCTCCTTCGGAAAGCGGAAACAAGATTGACGGTTGGGAAACAAGGCTCCAGGAACTGATGAAACTCAAGAGAGTTGTAGCCATAGGAGAAACCGGACTGGATTATGTGAAGAACTTTGCACCAAAAGCAGTGCAGGTTGATTTGTTCATCAAACATTTGGAGATTGCCCGTAGGGCGGATCTTCCTGTGATCATCCACAACAGACAGGCTGGAAATGACATAATAGACATCCTCAGGACAAAGATTCCTCAGAAGGGAGCCATCTTCCACTGCTACTCAGAAGACTGGGCCCTGGCGCAGAAAGCTCTGGACATGCCTATCTACTTCTCTTTTGCAGGAAATATCACGTACAAGAACATAAGAAAACTTGTCGAGACGGTCGAGAAGCTGCCTGCGGACAGAATCCTGATTGAGAGCGAGTCTCCCTTCATGGTTCCTGCCCTCTACACAAAGAGAAGAAACCGCCCCGAATACCTGCCCGAGACGCTCAAAGCAGTGGCGGCCATCAGAAACACAGATGTTGAGGAAATGGCGGAAATCCTTTATGCAAACAGCCTGAAGGCCTTTAACCTGCCCGCAGAAGACTGATGAAAAACCTTTTACACTCAATCCGCTTTGGAGAAACAACTGCCGAGGGCAATATCTTCCTTGCTCCTATGGCAGGCTACACTGACAGGGTTTTCAGAAGCCTCTGTCTTGAAGAAGGCGCTGACATGAGCGTTACTGAGATGGTCAGCTGTGAAGGTGTGGCCAGAGGCAGTGTAAAAACCATTGACCTCATGACCCGCGCTCCCAATGAGAAGATTCTGAACGTCCAGCTTTTTGCTCCAGATGCAGAGACAGCCCGCCGAAGCTGTGCCAGAGTCATGAAAGCAAATCCTCAGATTCTGGACTTCAACTGCGGTTGTCCGGTTCCAAAGGTAGTCAAGACAGGCGCCGGCAGTGCCCTCATGAAAAACCCGGAAGAGATAGGAAGAATTGTCAAAGCCCTCAAGGAAGAAACCGGACTGCCGGTAACCGTCAAGATCAGAACCGGCTGGGACAGCAAGAGCATCAATTACCTTGAATGTGCATCCATAGCCTTTGAAAACGGAGCAGATGCTCTTTCCATGCACGCCAGAACCAAGAGCCAGCTGTACAGCCCGTATGCAGATTGGAGCACACTTAAAACCCTCAAGGAGAACTTTCCTGACAGGATAATAATAGGCTCCGGAGATCTGTTCACAGCAGAAGATGGGGTTCGCATGCTCAAGGAAACCGGGGTAGATGCAATCATGTATGCCCGCGGAGCCATAGGAAACCCTTTCATTTTCAGACAGACAAAAGCTCTTTTGAACGGAGAAGAACTCCCGGAAATCTCAACTGAGATGAAAATAGAGAAGATCATGTACCATCTGCAAGGCTTAAGTTCCATCCTTGGAGAAAATGCCGCATGCAGGGAAATGAGAAAACACGTCTGTGCCTACCTTAAAGGAATAAAGAACGGAGCAAAAGTCAGACACATGATTTCAAGCGCACTTACAATAGAAGAGTACAAAGACCAGCTTGGGCAATTGACCTGAAGGCCTTCAAAAAACTATTATCTGAATAAACATGGGAGAAGAATATGAGGGTACTTGTTCTGGGTTCTGGAGCTAAGGATCATGCAACAGCATGGTGGTTCTCAAAAAGTAAGCAGATTGAAGATTTGTTTGTGGCACCGGCAAACCCTGCCATACAGGATTTTGCCAAAGGCCTAGGCCACATAGACATCTCAAACGGAGAGCAGGTTCTCAAGGCCTGCAGGGAGAACTCAATAGACTTTGTCTTCATTGGAACCGAAGCTCCTCTCATGTCTGGAGTGGTAGATGTTCTCAATGCCAACGGAATAGACACCTTCGGCACTCCCTCATACGCCATGAAGCTGGAAGCCGACAGGAAGTTCGCCAAGGACTTTGCAAGAAGAAACGGCGTGAACATGCCGGACTACAGAATCTTTACAGATATTAATAGCCTGGAAGAATTTCTGAACGCCAATTTGGGAAAAGCCTATGCAATCAAACCGAATGATATCTCTCCTTCCAGAGTTATGGTACGTTCCGCAGACAAGGAAACCCTGATAGATTTTGCAAAAACCCTTATTGGCAAGAGTCCTGTCATACTCGAGGACCTGGCGGATGGCATACCGCTTACAATCTCCCTTTTTGTTGATGGAAACGGCGGAACTCTCATGCTTCCAATCTGCTCCGAGTACACCAAATCCGAGCACGGAGAAGGTGGTCTTGCCACAGGTGGAATGGGTGCAGTATGCCCAGTGCCCATGGACTACAGCCGCCTCAGCGCTCTCTACAATCAGGTCATAAATCCAACAATGGAAGGTCTTAGAAAGGAAAACCTCATCTACAAGGGAATAATCACATTCTCCGTTGTCAGCAGAAATGGCGAATTCAAGTTTGTTGACTACCATGTCAGGTTCAATGACCCCGCAGCCCAGACAATCATTCCTCTCATTAAAAATGATGTTGTAGATATTATGTCTGCCATGAACGAGGGACGGCTCTCAACAGTCACTCTCCAGACCACAGGAGACAGTGTTGTAAGCGTTGTGATTGCCAGTGAGGGCTATCCTTTAAAACCCAGAACAGGCCTGAAACTCAGAAGCATTTCAGCCCCCTACTTCTCTTTCTTCTCTGCCGACTGTCCCAGATTCTTCTTTGGTGCAGTGAAAACAGGCGAAGATAAAGGCATCTACACCTCCGGAGGAAGAGTTGCCACGGCAGTTGCCTGCGGAAAGAACATAATTGAGGCCAACAAGAAGGTTTACAGCTCCATCTCTGCCGTAAACTTCAAGGGCGCATGGCACAGAGAGGACATAGGAAACAAGTTCTTTGATTCTGTTTCAACTTCAGTCTGAAGACCTTGTGCTTTGGCTTCAGATTGCAGGTAGTCTAAAATGACCCCTGCAGGGCTCAAATAGTATACCAAGGTAGACTAAATCAATCGGCCAGGGGGTAATATAGACTACCAGAGACAAGCATGAAAAGTCTTGGAAGAACCAGTTTGAGCTTAAAACGCCGATATTTTTGGAAGAGTCACCTCTATTTCAGGATCAAAAACCAGTGAAGGATCTGTTCTCAGATTAAAGCAGTACTGCCTGAGTTTGGCAGTCCACTGCTCCAGCGTGTAACGGTTATCAAAGACTGAAGCCGGTATAGGCGAAGCTATCCTCATTTGCAGTTCGCTCCCACGCAGGCGGTACATCTCATCCACAAGATATGCTGACTCAAGAGCAACCCTGATATTGAAGATCTTTCTGAAACGTGTCCAGCGGAAAAACCTGTTACTCAGATGTCCATAGGTGTGGACTATCAGAACAGGCATATCCAGCTTTTTTGCTATCTTAAGGAACGACGGTTTCCAGTCATAGTCAAAAATCTCATGGTTTGGAAGCTTTCTCGAACAGAAACCTGCCGGATAAATGAGAACACTCTTCTTGTCCTCAACATGGTCCATCAGGGACCTAACTTCCTTTTTGTTGAATACACAGCAGGTCTGAATTGGCTTAACCACCTTCAGGAAAGCCTGCGCCACAAGCTTTATATCTGGAAAATAGTCTATAAGAACATCCAAAAGACCCATGGCCTCAGGTCCGCCATAGGGATGGTTTGAGGCAACCATTACGTGCTGGTTCCGTACAGATTCAAGATTCCTGTAGCTCTGTTCATCTATCCGTATATTCAGCTTAAGATATCTGACAACCTCATCAAGAAAACTTCTTGAGTCCAGATCATACATGGATCTGAAAAAATCATTCAGCTCATCTATGTGAAGAATCTTATTGAAATAAGAATAGAGGAAATGTGGAATACGTTTGCCAATCTTCGGATTAAGTCTGTTGACCAGATCCGGTATGTTTATGTCCTGATAGTCATTTTCCATGGGGAAATAGTACCACAGATTATTCAGGCAGGAAAGTTTCTTCTGTATTCGTACATAAGTATTCCGGCAGCAACAGAGACATTCAGAGAGTCTATATGTCCGCTCATGGGAATGCTGACTATATGGTCACACTTGGCGCGCACCAAGGCTCTCATACCACTGCCTTCACTACCCATGACAATGACTGTTCTCGGGCTGAAGGAAGTACCGTAGGAGGCCTCTCCGTTCATGTCTGCCCCGTAAACCCAAAAGCCATGGTCCTTCAGGGCCTCAAGCTCACGTGAGAGGTTTGTAACGGTAGCAAGTCTGACATACTGGGCAGCTCCGGAAGAGATTCTGATTACTGTCTCGTTCGCACTGGCGCTTCTTCTTTCAGGAACAATTATGAGGGCGGCAGAGAACTGGTCTGCGCTTCTCAGTATGGCCCCCAGGTTGTGAGGATCAGTAATCTCATCCAGAGCAAGAACAAGAGCCGGTTGTCCGTCCTTGAGACTTCTGCAGAACTCATCAACTGTTGTCTCCTGAATTCTTCCACCCCTTGAACCGGAAGTCCTGCTCCCTATATCCAGAACAGCACCCCTATGGTCCGTGGATCCGGCCAACTTATCCAGCTCTACGGAAGAAACCTTTTTTACAGCAGTCTTTCCGTTTGCCTGCGCCTTAAGTGCAAGGGAGGCATTTCTCTTGTCTCCCTTGAGAAGATATAGTGTGGAGCCATGAGAAGCGTTCTTCAAAGCCTCTTCTATGGCATGGATGCCGGTTATCTTGTCTCCCATGGTTTACTCCTCATCAAAGCGCACCGGAGTAGGACTGGAGTCCTCTCCGAGAGCCTCTGAAAGACTCTTCAGTATCTGCTTTCCCTTTATTCCCACATGCTTAGGCGTGTTTATCTGAACCTTTATATACATGTTTCCACGGCTTGCTGAGCTCTTGTATCTTGGAAGTCCCTGACCCTTTACCCTGATAAGCTCTCCGTTCTGAATGCCTGCGGGAATATCTACCTTTATGGTCTGTCCAACCAGATTCTTGACCTCTATCTCCAGACCTAAAGCTGCCTGGGTAAATGAGATGGGTATCTGTACAAACAGGTCCTGACCCTGGCGTATGAAGTACTTGTGGGGCCTTATATTCACCCTCAGATACAGGTCTCCCGGAGGAGCACCGTTAGGGCCGGCATTCCCCATTCCTCCAAGGACTATATCCTGCCCGTCTTCAACACCGGCAGGAATGGTCACTCTTATGGTCTGGTTCTTTCTAACTGTACCGCTTCCATGACAGATGTCACACGGGTCATCTATTACATAACCACTACCACCGCAGGTGGGACACGTCTGAGCCATGGAGAAGAAACCTCGGGACTGTCTGAGCTGTCCGGAACCTCCGCAGGTCGGGCAGGTCTTCTTTGAGTTCTTTCCCTTCTTGCTTCCTGTTCCATGACAAGCCTCACATGCTACCTCATGGTGATAGGTAACTTCTTTCTTGAAGTCCGCATCTGCCTGTTCAAGGGTAATCTCCGTATTTACTCTTATACTCTGTCCTGTTCTGGGAGCACCATAACTGTCTCCGTAAGAACCAAAGCCGCCGAATCCCGAGCTTCTGCCTCCAAAGGCACCGCCGAACAGGTCTCCGAAAATACTTGAGAAGCTTCCGCTTGTAAAGAGATCACTGAAGTCAGTGTAGGCCCTGCTGTAACCACCGCTCTGGCCGTCAACACCCGCAAAACCATACTGGTCATAGGCCTGTCTCTTCTTCTCGTCTCCGAGAACCTCATAGGCCTCAGTGGCCTCCTTGAAACGCTCTTCAGCAGCCTTATCCCCTGGGTTCTTGTCCGGATGATTCTGAACTGCAAGCTTCCTGTAGGCCTTCTTTATTTCTTCTTGGCTTGCTGTCTTTGAAACACCAAGCACTTCATAATAATCTCTCTTATCTGCCATTCTTTCTTCCAATCACTTTAGTAATCACTTTAGTAAAAAAGGAGCTGTAACGTATTACAGCTCCGATAGTTTAGCGTATTATCGATTAATCGACTACCTCATAATCGGCATCAGAAGCAGAAGAGGTATCAGGACCCTTACCAGCTCCTGTTTCAGGGCCTGCATTCGGGCCGGCACCTTCAGGACCTGCGCCCTGAGCACCACCCTGCGGGTTTGCATTCTTATACATGGCCTCTGCAAGCTTATAGGAAGCATTCTGCAGAGCCTCTGTCTTACTCTTAAGCTCCTCAGCTGTTGCGCTCTGGTTTGCAAGAGTCTTCTTCAGATCCTCAAGAGCTGTCTCAACAGCACCCTTGTCAGAAGCTGAAATCTTATCTCCATACTCCTTCAGGGACTTTTCTGTGCTGTAGACAAGACTGTCAGCATTATTTCTGGCGTCTATCTTCTCACGCTCTCTCTTATCCTCTTCGGCATGCATCTCTGCTTCCTTGACCATCTTGTCAATCTCTTCCTGAGCAAGACCGCTTGAGCTCTGAATCTGTATGCTCTGCTCCTTGCCGGTACCAAGATCCTTGGCTGAAACATGTACTATACCGTTTGCATCAATATCAAATGTAACCTCAATCTGAGGAACTCCACGTGGAGCTGCCGGAATACCTACCAGGTCAAAGTTTCCGAGAGTTCTGTTCTGGGAAGCCATCTCTCTTTCACCCTGAAGAACATGGATGCTTACAGCAGTCTGTCCGTCAGCAGCTGTTGAGAAGATCTGACTCTTCTTTGTAGGAATGGTTGTGTTACGCTCAATCAGTCTTGTTGTAACACCACCGAGTGTCTCAATACCGAGTGAGAGCGGTGTAACATCCAGAAGAAGAACGTCCTTTACAGAACCACCGAGAATACCACCCTGAATAGCTGCACCCATGGCAACAACCTCATCCGGGTTAACTCCCTTGTGCGGCTCCTTACCGAAGAGGGCCTTTACAACTTCCTGTACCTTAGGAACTCTTGTTGAACCACCGACAAGAATAACTTCATCAATATCTGAAGCACTCAGTCCGGCATCTCTAAGAGCGTTCTGGCAAGGAACCTTTGTTCTCTCAATAAGGTCATCTACAAGCTGCTCGAATGCGGCTCTTGTAAGAGTCATGGAAAGGTGCTTAGGTCCTGTAGCATCTGCTGAGATGAACGGCAGGTTGATATCTGTTGAAGAAGAGCTTGAGAGCTCAATCTTCGCCTTCTCTGCAGCTTCCTTGAGACGCTGAAGAGCCATCTTATCCTGTGAAAGATCTATTCCTGTATCTTTCTTGAAGGAATCTACCATCCACTCAATGATTCTCTGGTCAAAGTTATCTCCACCGAGGTGTGTATCTCCGTTTGTTGACTTTACTTCAAATACTCCATCTCCCAACTCAAGAATTGAAATATCAAAAGTACCGCCACCAAGGTCGTAGACAGCAATCTTCTCGTCTTTTGAGGAGTCCTTTCCGAATCCATATGCAAGAGCGGCTGCTGTAGGCTCGTTAACAATTCTCTTAACCTCAAGACCCGCAATCTTTCCAGCATCTTTGGTTGCCTGGCGCTGTGCGTCATTGAAATAAGCCGGGACTGTGATAACTGCTTCAGTAACAGACTCACCAAGATAGTCTTCAGCAGTCTTCTTCATCTTCTGGAGAATATTTGCTGAAATCTCCTCAGGACTGTATTCCTTTCCTCTGATGTTAACTCTGATAGCATCATTCGGACCGGCTTCTACTTTATAAGGAATCATACTCAGTTCACTTGGAACTTCTTTGTACTTTCTTCCCATGAAACGCTTGATTGAGAAAACAGTGTTCTCAGCGTTTGTAACAATCTGGTTCTTTGCAGGCTGGCCGACAAGGCGGTCTCCCTTAGCAGTAAAACCTACAATAGAAGGTGTAGTTCTCTGACCTTCTGAGTTTGCCATAACGACAGGTTCTGATCCTTCCATAACTGCAACGCAGCTGTTGGTTGTTCCAAGNNGGTCAATACCAATAATTTTTCCCATATGTCTAATCTCCATTAATCTCTTTTTTATGTTTGTGTCTGCGGTTTCCCACAACAAGACAAATCTAATAATGATTCATTCAATCGTCAACTTTTTCAGCAGGGTTTTGCTATTTTCACCTTTGCCGGTCTGATAACCCTGTCATGAAGTCTGTATCCCTTCTGCAGTTCCTCAACAACCGTCTCGTGCTCAAGGTTCTCATCAATGACTGCCATACATGCCTCATGGGCTTCAGGATCAAACTCCTCTCCCACGCTCTCTATGGCTTTGAGTCCCCAGTTCTTATCCAAAGCTGAAAGTAACTGGTCTCTTGTCATGGCCACCCCGTCTGCAAGAGTAGAGGCATCTCCTCCCTGCCTTGCTGCAGCCTCAGCTCTCTCAAGGTTGTCCAGGAACTGAAGAATCTCCTCAATCAGCTTTGTATTTGCAAATCTGACTGCTTCCTCTCTTTCACGAATCAGGCGCTTTTTGAAATTCTCAAGCTCTGCCTGATTCCTGAGCATACGGTCTTTGGCCTGAGCAGCCTCTTCCTCCAGAGCCTTCACCTTTTCCCTGAGAGTCTCAAGTTCATCTTCAGGACTTTCCTCTACAACTTCTTCAGCTGTATCTTCCATATCTTCTACAGCCTTTATCTCTTCTTCATTAAGGTCTTTTTTTTTCATGAATAAACTCCGCTATGTTTTTGGAACTATGCAAAAATAAGAAAGTTTTTATCTATGGTCAAGTCAATCAGTCAAAGATAATCTCTTCCTCCTGATCAACCTCCAGATCCTCCAGAACCGTCTTGGACGTTTTTTCTTTCTCCTCTTCATCCTCTTCGGAATAGGAACTGTCGATTGTCTGGAAGGCAAGGTCCATATTTCCAATATGTCCTACAAACGGCGCCTCTTCAGTGTGAGCCTCTTCAGTGTGAGCCTCTTCTCGAGGCTTTTCCTCAAAAGCCTCAGCCGTTACAGCTTCAGCTCTACTGGCCTCCTCCGCAGTTACAGCTTCACGAGCCTCATTGTATTGCTCCTGCAGACTGGCTATATCTGTCATCAAAGTATCTCTCTGGTTGCTGAGCTCCTCAATCCGTGCAGCCACAAGCATCTGATCAGCAGACTTATCAACTATGGAATTCAGGACATCGCCACCGGTTGCAGCAAGAAGCTCAAAGGCCTTCTGAGCAGCCTCTGTCTTGATAGCCATCTCAGAAACAAGTTTCCTTGACTGCTCACTGGCGTTATGGAAAGTCTCCTCCATTCTCTTGATCAGAATACCAACATCCTCGGAGCAAGCCTGACTGACATTGTCCACAGAGACAGTTATGTGCTCAATTGACTCCTTCTCAAGTGCCCTGACAGCCTCCTCATGGGCAGCAAGCTCCTCTTCCATCTTCTGCATGTCAGCCCTGAAATCCGAGATGGTCTGCCTTATGCTCTCCATCTCCTCAATCTCTTTCTCAAGATGTGTCAGCTTGTCATCCGCCGAACGTGTCAGCTTGGCAATCGCGGTAAGCGAACTCTCGTATGTGGCCATGGCCTTTCCGAGCCTGTTGAAATCCTCGTTGTAGCTCTGAAGCTCCTTTATCTGCCCGGTAATGGTCTGAATCTTAGTATTTATGGCTGTATCAATATTCGAGAACTTCATGGTGGCGTCCGCCAGCTCCTGAGTCCTGCTGACCTTCTCGCCGTCCATCTCCTTCTTGTAGCCCTCAATCATGGCCTTGACGGTCTGAACGCTACGCTTTGTGTTATCGGAGGCCCTCAAGATAAAGATAATAGCCAGCGTCACTGCAAACAGTGCTATAGGTAAACCTATCACAATATAATCACTCGTCATTTTCATTCCTCCGCGTTAAGGACTGTCTCATCCAACCACTTGTCAAACCCTTTCCAATCCTTGAAAAATGCAAGAGCCTCGGGGACCTTGTTCTTATCAGTCTCACTGCTGTTCACCAGAACAGCATCCATTCCGGCACCTGTAGCTCCAAGAATATCTTTATGATAGGAATCTCCCACATAAAGAACCTCTTCGCTCTTCAGTCCCGCCTTCTTCAGATAAGCCTCAAAGCATCTCTTATCCGGCTTCAGATATCCTATATCATCACAGTTCAGAACCAGATCCACCAGATCCTTCACGCCCATCTGCTCAAGCTTATTGAACAAAGGCCAGTCAGAAAGAACACCAATCTTCAGCCCCTTCTCCCTTATCTTCCCAAGTGTTTCCGCTGTTTCAGGCTGAGGAGTCAGTTTCCTGTATTCCTTTTCAAGCCGGCTGTAAAACCTCTCATCCAGCTTAAGCCTTGCCTCAGCAAGCTTGACTCTTCCTCCCAGCACCTTCATATACATAGCCGCTTCTCTCTGAGCAAAAGTCATATCTTCCAGCCCAAGTTCAGCAAAGCGTCCCTGGTTCTCCCTGAAAAGAGACCTCAGATTCCTGTACTGCTTGGAAAGAACCGGATGGAAAAAAATAATATGCGCCATAGTCTTTGTCATAAAAGACTTAGGATACAAAGTTCCGTCTATATCAAAACAAATTGCTTTATACTTCATAAAAATCTCTTTTTCTCCATTCTAGCAGAAACCACTCTGCTTGTTGAGCCTTATCTGCCACCCTTTGACTGCTTGGCAGCAGCCCTTGCACCAGATCTCCCACCGGTTCCAGCAGAACTCTTTTTTGCGTTATATGTGCTTCTGGCCTGTTCCTTGGCCTTGGCCTTAGCCTTAGCACCAACCTTCTTAGCCTTAGGAGTAGCCTTGGCCTTTCCTCCGGTTTTCTGAATCTTTACCTGCTTTGGCCTGACTGTCTCCCTTTCTTCCGCGCTCCTCACCTTTGCGCTCTGACCGAGCATATGGTTACTGGTACTTCTCTCTCTTTCCCGCAGATCAACCTCAACAGGAACCAAAGAGAAACCCAGGTCTTTTCTTATGCAGTTTTTAAGATACTGAACATATACAGCAGGAAAATCCTTCTTCCTGTTCACAAAGAAAAGGAACTTCACAGGTTGAGCTGAAATCTGAGTGCCATAGTAAACCTTGAAGTGTCCTGTAGCACCGCGTGGGGGCTGATAATCCTCTCCCCACTGAGATAAGGCGTTGTTAAGAGTTGCGGTATCAACCCTTTTAGACAGCTGTCTGTCCACCTTCATGACGGTATCCAGCAACCCGCCAATATTCACAGCATTCTTTGCACTGATAAACTCAATAGGGGCAAAATTCAGTATGGGGAAGAGGAATCTCACCCTGTCCTCAAGCGCCTGCTGCTCATTTGCCATTCCCGAAAGAAGGTCAGTCTTGTTCATGACTATAACAACCCCCTTTCCTCTTCTGACTATCAGGTTTGCTATCTTCTTGTCCTGCTCAGCCAGTCCCTCAGAACTGTCTATAACCAGAAGCACAACATGAGCTTCATCTATGGTCTTGATGGCTCTGTTCACGGAGTAGTACTCCACATCCTCTTCAACCTTTGCCTTTCTTCTGATTCCCGCAGTATCCAGAATCTCAAACTCTCTTCCCTTATACGAGAAACCACCTTTCACAACATCTCTTGTTGTCCCGGCTATTGGAGAGACTATTGAGAGCTCCTCTCCTGTCAGAAGGTTCGACAAGGTACTTTTTCCTGTATTCGGTTTTCCAAGAACGGCAAGCTTGAGGGCATTTTTGTTTTCTTCTTCCTCAAGCTCCTTGGCTTCCTCATCTTCAACATCATCCAGATCCAGGAGGCCCAGAAGAGCATCTTCAAGGCTGTCTATTCCAAGACCATGGGCAGAGCTTAAGCCCACAACTCTCTGAAAGCCGAATGAGAAATAGTTCCAGATCAGGTCTTCTCTTGTGTAGTCATCTATCTTGTTTACCGCAAGTATGGTCTTATCAGTGTAGGCTCTGAGCTTCTCGCAGAGCATCTGGTCTTCCGGAGTAACCTCCGTACAATCCATGAGAAAAACTATAGCATCTGCACCAGAGAGCAGAGAGAGACTCTTTTTTGACACAAGATCATCCAGGGCCTCAAGGTCCAGCTTGACCCCACNNAAGATTCACAGCATGCCCGCGAAGTATCCACTTTTCTGAGATAGGATCCCTTGTAACTCCTGGTGTTGGATCTGTAATAGCTCTTCTTTTCCCAACCAGCCGGTTGAAAAGTGTGCTCTTGCCTACATTAGGTCTGCCAATGATAACTATATTCTTCATACCAAGATAGTAACAAATAAAAAGAGTTTCATAAATCACCTGATTCCATTTAGTTTGCGGCTACTTGAGAATACTATCCAGTCCGGTTTTTTTCATTTAGCATACCTCAGTACACTATTGAAAAAAACGTACTCCAAATAGTCTTCCTACAAAATAGGAAAATAACAAAGCTTCCACACTTTGAAGCGTCTTAAGGGGTATGAAACAAAAAAACTTAGAAATCCAGCGGGCCATATTGCTCGCAAAACGTGTGAAAAAGCAGATAAAAAAGTATCTGAACACACTTCCCGGCAAGACACTCTCTGTCAAAAGATACAAGACTAAAGTCAGTTACTTTTGTTATGAGGATGGAGAACAGAAGTTCATAAGCAAGAGCAATATTGATGCAATCAAGGCTCTTGAGGAAAAGAGCTATTACACTCACCTAAATAGAATAAACGAGCAAAACTTGCTTATTCTATGCAGAGCTGAGAAGCTTCTTGAACGGCTTACGCCTATTGATCGAGTGTTCTTTAATATCCCAAAAGACAAGCGGCATCTGATAAAACCTTTCCGCCTTGAGGATCCTATTACAAAAAAGCTCCTGGAGACCTATGGACCAGGAACTGAATATGACAATCAAGCCATCAAGAATGACAGATTCAAGACACGAACAAGAGAAACCAACAGCGGATATCTTGTAAGATCAAAAAGTGAAGTGGAAATCTCGGATGAGATAACAAACCGCGGCATTCCGTTTCTCTATGAATACAGGATACAACTGAAAACAAACGACGGGTATACCATAACAGCGTACCCTGATTTTACCTTCTACAATCCAACAACTGAAAAGTTTATCTTCCTCGAGCACTTTGGCAAAGTGGATGACCCGGTCTACGCCGCAGAAAACTTCCCAAAGCTTGCCACATATCTGGACTGTGGGCTGATCATCAACAAAGATCTTTTCATAACAACAGAAGGAGAAAACCACAGGTTCACTAAATCCACCATAGAAAGAGTTCTGGACATGATTGAAAAAGAACTCTCCTGAGTTCAGACTATCATCCTAAACAAGCGGAGATGAAGGACTCGCAGGACAGATTCCCTTCTCCCTTGTCTTTGAGCAAGGCAAGAAACTCAGTATTTCCCTTATGTCCCTTGATTGGTGAAACAACAGCCTCAAAGATACCAACTCCCTCACTCTCCAGATTCTCCCAGACAGAAACAAGGGTCTCTCTCATAAGAGAAGGATCCTCAACCACACCAAAGAAGTTCTCCTGCCAGCGGGGAACTTCAAACTGTGGCTTGATCAGAGCAATCATCCACCTCTCAGAAGTCAAGGACAAAACATGGGAAGCAGCACCCTTGATGGAGCGGAAAGAGAGATCCGCTACAGCAAAATCAGGGACAGGAACGAAATCCTGCAAAGACATGTTCATTATATTGCACTTCTCGTGAACAACACTGCGGGAATCCGAGCGGATCTTATAGTCAAGCAGATTGAACCCAACATCCACACAGTGCACAGCAGATACGCCGTGTTGCAGAAGACAGTCAGAAAAACCACCTGTGGAAGAGCCCGCATCCAGAGCAACCTTTCCGGAGATGGGAGGAAGTGAAAAAGTATCCAGAGCCTTCTCCAGTTTGAAACCACCGCGGGAAACATATTTGGGATAGATTATCTCAACAACAGCGGAAGAATCAAAAGTCCTCTTGCTGTCTGTACACAGCTCTCCGTTGACATAGACGTTATGACACAGAATCAGGGCTGTAGCCTTATCCTTGTCCAAATCAGGATTGTATTTCTGTAAAAGCTTAATAATGGACAGCTTTGCCATCAGCTACTGAACCTCTCAATAGAGAGCGCTTTACCAGTGGAGGCATCACTGACTATACACACCCCGTGGATCAGGGCAGGAGTCTCTGCAGCCTGAGCCTTAATGGGCAGCTGTGTCTTCTGACGCTTGATTGCAAGCTCCACATCACAGCCTATGACACTTTCGGAAGGGCCGCACATGCCCAGGTCTGTTATGTATGCAGTATGGTCTTTGAGAACTCTCTCGTCAGAGGTCTGAACATGGATATGGGTACCCACCACCCCGGTGACCTGAGTTGCCACATGGAAAGCAAGAGCCTCTTTCTCCTCCCCGCTTTCAGCATGGATGTCTACAAAAATCTGTCTGGCCTTTCCCTTCATCTGTCTCAGACAGTCGGAAAGACTCTTGAACGGATCCTCGGTGCTGGGCATATTCACCCTGCCCTGAATGTTGACAACACCAACACCACCGGCAGCAGAAAGAACAGCTGAATTTGAGAAAGGAGTGCCCGAAACCATATAAGGTCCGCTTGCAGCAGAGGGACTGCCAACAATGCAGAAACCATGACCGGGAACAGATGAGGAATAATTGGCAGGTCTGAGCAGACAGGTCTGGGAATCCAGAAACGGAAGAATCTCTTCCTGTTGCCAGATGTGGTTGCCAGAAGTTATTACATCCACACCAGCTTTGAACATGAGGTTCATGTTGTCTACAGAAATGCCGAATCCTCGACAGGCGTTCTCACCGTTTGCTATAACAAAGTCGGCATGGAAAGTCTTTCGCAGAGTCGGCAACTTCAAAAGAATGGCCCCGCAGCCGGAATCAGAATAAATATCTCCCAGCAACAGGGTCGTAAAATTATTTGGCATATTCAACAGCACGCATCTCGCGGATGATTGTAACCTTGATTCTACCAGGATATCTGAGCTCTGCCTCGATGCGGCTTGCTATCCCCTTGGCAATCTCTCTGGCCTTGTCATCCGAGACAGTCTCTGCATTTACCAGAATTCTCAGCTCTCTGCCGGCCTGGACTGCAAAGGCCTTGTCAACACCCTCAAATGAGACAGCTATCTCCTCAAGGCTCTCAAGACGCTTTATGTAGGTGTCCAGAGTCTCTCTTCTGGCACCCGGACGTGCAGCACTGATGGCATCTGCAATCTGAACAATAATGCTCTCAACACAGATCGGATCCACATCTCCATGATGTCCTTCAATGGCATTCACAACACGCGGATCCTCGCCGAGCTTTCTAGCCAACTCAGCTCCGAGCTCTGCATGGTTGGCCTCGCTTTCCGAGGCAATGCCCTTACCTATGTCATGTAGCAAGCCGCCACGTCTTGCAATATCCACGTTAGCCCCAACCTCTGCTGCAATCATTCCGGCAATCACGGAAACCTCACGGCTGTGATTAAGGACATTCTGGCCATAACTGGTTCTGTAGAACAGTCTGCCAAGAGCCCTGATTGTCTCCTGACTCATGTTTGTAAAGCCAAGATCAAAGACAACCTTCTCACCCTCTTCTGCAGCAATCTTGTTTACTTCCTTGGTGACCTTTGTGACTATCTCTTCAATTCTGGCCGGATGGATTCTACCGTCCTGGACAAGGCGCTCAAGAGCAACTCTAGCTATCTCCTTGCGAACCGGATCAAAACATGAAATGACAACAGCCTCAGGAGTATCGTCAATAATGATATCCACACCGGTGAGTGTCTCAAGGGCCCTGATGTTTCTGCCCTCACGGCCTATGATACGACCCTTCATCTCATCACTGGGGAGACTCACTGAACTGACTGTAATCTCTGAGACGACATCTGTGGCAAGACGCTGGATTGTGGAAACAACAATATCTCTTGCAACCTTCTCAGCCTTGGCCTGGGTCTCCTGCTCAATCTTGTTGATCAGAGCCATCCCGTCACGGCGAGCCTCATTCTCCATTCTCTCCAGAAGAATGCCTTTTGCCTCTCCGGCAGTCATGGAAGCAACTCTCTCGAGCTCCTTCTGCCAGTTTTCTTCCATCTGAGAAACAACTTTCTCACGATTATTCAGTTTTTCTTCTTTATCCAGTTGCAGAGCTTTGACTGATTCCAGTTCATCTCTGGTCTTATCGAGGTTCTCTTCCTTCTGCTGAAGTCTACGCTCATAACGCTGGAGTTCGGACCGTCTTTCACGGTCTTCCTTTTCCTGCTGAAGCTGTTCCTTCAGAAGTCTATCTCTACCCTCCAGCAGTATTTCCTTCTTCCTAGCCTCTGCCTCTCTAACGGCCTCCTGGCTGAGTCTGACGGCTTCCTGCTCTACTGAGGTAAGCTTAAATTTTCCATAAAGCCAGCGTCCAAGCCAGCCTAATCCCAAACAACACAGACAAAGAAGGATTAATACGATTACGGAAACCATACTTTCCTCCTATATCCATTAAGGATAAGAAAATCAAGACCTGTTGTCAACGTCAGTCTTTCATCCGGAACAAATACAGTAATCAGAAGCCTACGGTCCAGCCCACAATGCAGAAGCTGAGGAATAACGAGGCCATACTGACCAGGGAAGTGATGATGACAATCTGGTCTGCAAGCTCTGCATTTCCGCCCATCTGAAGGGCAATGCTATAAGAATTCACAGCATTCGGACCGGCTGTTATGACTGCAACAGCTGCAACTGCCTTGCCGGAGAGACCGCAGAGGATGGCAAGTGGTATGAAGACCAGAGGCTGAATGACGTTTCTGGCCACAACCGTGAGAGTGAGCATTCTGGAGTACTTCCTGAGGCCGGAGAAGGAAAAACCTGCACCGATTACTATCAATGAAAGAGGTGTGGTCATGGAAGAAATTTTTTTCAGAACATCTGTGTAAAGAACAGAAGGGATTCTGATTCCGCTCAGATTGATGAGAATGGCGAGGATGGTACCGAAAATAAGGGGGTTTTTGAGCATTTTAAGAGTTGTCATACCAGCTTTTTTGAGGGCGGACTGGGTCTTGGGCCTGTCACTGTAGTGCTCAAAGATATAAACCGCAAGGACATTGTTCACAACAGAGACAAAGGGGATAAGTATGGCCATGACGCCTACGTCTGTCCCAAAGAAAGTTTTGGCCACCTCAAGGCCTATGATGACATAGTTGCACTTGAAGATGCCTTGGACGACCACGGGGATGATGGTTCTGTCTTTTTCCACTCGGGAGACAATGAGCCAGCTCACAAGAAAAGAAGTGATTATGACTCCCACTGAGAAGCCCACGCCTACGGGGTCAAAGGCGGCGCGGAGGTCACATTCGTAGATGTTGCAGATGACCATGACGGGGATGAAAAAGAAGAAAACTATCTTATTTATCTTTACAGCTACATCTTCTGGGAGAAAGCCTCTGTTTTTGAGAAAATACCCAAAGAGCATGAAGATGAACATGGGTGCTATGGCGTTGAATGATATCCTGACTATTTCCATGTGTTGAAGTGTACATCCAATTATTCTTTAGTTCTACTGATAACAACTGTCTTTCTGTGGTAAAATGGACGCATGGAACAGCCTTTGGTAAGTATTTTCACATGTGTATACAACAGAAAGGACAAGATTCACCGGGTCTTTGAGTCAGTATCAGAAATCACGTATGGGAATATTGAGCACATAATTGTCGATGACGGATCCACAGATGGTGTGCTGCCGCTTCTTGAGGCTTACAGGGAGAAGGCCTCCTACCCTGTTTTCATTTTCCACAAGGAAAACGGGGGCAAGCACACAGCTACAAACATGGCATGGGACAACTGTCACGGGGAGTTCATAATCCAGCTGGATTCGGATGACATGCTTCTTCCCCACTCTGTTGAGCACCTGGTGGAACTCTGGGCAAGTATTCCTGAGGAAAAGCGGGAGGAGTACTGGTGCGTTCAGGGGCGCTGCTGCACCCAGTTCTCGGATGAGATGATCGGACCTCCGAACCCGGAAGGGATAAATGAGATGGAGAGCTCCGTGGCCACAAGAAAAACGGAAGGCGAGAGAGTTGGGCTAATGAAGGCTTCCGTGCTGAAAAACTTCAGGTATCCCGAACCTTTGGGAGTTAAGTTTGTCAAAGAAGCTGTTGTGTGGAATCCGCTTAACGAGAAGTACAAAACCTGGTACACGGATGAGGTCATACTGCGCTACTTTGTGAATGAGGGGGAGAGTCTTTCAAGACAGGGGCTTTCAAGGCAGTCTCTCACCAATAAGGTCTACAGCTGTGCTTATCAGATTTCAGTCATGGATAAATATGAGACCAAGGGCTTGAAAGCTGTTCTTGCCTACAGTCTTCTCTATCTGCATGCAAACTCAACTTTCAGGAAGCACAGTAAATATCTGGTCAAATCAAGCAGGAAAGCAGAGCTGTTACAGTTACTGTTGATCCTTCCATCCCTGCTGGCTTATGTTCCCATTGAGCTGTTTCTGTTGAGGAAATAGTCAGTCTTTTTCTTTCAGGGAATTTTTCTTCATATAAAGAAAACGCAACAATCTGTCATACAGGGAGAACTTTCTGTTTTTCAGTCTTACATCTGAGAAACTGCAGAAATTTCTGCCATGTTCTGTCAGAAACGAATCCAATTCCTCAAACTCAGCATCTGTCATCATATTGGGATGATAGCAGAAGGTGCAGATTCTGAGTGGAAGATTCCTGACTCTCCTACTCTGCTGAGGGATGAAATAAAAACCATACCTGCTGTAAACATTGTTTGCTATGGTGTCACTGATTATGCGGATTGATGTCTCAGTCTCCAAAGCCTTGAGAGTATTCAAATCAAAGGTATGTGAGGGAGCAAAGAAAATGCGTGGTTTGACCTCATGTGTTCCGAGCACATGGAAGGCGTGTGAAATCTTTTTCTTCTGCTCTGGCAATGGAAGTCCTGCAAACTCTGAACGGCTGTGCATGGGGTTAATACCGCCGTCTTCTGTTACATATGTGTGATAGCATCCATGGAGAGCCGGCTCCCAGCCTTTTTCCATCCAGCTGTGCACAAGAGTCCAGAATGTGGGATTACACGGATATGAGGTCATGGAGGGGTCCTGGTTTTCCGGAATGATTCCGAAAATGGGTTTGACTCCATGCCGATCGAGCAGTTCTTCCATTCTTTTCCACTTTTCCACATCCATGTGATCAGAGGCGTCATCCAAACGCAGAAGGTATTGTTTCATGAAATTGATGGTACCACATTTTCTCTTTTGGAGAGAATCATTATTCTTGCCCTTTTGCAGTCTTAGGTATATACAGAAAGTATGCTTAAGACAAAACTCAGAAACCTGGTCAGATATATGACAGAACCGCAGTTCAGATTCCTGGAGAACTCCAAGTGGGGCTTTTACAGAAACATGTCTGATGAGGAATTCCTGAAAAGAAAATTCAAACTGGAAATGGGCTATGATCTGGATCTGCAGCACCCGAAAACCTTTAACGAAAAAATGCAGTGGCTGAAAATACACAACAGAAAGCCTGAGTTTACTACCATGGTGGACAAGTATGAGGCCAAGAAGTATGTGGCAGACACAATAGGTGAGCAATACATTATCCCGACCTATGGGGTTTGGGACAGTTTTGATGAAATAGATTTTGACACACTTCCTGATCAGTTTGTTCTTAAATGCACACATGACTCCGGTGGAGTTGTTATTGTCAAAGACAAGAAGACTTTCAACAAAAAAGAAGCAAAGCGCATAATTGAGAAAGCGCTGAGAAGGGACTACTACCAGAGCACAAGAGAGTGGCCATACAAAGACGTGAAACACCGCGTTTTTGCAGAAAAGTACATGAAAGATGATGAGACTGGAGAGTTGAGAGATTACAAATTCTTCTGTTTCAATGGTGAAGCTAAGTTCTTTGCCATTCATTTTGACCGTTTTAAAGACTATCATGTAAACTACTATGACATGGTCGGAAAGCTTATGCCTTTTGGGCAGGTTGAGGATGTTCCAGACCCCAGCAGGAAGCTAGCCATTCCAGAAAAACTCAACAAGATGGTAACCCTGACAGAAAAACTGTCGGTTGATATCCCTTTTCTTCGCGTGGATCTTTTTTACGCAAATGGCAATATTTATTGTGGAGAACTTACCTTTTATCCCGATTCTGGGTATGGTTTGTTTAACCCAAAAGACACAGATGATAAGCTTGGGGAATTGATAAAACTCCCTTTAGGCAATTAAAGATATGACAAAACATAAAATCCTACATGTTGTACATACTATGAATACGGGTGGTCTGGAGATGGTTGTCAAAAACATCCTCTTACAGACAAATAATGTCTTTGATAATACATGTCTTATATGTTGTGATGAAAAATCAGATTTTGAACAAGAGCTTATAGATAATGGAATCTCTGTCTATCACCTTCCAACTCCTGATAGTTTGAAGGTCAAGCTGTACAGAAATCTTTTGGAGTTCTTTAAGAATAACCACGATTATTCAATAGTCCACACGCACATGTCCTTCAGCAATGGAGTTGTGGCAAAGGCCGCAAAAAGAAATGGAATCAAGACAGTTATCAGCCATTCGCATGAAATGGAGAGAGCCAAAGATAGAACCTTGGTTAAGCGCTTGTACAGTGCTGTTATGAGATCCCTCATTCTCAGAAACTCAGATATCTATATGGCATGCAGCACTCTTGCTGGATACTTTTTATTCAATGAAAAAGGGTTCAATGAAAAGGGAAAGGTTCTTTATAACGGCGTGGATTTGAATCGGTTTGTTTTCAACACGGAAGAAAGAGAAAAAGCAAGGAAAAAACTAGGAATAGAAGACAAGATAGTTTTAGGAAATGTAGGATCTCTCTTTCCAGTGAAAAACCAGATAAGAATAGTAGAAATGCTCAAGTTTAATCCTGCTTTTGCTACACTGATTGTTGGAGAAGGTAGCGAAAAAACAAACCTTATGAATCTGGCTAGTAAAGAAGGGGTTTTAGAGCGTCTCATTCTGCCTGGCAAAACAACAGAGGTTGAATACTATCTAAATGCTATGGATGTTTTTGTTTTCCCTTCAACTTCCGAAGGCTTTGGAGTAGCTCTAATTGAGGCTCAGGCAAATGGACTGCCCTGCCTAGTTTCTGAAGCCATTCAAGACGAGGCAATTGTAAACAATAATATAATTAAACTGAACCTCAATGCAGGTGCAGAAAAATGGGCAGAAGAAGCTTTAACTTTATCAACCCTTGCAAGAGAGAAAGAGCAATTAGAATTGAAAAACAAAGGCCTTGATTTAAATACAAATATGGGTGAGCTCATTTCCTTCTACACTTCTCTGACTGGTTGAGTCTGTCCTGTAATTGCTTTATCATGTTTTCCAGAGGTTCTCATGGCATTCAACTCAAAATCCAGAACTGAAAATGCACTCAAAAGCTCAACAATGGCTATTATTGAAGTTGTTTCCAACAGCCTCTTATCGTTCATTTACAGAACACTCTTTATTAGATTTCTCTCTTCTACTTATCTTGGACTTAATGGACTCTTTTCAAATGTAATAGGTCTTCTTTCTATAGCTGAACTTGGTATAGGAATGTGCATAAAGTTCAGGCTCTACAAGCCAATGGGCGATCATGATGTAGAAAAAGCAGGACAGATTGCTGGATTCTTAAGAAGAGTTTACCTGATAATAAGCTTGGTTATTCTGATTCTTGGAATAATCATTCTTCCTTTTGCTAAGTCTTTCATAAAGAATCCTGAAGAAATCCCATCTGATGTAAATGTTTACATAATATATCTCCTTTTCTTATTTGAGAGCTTTGCATCCTATCTTTTTACGTTCAGATTTTCCGTCTTCAGCGCAGACCAGAAAGACTACCTTTATTCCTTCTATAGAGTAGGAGGAATGACACTAAAATATGTTATTCAGATGATTATTCTTATAACAACTAGAAACTACACGCTTGTACTTGCCTCTGGAATAATCACTTTCCTCATAGCTGATATTGTTTTCAGCAACTGGATAAAAAACCAATACAAGGAAATATTTGCCGTTAAGACCCCTCTTTCTAAGGTAGAAAGAAGAGAAATAATGGACGACACGAAGGCAACTCTTCTTCACAGAATTGGCGGAAAGGTCCTTGATAGCTCAGATACCATTCTTACATCTAAGCTCATTGGTCTAACTATTACCGGTTTTTATGCGAACTACTATATGGTTTCTGCTGTCATATCAAAGGCCATTAATTCAGTGATGGGTAGTTTTGTTTCAAGCTTGGGGAATGCTCACTATAAGATGACCACAGATGAAAGGCTTTGGCTTTTTAAGCGTCTCCTGTTTGCGAACCTATGGTTGGGTAGCATGTTCTCAGTATGCTTTTTCGTCCTTATTGATGATTTTATTAACATATGGGCAGGGCCAGGAATGCTACTAGATGGTTTCACTGTTTTATGCATTTCTATTAAGCTTTACCTTTCTTCAAATAGAGTTATTCTAGGTTCCTTCATAGACGGTTGTGGACTGTTTGTAAAAGATAGGTACAGATCTCTAATTGAAGCTGTATTCAATATTGTTTTTTCTCTTCTGCTTGCAAGAAGATTCGGACTTGCTGGTATTTTCCTTGGAACTTTGGCTAGCATAGCCTTAACAGAATTCTGGAGAGAGCCATATCTTTTGTATAAATACGAATTCAAACACAAGAGTATAAGTTACTGGTTAACATACGCTGGTTTTGCAGCTCTTGCAGTTATTTCAACGCTTATTATCAGACTAATCTTTAATAGCCTTTCACTCGAAACTTCTAATCTAATTACATGGATAATCAAGGGCGTGATAGCTGTTGTGGTGTTCAATGCTATTCATACTGTTACACTGTTCCCAACAAAAGAGTTCAAATTCTACACCAATCTAATAGGAAACAAATTCAGAAAAAAAGCTTAAAGGCTACTTCTCTTTATCCAATGACACGGATCAACCTTCACAGCAAAGGTAAAACCAACCCCAAGATAGTTATCATCAGAAATATGGTTTCGGTTCCAAATACTGAGAAGAGAAACTGCAGCACTGTAACTAACTGCCTCATATGCCTTCCCTTCTACAGAAGCTGTAACTGAAAATCTCTTCTCTTGAGGATAAGCGCTGTAGACACTTTCTCCTATTGCACGATCCTCATTCTGACCTATTCCGACAGGGTTTTTAAGCGTAAGAGAAATCTGCGTTCCAAATCTGTAGTCATTCAACAGATAGGAAGCTCCCAACACACCCCGAACTAATCCAGGTCCAAGAGGATAACCTATGTATGCATATTCATCAGGATCATAATAATTAAATGCCTTGTAACTGGAGATCAGGTCTGTCTGGAAGAATTTGGCAGCATCTATATCAAAACTGTTTTCCTTTTCCTTAAGGTAAAGTGAGTCACTTGTATAGACAAACTCTGCCCAAGCATCCAGTATTCCGTCTCCGACCTCTCCTGTCCATCCTGTATTTACAAGAACTCCGAAGGCATTTTCCCCGGAATCTGAGGCCTCAGTTGAGAGTTTAAACTGATCAAGCATCAACTGAGCACCTGAATAGAAGCCTTTTCCGAAAGAGACTTTTGCATCAAGACCGAAGAAGTTATTCACGTATCCTGTAAGATAGCTGTAGTTGTTATGAATCATCATAAAAGGATTGAGAACACGGATATCTGAGAATATGCCTTGCCCATAATTCATGGCCCCTTCATAAAGAGAGAGACTAATACGCTGACCAAGAACGGCAGACAGCCTATGAATGTACATAGCTTTCACATTTGAGTTGAAATTCATGAACTCAAGCTCACCTTCCAGATCTCCGGAATCATATACAGTAGCTGTAAAATCATAGGCAAGATTTTTACCCACTATTGAGAATTTGGCATAGTCTGTGAAAAGCTGGTTTTCTGAAAGACCAAGATTTCCTGTTTTTGCTCCACCTGCACTTATTCTGTTTCTTCCTATACTCAGATTCAAGAAACTGTTCCCTAAAGAACCGTATGAAACGGTCGGGCTCTCATGAGCTATGTTTTTCAATATGAACACACTGTCCAGATAAAGATTATCTGAAATGTTCTTCGAGGCACCTTTCTCAATTCTCTGGTCAAAGACGAATTCCCCGGCAAAATATTCAGACAAATAGAGCTTGGCACGGGGAATGATTATGGGTGCCTTATCTCTGTAAGACTGAACTGCTGTATCATCAGATTTGCCGTTATAGAGATTAAAAGCAAGAATAGGAACTTCAATATCTATTCCGAATCCATCCTGTCCGAAAACAACACGGGCTTTCTCTACCCTCTCTCTGAGACCGTCGTATAGTTTAAGTCCTTTTTCACCAAGATTCTCTGTTTTGATCATATCCAACATGGAGATCATGTTTTCACCAGATACTGGATAAGCGAGAAGAGGAAGTGCTGTTGATGAGAGGTTTGCAAGAGTGAACAGATCCTGAACCTCTTCAGACTGTTCAGTATACGTATTCTGCCAGGCAAAAGCGCAGAAACAGGAAACAGCAATCAGACAGACAAGCAATATTTTCTTCATGGGTAAAATACTACAATAGCAACGGAGTCTGTACAACCAATCAATGTCCAAGCTTTGTTCTCAAACGTGAAAGATTGCCAAGGAAGATCAGAGTGTTATATCTCTTTTTTATGAAAAGTTTGTAATAGCGTTCGTGTCCCTTATCAAAGTCAGAATAATCAACCGGCTTTCCTGTATTCAGATATTTTTTGAAGAACTCATTATCATTAAGCTGCCTGAAAAGGTTTTTCTTCTCTTTGCATGAGGTATTGAGTTTTGCAATCTGGAAAATAGTCGAATAAGCTGTGTCGTTGATGTTTCGGAATCTAAGATATTCAAGATCCTTCACATTAGTTTCACCGAATATTCTTTCCTTGACGGAAAAATCAAAGACCACCTTCTCTACTGTGAAATCTATCTTAAAATTTGATGCAGAAACACTTCTGGTTAAACTTGAGTCATTTCTTCTGTAGTGGTAAAGAGCATCTGGAAGAAAAACAAATTTTTCGCAGTTCTTCAAAACTTCAAGACTTTGAATAAGGTCTTCTCCATGTTTTACATGCAGATAATCAGAAAACTTTTCTTCTCCTATTCTTTCCCTTCTGACAACTTTTCTACACATGGAATTATAGCATTGTTCAAACAAAAACAATCTTGCAACCATCCCTTTATCTTCAGAGACTGTCTTATCAGATATATTACTCGACCAAAGAATGTTTTTATTATATCTGTGTTCAAGAATATTTATGATAATACAATCAGGGTTGTCTTCCTCAATTGTTTTTTTAAGAATAGACAAAGTATTTTCGTCAAGCCAGTCATCAGAATCAAGAAAAACAACAAATTCTCCTTTGGCTTTTGACAAAAGAAAGAGCCTGGTTTTAAAAGGACCTTCATTCTCTTTTTTATAAGCACTGATGTTTCTATGTTCAGATTCATATTTTTTGCAAATTTCAAAACTATTATCTGTTGAACCATCATCAGCAAGAATTATCTCATAATTGTCATACGTCTGATTCAAAACTGAATCTATACACTCTGCCAGGTATTTTTCAACGTTATACACTGGGATAAGAACTGAAAACTTAGGATTAGCTCTACTCATTCTTTAAACCTGTTTTCTGATTATATCACAACTCCATTATTTGAACCGCCATGTCTTTACAGACAGTATTACAAGCAAGAACTCCACTGACAGACTCAAAAAATGGTTTATTATGACCAATTGAGATAAAGACTCCACCGGCCTCCTGAACAATGAGGGAGCCTGCTGCAACATCCCATGGTGAAAGCTGAAGTTCATAGTAGACATCAGAGCGTCCACATGCCACATCGCACAGATCCTGAGCGGCAGAACCTGTTCTGCGTAAATCTCCAGCAGAACTCAAGAACTTTGCTGCAATCTCCATACCTCTTTTGGAAAGCTCGGCATTATACGGAGATGTTCCTACGGAGACAATTGCGTTTTTCAATTCTACACCTGAGACATGTATGGGCTGGCCATTGCAGAAAGCGCCTTTACCCTTTTCTGCCGTAAACATTTCATCTGTAAACGGATTGAAAACCACCCCTATTATTGGCATCTTGTGCTCGAGAAGAGCAATTGAGACTACAGAACATTTTCTGTTTCTCATGAAGTTTATAGTTCCGTCTATGGGATCAACTACAAAGACATACGAATCCGGCAAACATGCGTTCTCCTGCTCTTCGGCATAGAAACCGGCAGTGGGCAGAAAAGAAAGAAGCTCTTTCTTTAAAAACTCCTGCACCTTGAAATCTGTATCTGTGACATAGTTGAAATGCCCTTCTTTTGCATGAACAGCCGCCTTATGGCTGTTAAGAATAATCTCACCGGCACTACGTACAGTCTCACAGATTTTTCCAAGTAGTTCTTCCATGACAAACACCCTTATAACTAAAAATGAGCATATGAATGCGCTTATTGAAATAATATATATTGTTATGAGAAAATAATACTGCTAATGGTCACTTATGTGATCTGTATTTACACCAGACCGAAGGCCATACCCAAAAGGAGAAATGATGGAACCTGTAAGAGTGCTTATGGTCAGTTTTAACATGGACAGATGCGGCGCTGAGACTTTTATAATGAACATCTACAGAGCCATAGACCGCACAAGAGTACAGTTTGACTTCCTGCTTCACTGCTCCTATAAATCAGCCTACGAGGATGAGATTCTTTCTCTTGGAGGAAGAATCCACAAGATTCAACCTTACAAGATTTACAACAAAAAAGCATATGACAAGGAGCTTGATGATTTCTTTGATAAGCACCCTGAATACAAGATAATCCATGGGCATCTTTACAACAGAATAGAATACCTTGCAGTAGCAAAAAAACATGGACTTGTGACCATTTCTCACAGCCACAGCTCATCAAACGGAAAGGGGCCAAAAGCCTGGCTATTGAATTTTCTTCATAGGAATATAAACATGGTTGCAGATTACCGCTTTGCATGCTCAGAAGAAAGTGGCCAGTGGCTTTATAAAACCAAGGACTTCAAAGTAATCCGAAACGCAATTGACACAGATATTTTCATTTTCTCAGAAGACTCACGAAGGAAAATCAGAGAAGAGTTCAACATTGGAGAAAACACAACTGTCTTGGGACATGTGGGGCGGTTCCTTCCTGTCAAACAGCACTCTGTCCTTCTCAACATTTTTGCCTCATTTCATAGAGACAACCCGGACAGCACTCTACTTCTTGTAGGAGAAGGTCCTCTTTTGGAAAACGCTGAGAAACTGGCAGAAACCCTGAACATTAAGGATTCTGTAATCTTCACAGGTTCAAGATCCGACGTGAACCATCTGCTCTGTGCCATGGATCTGTTTGTCTTCCCTTCTGAACATGAAGGATTGCCGGTAACACTTGTGGAAGCCCAATCTACAGGCCTTCCATGCCTGGTTCCAGCACACATAACTGAAGAAATCCATGTAACTGAACTAATGAGAAAAATTGAAAGCTTTGATATAGAAACTTGGAAAGATGCCTGTGAAAAGGCTCTGTCAGATTACTCTTCTTATCAAAGAAACAAGGCTCATGAAATAGTTAAATCTTCAGGCTTTGACATAAAGCAGACAGCTGAAGATCTTCAGGAATTTTATCTGGAACAGGGAAAATAACATGAACAACAAACCTACAGTATTCCTACTCGGAGACTCAACATGTGCAGATAAAGCCCCTGAAGCATACCCAGAGACAGGCTGGGGAACATGTCTCAGAAGTTTCTTGAAAGAAGGCTGGGAGCTGAAAAACCTGGCAGTCAACGGCATGAGTACAAAAAGGCTTCTCGAACGCGGATTATTTGATGAATTAATAGCACTGGTAAAAGAAGGGGACTATGTACTGATTCAGTTCGGACACAACGAATCCAAAGAAGATGACAGGAAAACAGAGCCCTGGACGTCTTACTCAGACAATCTCAGATATATGATCTGCAGGATAGAGGAGAAAGGTGCAAACCCTATCCTTGTTTCCTCAATTGAGAGAAGACGTCACCCCGTTGAAAACACTCATGGAGAATACCCTAAGGCCATGGAAGCAGTTGCAAAAGAGAAAAACATACCCTTTGTAGAGATGACAAACGCAACAAGGGAGGTCTTTGACAGTCTTGGACCAGAAGGTAGCAGGAAACTGTTCAACCATGCCCATAAAGAAGACAACTCCCACTTTTCACCTGAGGGAGCTGCCTTTATAGCGGAAATGGTTGCAGTGAAATTATCAGAAATGCCGTTTATCAAGCACCATAGTAGTCCTTCTTTTATCCCAATTGCGGGAACATAATCAGAATGAAGCCCATCTTCTCCTGTCATGATTAAGGCCTCGAATCAATAACACTGCATTAGACAAGATTGCTTTAGTTTTTCATCCGTGATAATGTTTTTTCATGACAAACAAATCATTTTTATCAAAAGTTTTTCCAGAACTGAATAGAGCCATTGATGCTGTTGTCTACATCTATATGGGCTTTGTCTTTGTTATCTCCATGAATCTTGATCCTGAAATCAAGAAATACTCGAATGCATTTGCCCTCGTTGTAATGGCTTTGATTGGTGTTTACGTTCTTATCAACAACTTTGAAGGTTTTATCAACAAGTTCTCCCTGATGTTCGGATTATATACAGGCTACTGCCTCCTGACCATCATATGGAGTGCAGACAAATCAATATCAATTGAAAGATCAACAACAGTCCTGAAACTGTTTATTGTTTGCTCCCTCATATACTACTACATAACCAGAGAAAGAAAGACAGATATGCTCCTGCATGCAATTTATATTGGAGGTCTTTCCATTTTAATCTTTACCATTGTCTATTATGGCCCGAGAGCTTATATAGCAGGTATGATGGAAGGCAAAAGAATGGGTTATGACTTTGCAGATGCAAATGATCTGGGCAGAGCACTTATGTATACCTCAATCATAGGTCTCTACTATGCCTTCTATGAAAAAAGATGGTGGAATATTTCCATTTCTCTGATATCAGCATTTGTTTCAGTAGGAACAGGCTGCAGGATTGCCATCATCATTTTTGTCGTTGGTTTGTTCTGTCTCTTCTTCTTTTACTTCACAGGGAAAAAGAGAATCCTGGGCATAGGAGCATTCATTGCACTGGCAGGAATAAGCTTTGCTCTTCTCTATCTTCCTGTATTTGAGAGCATGAGAATCAGGATAATAGGTATGCTCGGAGAATTAACCGGAAAGGAAGGAGCAGACATATCAACAAACACCAGAATGATAATGGCCCAAGCTGGAATCAAACAGTTCTTGGAGACACCGGTGTTAGGACTTGGAATAGGAACCTCAAACGTAATTCTCTTAAAAGTAATAGGTGTTGAATCCTATCTCCACAACAACTTCCTTGAGATGCTCGCCTGCGGTGGGATTATTGGTTTCATGGTTTTCTATGCCCTGCACTTCACTGTTCTTATCAAGAATACCAAGCAGGCATTCAGAAGAAATACCAAAGCGGTTTTATCAATTACTCTGCTTATGATGATACTTGCACAGGATATCTCTACAGTTGATTATTATGAGAAAATAACTCTGATACTGATTACATATATGTTCTGCGCTTTAGAGCAGTACAAAACTGAATAGACTTGGACCAGAAGGGAGCAAGAAGCCGTTCTTAAAGAGCTCCCTTCTTTGAAAAAACCACCATTATGGTTTTAACTAAAATCCTCAAATCGGTAGAAAAACTCCAGTTCGTTATATATTCAGTGTCTAGGCGTACTATTTCTTCAAAATCAGTAATCTCGCTACGCCCGCTCACCTGCCACAGTCCTGTTATTCCTGGTTTTGTGGCAAGGCGCGCCCTATGATGCGCACCATATTTTACCCATTCATCAGGTGTTGGTGGACGTGTTCCCACCATACTCATACTACCACCAAGAACATTAAAAAACTGAGGAAACTCATCCAATGATGTTTTTCTGAGGAACTCTCCTATTCCGGTTTTTCTTGTTCCGTCAGGTAATTCTTTGTTTCCTATAACCCTTGGATCCCAGTCAAGCTTGAACATCATGTTATCTTTTACTCTGTTCTGTGACATCAGAGACTCTTTCATAGACTCAGCATCAAGACGCATTGTTCTGATTTTATACATTTTAAAATGCCTGCCATTCAGACCTATTCTTTCAGACTTATACAGGACAGGACCGGGTGATTTTATTTTAAGAGGAATAGCTATAAGAAGCATTATAATAAAGGCAAACACAGACCCAACAAAACCGCATATTATATCAAAAAGCCTTTTGATTGTTGCCTCAGAAACAGATATGGCTTTTATCCCTGCCGTAAGAACAAGAGAGTCTCCTATTTTGTTGAGCTCCTGATTCTGATCTTTGTAGAGAGATAATGCCCCAAAATCCACATGGATTGTGAGACCCATTTCCATGAAAAGTGTATACAGCTTCTTAAACTCAGCTCCATCTATCGGTACTCTAAGATATATCTCATCAACCCATTCGTGACAGAGATAGTCTGTAAGAGAAGAATAGTCTGAAACAACCTTAACACCATTAAAAGAAGAACCTATCATATCCTTGTCTATTACAGCTGCTTTTTCAAGGCAGACCGCTCGGCCAAGATTCTCCTTGATGGTCTTCGAAAGAGTTTCTATAGCCTCAGATGTAGTCACAAGGAATAATACAGGTCTGTTGCCAGTCAAGATTCTGCTTTTAAGCCATCTTAATGACAAGCGCAGAAAGTATCCGAATACAAGGACAAATCCCACCGTATACAGAATTACCAGACGGCTGTACAGCGCAGCCGTTTGGGTTGAGAACATATATAAAACAGCAAAAAGGGTTACAATGACAACATGTCTGACAGTTGAGACAAGAGTCTTATAATACCCGTTCTTAAGACTTCCAGAGAACGTATTGAATAAGATTGAAACAACAAGATCAGAGCCAGCAAGTACCACTCCGAGACGCCTGTACAACTCAGACGAGTACAAATTACTATCGCCATGGCGTATGAAGTAGGCAAAACAAAAGGAAACCTGGAGAATAAAAACATCCGCTAGAATAAAATCCAGATACTTAACCCAGCCTTTAGGCCTCTTCTGATACATTTGCACTCCAACTGAAAAAAATCTTTCTCATTCTAGCATATCTATTTGTTTTTATAGTAGCCCTTGTACCACCTTGCAAAAGCCTTGAGACCTTCTTTTATCCCAATTGCAGGAACAAAACCATAGTCTCGCTCAAGCGCTGATGAATCTGCATATGTAAGAGGAACATCGCCACTCTGCATACCGACAAGTTCCCTGTGTCCCTCAAAATCATAATCAGCAGGAAGCACTCCGGCATCAACAAGCTCTTCCTGAAGGGTCCTTATGTAAACAAGCAGATTCTCCGGCTGACCGCCACCAATGTTGTATACAGCATATGGAGGAATTGGAAGCCCATCTTCTCCTGTCTTTTTCTCCGGAGCTCCACCCATGACACGGACTATTCCCTCAACAATATCATCTATGAATGTGAAATCCCGCAGCATGTTTCCATAATTAAAGATTTTGATGGTCTGCCCAGCAACAAGTTTCTGTGTAGCGCTGAAGTAAAACATGTCTGGTCTTCCGGCAGGTCCATAAACGGTAAAGAACCTGAGTCCGGTTGAAGGAATGTTGTACAGTTTTGAATAAGCATGTGCCATCAACTCATTACTTTTCTTGGTAGCCGCATACAAGGAAACAGGGTTATCAACCTTATCTTCTGTTGAGAACGGAACCTTCTTGTTGCCACCATAGACTGAAGAACTTGAAGCGTAGACAAGGTGCTCAACAGGATAGTTCCGACAAGCTTCGAGAATGTTGTAGAAACCAATCAGGTTTGACTCTATGTAAACATCCGGATGATCAATTGAATAACGCACACCTGCCTGAGCAGCAAGGTTTACAACAACAGCGAACCTGTACTTTTCAAACAGACTGTCAACAAGAGCCTTATCAGCAATAGAGCCTTTAACAAAAACATGTTTGACAGAAGACTGTTTGGAAGCCTCCTCAATCAGAGAGAGTCTGTATTCCTTGAGTTTAGGATCATAGTAGTCATTCATGTTATCCAGACTGACAACTACACCCTCAGTCATATCTTTTAAAAGCCTTAAGACCAGGTTTGCACCAATAAAACCCGGTGAGCCGGTAACAAGTATGTTTTTACCGTTATAATCCACTTTCTGCATTTCAATCCCTCTTAAACAGGTCTCTTGTATAGACCTTATCCCTTACATCATCAAGAGAAGAATCATAGCGGTTTGCAATAATGCAACTACACATCTTCTTGAATTTCCTCAAATCGTTCACAACCATGGAGCCAAAGAATGTTTTCCCATTCTCAAGCGTAGGTTCGTATATTATAACTGTAGCACCCTTGGCCTTTATCCTTTTCATGACGCCCTGTATGGAAGACTGGCGGAAGTTGTCACTGTTGCTCTTCATGGTAAGCCTATAAACCCCAACAGTTTGGGGATTTCTTGAAATGATCTGTTCTGCAATGAATTCCTTGCGCACTTTATTGGAATTGACAACAGCCTCTATCATGGTCTGTGGAACATC
>DBVL01000070.1 GCA_002308475.1 Spirochaetales bacterium UBA1265 | reverse complement strand
GCCCGCGGCTATACCGCCTGGGATCCCACTTCCTATGCCTTCATAAAGGACAGGACTCTCTATATTCCTACTGTGTTTTTCTCTTACTCCGGTGAGTCTTTAGACAAGAAGACTCCTCTTCTCCGCTCCTGTGATGAGCTTAACAGACAGGCCCTTCGTGTTCTGAGGCTCCTGGGAGATAATGAGAGTAAAAGTGTTAACGCAAATGTTGGTGCTGAGCAGGAGTACTTTCTGATCAGGAAAGAGCTCTTCAACAAGCGCTCTGATCTTAGACTTTGCGGTAGGACACTTCTCGGAGCCCCATCTCCAAAAGGTCAGGAGTTGGATGATCACTACTACGGGGCCATAAAGCCTGAGGTCTCAAAGTTCATGAAAGACCTGAACAGGGCTCTGTGGAAACTTGGAATCTGTTCCAAGACTGAGCACAATGAGGTAGCTCCGGCTCAGTTTGAAATGGCTCCGTTCTTTACTTCAGCCAACCGTGCTAATGATGAGAACCAGCTGACTATGGAGATAATGAGACGTGTGGCAGATGACCATGATCTGGTCTGTCTTCTTCATGAGAAACCCTTTGCAGGTACAAACGGCTCTGGTAAGCACGTCAATTGGTCGCTTTCTACAGACAAGGGAGAAAACCTCTTCACTCCAGGGGACAGTCCTAAGTCCAACATACGTTTCCTGCTCATGCTCTCTGCTCTTCTCAAGGGGGTGGATGAGTACTCAGAGCTTCTGCGCTGTTCAACTGCCTATTCTGGGAATGATATGCGCCTTGGAGGTCTTGAAGCTCCTCCGGTAATCATTTCTGTATTCACAGGTCAGTATCTTGAGAACCTGATTGACAGTATAATCAACAACTCTTCCTTTGAGTTTTCAGAGGGATCTCTTATGGAGGCTGGTAAGGCTGTTCTTTTACGTATACCCAAGGATCTGACAGATAGAAACAGGACTTCCGCCATAGCCTATACCGGAAACAAGTTTGAGTTTCGTATGCCGGGATCAAGCCAGTCCATAGCTAGTCCTGTCACTTATCTGAATGCCATCATGGCCAGGGAGCTGAAGGAGATAGCTGATAAGCTTGAAGGCTCTGAGAACATAGAAGAGGATCTGAACAACCTGATTAAGACCATGCTCAAGGAGCACAGAAGAATAGTCTTTAATGGTAACGGTTATGATGGGCAGTGGATTGAGGAAGCTAAGAAGAGAGGTCTTAAGAATCTGAGTAACACTGCTGAAACTCTTCCTGAGTACATGAGCAGCAAGAATGTGGATCTTCTGACTAAGGGTGGTATCTACACTCTTTCAGAGATGCAGGGCAGAGATGAGGTTCACAAGCAGAAATACTGTTCAGTGGCTCTCATAGAGGCTAGAACAATGATAAAGATGCTTCATGAGATTTTTACCTCGGTTGCCCTTTTCTCTTCCAAGATTTCCAAGGCTTCATCCATGGTTTTGAACTCTGTCATTCTTTCGGAGATAGATAAGGAGTCTTCAGATCTTCTTGAATGCTGTAAAAAGCTTGAAGCTCTTGTTGAGAAGGCTTCATCTTTCAAGGATAACTGTGCTCTTATGGTTTTTTGCAGTGATGAGATATATCCTCAGATGGATAAGTGCAGAAAGCATGCAGATGCTCTTGAGAGACTTACAAACTCTGAGTTCTGGCCCTTCCCCGGATACACGGAGCTTCTTTTCTCCGTTTGAGGCAGCCACCCTCGCGCACTATTGCCGAGGGTTTCCGGCCAAGCCTGCCTTTATTTAGGTTTTAGATACTCAGGTCAAATATCTTATAGTAAGTTTTTCCACCATCCTCTGCGTACCAGACTGCTCCATGGTTAGTCATTTCATCCTCTCCCAGGTACAGCGTTTCTGTAGTTACATCTACCCAATCAAGAGACAAGGTTTTCAGTTCGGTTCCTGCTCCTATATCTGTATCAGCAGTAACAAGGTACTGTTTTTCTTCATAGGTGAAGATGTAGTAAGTAGTATATTCTGAAGCATAAGCTACAGCAGATATACTTCCGTCCTGATCCTCAGAAACATTATTTCCGTTGAGTGTAAGCTTCACATCAGAGACATCAAGAACATCAGAGTCCACTAAAAAACCTAATCCTTCTGCTCTTGAGCCTGTTTTGAAATCTTCAGTAGTACTGGCATGAATTCTCAGTGAGCCCTCAATCAAAATAGCTTCTCCATCAGTAGTATACAGCACATTGGCTGTCTTTACGCTCTCATGAGGAGCTACATTCTGCGGTACGTCATTTTCACAGCTGATAAGCAGGAAAAAGATACAAATAAAAACAAACAAACAAAATTTTTTCATGTAAACACCCTTAATCTGCAGGCATGAGCTCTATAACCTGTTCATCCAGGGATAGTCTCATCAGATAACCTGCGTCTGAATTCGAAGATCCGCTGAGCTTGATTATGTGCACATCAAGTGTGCACTCAGAGGAAAGCTCCAGTGTGCCGTATCCGTCTTCCTGTAAAACCAGATAAGCTGTTGTTTCAACATTATCTTTTGTTACAGTTACAAGATGTACACTGCTCTTATCCTCTTCCTGCTCTGCAGAATCTATATGGAAACTTGAAAACCCATACCAGACTTCCGGAATTAGTCCGGGAGCTGTTACGTTTGTGGCTACAAGTGTCCAAGTACTGTTATTAACAACTCTGTTCCAGTTTGTCTTGTTCTCAGTTACGACCGTAGCTGGTGCTACTGGTCCTATCTGACAGGAAAAGATGTTCATCACAAAGGCTGCCGCAATTAATGCCATTACGCAGCTGGTCAGTAAGGCCTTGAAGACTTTGGTCTTTTCCTCTTTGGACAATTCTGTGAACTTTTTCTTTTTGGTAGTCATAGAAACACCTTCAGATTCAGTTGATTAAAGGCAGGTTTTCTTCTTGTTCAGGCTTTTAGGCTTGCCTCAGATTAAACTGTTCTATCGTTTCCATATATTGAAGTTTTAATTAGTATCAATATGTGTCTCCTGTGTGTTTACTCTCAGATTAAGATATAAATTAAAAAATTTTAAAAAAATTTTTAAAAAGTTGTTTTTTAATGATGAAAAAAGTTCTATTATGTTCTCGTCGTATTTTGCGACCTGGTACCTTCCAGTTTTATTGCAAGGCCTTCCCTCCCGATGGGCCTTGCTTTATTTTGTCCTGTGAGTCAAGATAATTCTTCAAAACAATAAAAACCTTGACTTTTACACATAAATATCCGAACCTTCTATTGAAGGTTTTTCGAAAGAGAAACAATTGTTTTACAAGCTCTTGTTATTTACTTGGTAGGTAGTGGACAAGAGCTTGAAGTTTATTTCCGGCCAACTTCCTTTGAAATCTGTCAAACCCATCTTGAACCATGGGTCTGTACAGGTCGTTGTGATGTAATAGTGCTAAGCCTGTCCTCAACATCCGGTTAGCGACTGCGACAGCTACCTTTCCGTTGAATGGACATTCTTTCTTCTTACGGTATGCAAACTTTGTAATCTCACAGGTTGCCGGGAGTTGCATTACAACCTGAGCACCCTGGACTACATTTCTGCGAATAGCAGTACAACCTCTCTTTGTAATCCTGCCTTTGATGTCCACTGTTCCTGATTGATTCTGTTTTGGAGTCAGTCCGGCATAGTTGAGAAGTTGATCAGGCTTGGTGAATCTTGAGCCATCTCCTATGTAGGCAATCAGTGTTGCTGCATTGACCAAACCTATTCCGGGAAGAGACAACCAGGCAAGAGCCTGCTGAGGATGATTCAGACAAATGGTTCTGAGCCTGTCTTCCATGAAAT
>DBVL01000138.1:12831-16326 GCA_002308475.1 Spirochaetales bacterium UBA1265 | reverse complement strand
GCGGACTATTAATCACCGCTTACGAAAAATCATACAAATGGCCCTGAAAAAGGGCCATTGGTATGAACTAAAGGCTTGAGAAAAAGAAAACCAGTCATTTCTGACTGGTTTTTTTGCTCCCCCGGACGGACTCGAACCGCCGACCTAGTGGTTAACAGCCACCCGCTCTACCGACTGAGCTACAAGGGAATGTTTGAACAGAAACGAATGTACTCCAAATGGCCGTTTCTGTCAATCACATGCACCAAATAATTGGAATTATTCTTCAGCTGTCCAGATCCTCGTCATTCCAGAAGAAGTCAGAACTGTCATTTCTGGAGCGGGCAGGGCGGAAACTGTCATAGCCGTATGGTCTTTCTCTACCAGTTGGTTTCTGAGAAGGTCTCTTGTACTCATTTCTTCCGTACTGTTTTTCAGTTTTTCTGTCTGAGTTTCCGAACCTTGAAGACCTTTCTCTGTCATTCCTGTCACGGTATGAAGAGCGCTCAGGTCTATCGGATCTGCCATTTCTGTCAAATCTGTCAGATCTGTCAAATCTGTCAGATCTGTCAAATCTATCAGATCTATCCTCTCTGTAACCTCTTTCATTTCTCTCACGGTATGAGGGACGATCGGATCTGTCATATCTGTCATATCTGGCTGATCTTTCCTCTTTGTAGCCTCTCTCGCTTCTCTCACTTCTCTCTCGGTATGAAGGACGATCAGTTCTATCAAATCTGTCTGATCTGTAGCTACCGCGCTCTTTGCGGTCCATGTACCTATGATTTCTGTTGTCCTGAGACCTATCCCTGTAGGGTCTCTCATTTCTTTCACGGGAATAGTTGTTTTCCCTCTTCTTTACTGACTGCTCTTTTTTTCTGTCAGTTTTTACATCTTCACTCCAATCGAGTGAGAGTGAATCATCATCAAAAGCCATTAGCCAACTCCTGACAGCACCTCTGCTGCGTTTTGTAAAACCCGGAGCCATAAGGAATCCGGTTATTTCTTTGACGGATAAACCTCTTACCCGTCTCTTATCCATTGTAAATGTTCCGAGGTTTGTTGAAAACAGGATAAAACCTTCCGGCCTCAGAACTGCAACTATCTTTCTGATCCAAGAGCTCCAGTCTCTTGAAACATCAAAATCATGGTCCATTTTCCTGCTGTTGGAAAAAGCAGGCGGATCAAAAATGACTATATCATATTTCCTGTGTTCTGAAGCAGCCTGATCAAGGAATCTTCCGGCATCCATGCAGATACAGCTGTAGAGAGAACCACTGTAGCCATTGTTGCTCAGGTTCTTTTCTGCCCATTTTGTATAGGTGGCGGAAAGATCTACGCTTGTGACACTTTTGGCTCCACCTGGGGCAGCATACACAGAAAAACTGCCTGTGTAGGAGAACAGATTAAGAACATCACAGTCGTTACTGCGCTCTCTGATCATCTGCCGTGTTACGGCATGGTCAAGAAAAAGACCTGTGTCAGTGTAACTGGCAAGATCAACAGTAAAGACAAGACCGTTTTCAGAAACATCAGTAATAACAGGCTCAGAGTCTGATTTCTCATGCTGCTCTCCTTTATCTCTCTTTGCCCTGTAGGTATAAATGACATGAGAGGGATCCAGGTAGAGCATTCTTGAACAGATATCAAGACACTTTTCCTTTGTCTCACTGTCCATCATCTGCTCGCCATAATCAGTAACCCTTGCATACTTACCGTAAAGGTCTACGGTAACAGGAAAGGCTTGAAGATTTCTGTCATAAACCCTCATGCAGTCAGTCTGAACAGCAAGCAAATCATGTCGTAGCATCTGAGCATTCTTCTTGAGAATCTTACCAAAATCCTTTGCCTCGTAATCCATAAATATTCCTTTTGTTAGGCGATTATATCTGCTAAGATGAAAAAAAGAAAGACAATGAGGTTTTTATGGCTGAAACAGATCTGGATGCACAGGATTTTCTGAGAAAACTAGAGGAAACACATGGTGGAAAGATAGATAAGAAGTCTTTCTCCCTGTGGTATGGAGACTCGGAAGGAAACATAAGAGAGTTCGGTGTCTTTCTTTACAGGATAAACGGAGTCTACTACTACGAGGATTTTAAACGTAGGGCAAGTATTCTGGGGTTTACTGTTCCTGATAAAAAACAGAACGAATATGTGAAGTTTGAAAGATCCTTCAACACTGAAGATGTTCAGAGCACTGAGGTTGTCAGAAAGGCTGAGGCAAGAAAAGCAATTGAAACAGGAAGGAGCGCAAAAAAAGCAGGACTGTTCTCAAGACTGTTTCTTGATACCGTTTTGAAGGTCCAGCTTAAGGATTCAACATTCAGGTTCTTCCAACTTGTGGAGAAGGATTTTTTTAACTGAAGATAAAAGGAGAGCAAAAATGGGAGCATTCAAGGCTTATGATATCAGAGGAATTTATAATAAGGACTTTGATAAGGAAACGGCGTACAAGGTAGGATACTTTCTTCCTCAGCTACTTCCATGTGACTTTGTGGTTGTAGGACGGGATGTCAGACTTACCAGTGACGAGATACATGACAACCTCTGCAAAGGAATAAATGACAGAGGTGTGGATGTCTGGGATATAGGACTGGCCACAACTCCCATGGTTTATTTTGCAACAGTTTATCTTAAAGCCGGAGCCTCCGTTCAGATAACAGCCAGCCATAATCCAAAAGAATACAACGGTATGAAAATATCCCGCACCGGAGCTATTCCTGTAGGAGGAGATTCTGGTCTCAAGGAGCTGGAAAGGCTCTGTGCAGAAGGTGAGATAAAGCCTGTAAAAGAAGAGAACAGGGGAAAGATAATAAAAAAGGATATACATGAAGCATACCTGAGCTACCTCAAGCAGTTCCTTCCCGACCTCAGTGGCCTGAACATTTCCGTTGATGGTTCAAATGGCATGAGTAATCTGTACATAAAAGAGTTGTTCGGAGACCATGCAAAGTATATTAATGATGTGATGGATGGTTCCTTCCCTGCTCACGAGCCGAATCCTCTTGAGGAAGAGAACTGTGCTCAGATAAAGGAAGCTGTGCTTAAGAATAAGTCAGATGTGGGTGTCATCTACGATGGAGACGCTGACAGAGTCATGTTCATAGATGACCGTGGACGCTTCCTGCAACCGGACTATATTACGGCAGTAATAGGAGCCTACTATCTTGAGAAGGAGAAAGGCTCTGTCCTTGTGGATATAAGAACTTCCCGTTCAACTTCAGAGTATCTTCAGAAGAAGGGTGCAACAGAGGTACTCACCTGGAAGGTCGGTCATGCCTATGCAAAGATGAAGATAAGGGAAAAACAATGCATCTTCGGCGGAGAGCTTGCAGGTCACTACTACTTCAGAGATTTCCATAACTGTGACAGTGGTATTCTTGCTTCACTTCTTGTTCTGCAGACAGTTGCTGCTCTGAAGAAGGAAGGAAAAACTCTCGGACAGCTTCTGGATGAGATAATTGTCTACGCCAACAGTGGAGAGGTTAACTTCAAGCTTGAACAGAAAGATGA
>DBVL01000138.1:7161-12807 GCA_002308475.1 Spirochaetales bacterium UBA1265 | reverse complement strand
GATTTTGACGGCTACAGGATAGAGTTTCCCACCTGGTGGTTCAATGTCCGCAAATCAAACACTGAGCCATATCTGCGTTTAGTTGTAGAAGCCAGAACCAGCGAGGAGCTTGAGGAGCATTTCAAGGATCTTGAGGCTATAATCAGAAGATTCAAATAAGAAATAACATTAATAAAAGAAGAAGGCTGAAGCATGGCGTAAAAACCGTGATTCAGCCTTTTTTAACGGAAAAGAAAAACTTATTTGTTCTTTGCAAGCTGTTTTGACCAGCTGTCCTTGAGTGTGACAGTCCTGTTGAAGATCAGGTGGTCTTTTGTACTGTCATAGTCAGGAGTAAAGTATCCGCTTCTCATGAACTGCAGATAATCTCCGGGCTTAGCGTCTGCAAGACCCGGTTCAAGCTTTGCGTCTTTCACAATCACCAGACTTTCAGGATTAAGATCATCCAGGTAGTTTCCGGTATCTGCTCCGGGATACTCTGTCTTGAAGAGCTTGTCATAGAGACGGATCTCTCCGGAGATGGCGTACTTAGCGCTTACCCAGTGGCTTGTGCCCTTTACCTTTCTTCCGTCAGGAGTCTCTCCGCCCTTTGACTGTGGATCATATGTGCAGTGAACAACGGTGACCTTTCCTTCACTGTCCTTCTCACAGCTGACAGCCGTGACATAATATGCACCTTTGAGACGTATTTCATTTCCTATGTACAGGCGGTGATAGCCTTTTGGAGGCTCTTCCATGAAGTCTTCACGTTCTATGTAAAGCTCCTTGGTGAAGGGCAGGCTTCTTTTTCCTGCGGTAGGATCCTCAGGGTTGTTCTCTGCTTCAAAGTATTCAGTCTGATCTTCCGGATAGTTATCAATAACAAGCTTGATAGGATCAAGAACAGCCATGACACGGCGGGCTCTCTTGTTCAGGTCTTCTCTTACGCAGAACTCCATGAGGGAGTAGTCCACAACTGACTCAACCTTTGCAACTCCCACTCTGCTTACAAAATCCTTCATGGACTCAGGAGAATAACCTCTTCTTCTTATTCCACTTATGGTTGGCATTCTCGGATCATCCCACCCTGAGACTATTCCCATGTTCACAAGTTGCAGAAGCTTTCTCTTACTCATGACAAGGTAGTTTATATTCAGTCTTGCAAACTCATACTGGTGAGGAGCATGCTGGATATTATCAATAGAGCAGGCCCAGTCGTATGCAGGTCTGTGATCCTCAAATTCAAGGGTACAGATGCTGTGGGTAATTCCTTCTATGGCATCACTGATAGGATGAGTGAAATCATACATGGGATAGACACACCACTTGTTGCCTGTTCTGGGATGCTCAGCAAACTTGATTCTGTACAGAGCAGGGTCTCTCATGTTTATATTTGGAGAAGCCATATCAAGCTTTGCTCTCAGAAGGTACTTTCCTTCAGGATGCTTGCCTTCACCCATCTCTTTGAAGAGTCTGAGGTTCTCCTCTATGCTTCTGTCTCTATCAGGGCTGTTTTTTCCTGGTTCTGTGAGTGTTCCACGGTTTATGCGGACCTCTTCAGGGCTCTGGCTATCAACATAAGCAAGACCCTTTTTGATAAGGTCTATTGCTATCTGGTGAAGCTGGTCATAGTAATCCGAAGCGTAGAACTCATATTCTCCCCAGTCAAAACCGAGCCACTTTATGTCGCTCTTTATGGAGTCTATGTACTCCATGTCTTCTTTTGCCGGGTTTGTGTCATCAAGACGCAGGTGACAGCGGCCGTTGTACTTGGCAGCTAGTCCAAAGTTCAGACATATGCTTTTTATGTGGCCTATGTGCAGGTAGCCATTTGGCTCAGGTGGGAATCTTGTAACTATGGTATTATTGGGAACTCTCCCTGATGCAAGATCATCTTCAATGATTTTTTCAATAAAATTATCAGCCATTTTTCCTCCGAATGTCCTTCCAAAGGGACCCTTTGGTATTTTACCGGGATATGATACACTTAGCTCATGATTGTTTCAATTGGCGAAGCTTTGATAGATATCAAGGAAAATGAGTTCTTTGTTGGGGGCTGTCCTCTGAATACAGCCCTTGCTGTTGCGAGACTTGGCTCTCCATCCTGTTTTCTCGGCGGAATATCCTCTGACAAATATGGAAACAGGATTCTTAATCACATGATAGATAACAACATTATCTTTGACCCTGTCTTCTGTAATGATATGGCACCTACCATGACCACAGAAGCTGTAGTCAGGGGTTCTGTGAATACATATGAGTTTGACTGGAAGGGCACAAGCGCCTTCTCCATCACCGCAGAAAAACTTGAAGAGGCTTTTTCCTCAAACTCAGACATCAACTGCGTCTTCTATGGCTCAGTTTCTTTTATAGATGCCAAGGTAAGAAAAGAGTTGGATGTTTTCTTCAAACACAGGAAAAGCCTTATAAGATTCTTTGATCCGAACATAAGGGAAAACCTGATAGAGGACCATGAAGAATACAGAAGGGCTCTGGATAAGGCTGCAGCAGAATCTGATATAGTGAAGGTCAGTGATGATGACCTCTCTTACTGGGGTAAGAGCGCAGAAGAACTAGCCCAAATCTGTAAAACCTATCTTATAGTGACCCACGGTGAGAACGGAAGCTCATGGTATACAAGGTCTGCGAGGGTTGACTGTCCGGCAGTAAAGCCTCTGCACAGGATTGTAGACACAATAGGCTGTGGAGACGTGTTTAACGGTGCGGTTCTTGCCTGGATGGACAGAAGAAACAGATTTGAGGACTTCAGGATGTCTGAGACGGATATGAGACTTGCTTCTGCATTTGCCGGCGAATGTGCGGCCTACAACTGCACCAGAGAAGGCTGTAATCCTCCGTTTGACAATGAAATTACAGCATAAGAAGCTTTTTGGATATCTGCTGATCATAAGCCTTGTCATAATTCTCTGCTCATGCAAGCCTTCAACTGCTGTCAGTCAGAGGTTTTACTTCAACACATACTGTTCCATAACCGTTTATCAGGCTCCTGAGAACATGGGAGAGATATTTGAAAAGGTATGGAGCCGTATGGCAGAGATTGAAAAGCACATAAGCCGAACAGATGAGAATTCAACAGTCTCAGCTTTGAACCGCGGTGAAAACATTGAAATAGATCCGGATACTGCTTACATGATCTCTCTCTCAGAGCAGTTCTACAGCCTCACTGACGGCCTTTTCAGCCCATATCTCGGGCAGGTCATAGAGCTTTGGGGTATAGGAACCGGAGATGAGAGAGTTCCATCTGAGGCAGAGATCCAAGCTGCCCTTGCTGTTAGAAAGTATGACTTTGGAGCCGTAGGCAAGGGCTATGCATCTGATGAGGCAGCAAAAATCCTCAAAGAAAACGGCATAGAGTCCGCCATAATTAATTTTGGGGGCAATGTCTGTACTGTTGGTTACAAGAAAACCGGCTCCTTTTCCTTCATGAAAACTCCCTTTACGGTAGGAATCCGGAATCCTGGGTCTTCCAGGTCTGATTATCTCAAAGTTGTGAAAATCCATGACGGCTGTGTGGTTACAAGCGGGATTTATGAGAGGGCTTTTGAAGTGGATGGTAAACTATACGGACATATCCTGAATGCCTACACTGGTTATCCTGCAGAAAGCGCAGTTCTCTCAGCAACAGTTACAGGACCTCTGGGATCAATCTGTGATGCCTTGAGCACTTCCTGTTATCTTCTCGGTCCTCAGGGCAGTGAGGCTCTCCTTGAACTGTTCCCTGATTATTCTGTAGAATTTGTGTTATGAAAATCCCTAAAAAAGCCGGAAAAATCTTACTTGTCTCGGTTGCAGTTGTTCTTCTTGTTGTCATAGCTGTTCTACTTGTTGTATGGACCCGCTCCATTGAACAGAGAAAAAGACAGCAGGATTTGAGAACTGCCATGATAGAGGTCATCTCAGAGTATGGAGAGCGTGGACTTCTGGAACTGGCAGGAGGTTCCGTAAATGATATTTTTTACTCGTCAGAAGGCCTGACTCTTTTTCAGGGAAGTTCTCAGGAATGGACGTACAGTGCGGATGAAATACAGAACAACAGTGTCTTTGAGAAATGCAGCAAAGCTGTTGTCTACATAAACACATCCTTCTCCGGAGTATCTTCCTTCCTTGATGTCATCTCCACTTCCGGTGTGGGCTCCGGATTCTTCATTACTGATGACGGTTACATAATTACAAGTGCCCACGTAATTAATTCAGCTGAATCAATCCTTGTTACCACATCAGACGGAAAGCAGTACAATGCTTCCCTTGTAGGAGAGGACCCTGAGAATGATATAGCTGTTATCAAGGTCACTCCTGAAGATGGAAAGTCCTTTGAGTACCTTACATTCGGAGATTCCGACAGTCTTATTGTGGGACAGAAGGTCCTGGCTATAGGAAACCCGTTCGGGTATGACAGAACCCTCTCTGTCGGAGTAATCTCAGGCCTCAGCCGTTCAATCAGAGATGAGAATGGAAACCTTCTTCTGGGTATGATTCAGACAGATGCGGCAATCAACCCCGGAAACTCAGGAGGTCCGCTTCTGAACTCAAGCGGTTATGTTATAGGTATCAATTCCTCCATTTATTCAGACACGGGAGTAAGTCAGGGACTTAACTTTGCAGTTGCTTCAAACACTGCGTATGCCTCGGCTCAGGATCTGATAAAATACGGAAAGGTTAACAGGGGCTGGTTGGATATTGTGCCTGTACAGCTTTCCAAGCAGATTGTTGACTATGCGGGGCTTTCGGTCTCACGAGGCATTCTCATCAGTCAGGTTGTCTCAGGTGGAAGGGCAGATCAGGCCGGGCTCAAGGGTGGAACAAGACAGGTTCTGTACGGAGACTCCATAATCTACCTTGGTGGAGATGTGATTACTTCCATAAACGATGTTCAGGTTGCTGAATACTCAGACCTTTTCACGGCTCTTGGAAACACCAGACCGGGAGATACTGTAAAGGTGGGAATAAACCGTAACGGAACTGATATGACTCTCAAGGTTGTTCTTGTGGAACGCACATCAGAGAATATAGGGTGGATGAGCAGATAATGGATAAGTCATGGGGCGGAGAGGTTGTAAGGAATGTGCACGGCTCGGTTCAGTGGATGGACAAGCCCTTTGTGGTGCATGCCCCTTTTGAGACCTCAGGAGACCAGCAGCAGGCAATAGATGCCCTTTCTGCCGGAGTTCTGGCCGGAGATAGGTTCCAGACTCTCAAAGGCGTAACCGGGAGTGGAAAAACCTACACCATGGCCAAGATCATAGAGAAGGTCCAGCGTCCCACTCTCATTCTTTCCCATAATAAAACTCTTGCGGCACAGTTGTACCGCGAGTTCAAATCCTTCTTCCCCGAAAACCGTGTTGAGTACTTTGTATCAACCTATGATTACTACCAGCCTGAGGCCTATGTGCCCGGTAAGGATCTATATATAGAAAAAGACGCAGATGTGAATGAGGAGATTGACCGTATGCGTCTGAGTGCCTCCTTCAGTCTGATGGAGAGACGGGATGTGATAGTTGTTGCAACTGTCTCCTGTATATATGGACTGGCTAATCCTGTCTCGCTGAAAGACATGACCCACGTGTTCAGAACCGGCATGTTCTTTGACCATGCTGCCGAGCTTGAGCAGATGACAAGAATGCAGTATGAGAGAAATGATGTCATCCT
>DBVL01000138.1:0-7156 GCA_002308475.1 Spirochaetales bacterium UBA1265 | reverse complement strand
ATATAATAGATATATGGCCGCCGTATGTGGAAAGCGCGGTGCGCATAACCCTTGACTGGGACACAGTTGAGAGTATCAGATGGTTTGACCCTCTGACAGGAGAACTGTTGGATAAGGAGCAGACCTTTACACTTTACCCTGCCAAGCAGTTTGTTATTCCAAAGGAGCAGATTCTTGCTGCGCTTGACAAGATAAGGGACGAGATGCAGGAGCAGTGGGAGCTTTTCACAAACACAGGACGCCCTGTAGAGGCTGAGAGAATCAAATCCCGTGTTGAGTATGATCTGGATATGCTTCAGGAGATAGGTTACTGCTCGGGAATTGAAAACTATTCNNAACAGGGCTCCCGGAGAAAGGCCGGCAGTTCTTCTGGATTACTTTCAGCCTGACTTTTTGACATTTATAGATGAGAGTCATGTCACTCTTCCACAGGTTGGAGCCATGTATGAAGGGGACCGTAGCAGGAAAGAGAACCTGGTGAACTACGGCTTCCGTCTTCCCTCAGCACTGGACAACAGGCCCCTTAAGTATGAAGAGTTTGATAAGGTCACAGGACAAAGAATCTTCGTCTCTGCCACACCAGGAAAGGAAGAGAAGAGGGTTTCTGCCCGCATAGTTGAACAGATAATAAGGCCTACAGGTCTTCTTGACCCGGAAATCTCAGTCCGTCCTTCAGAAGGGCAGATAGAGGATTTGTTCGGAGAGATAAAAAAGTGTAAAGCCAAAGAGGAGAGAGTTCTGGTCACAACTCTGACAAAACGTATGGCTGAGGAGATTTCTGACTTCTTTGCCTCCAGGGGTGTGAAGGTGAGGTATCTGCACTCAGACATAGAGACCATAGAACGTGTTGAGATACTCAGAGACCTGAGAATGGGGGCCTTTGACGTCCTTGTTGGAATAAATCTCCTCAGAGAGGGGCTGGACTTGCCGGAAGTTGCCCTTGTAGCCATTCTGGATGCGGATAAGATAGGTTTTTTGAGAAGCACAACATCTCTGATCCAGACAGCTGGAAGAGCCGCACGAAACGCAGACGGGCGTGTGATAATGTATGCTGACAGAGTCAGCGATGCCATGCGTGAGACCATAGAAGAGACCTCCCACCGGCGTGCAGTGCAGATGAAATACAACGCTGAGCACCATATTACTCCCCAGACAATCAAAAAGGCTGTTGAGGATATTCTTGAACGTGATAGGGAAGAAGAGGTTCTTGACGGTAAGGCTGATATAAAAATACGCCGAGCATCCTACAATCTTCTGGATTCAAACCAAAGAAAGAAATACATCAAGGAGCTGGAAGCTCAGATGCTTGAGTGTGCCAAGAACCTTGAGTTTGAAAAGGCGGCTGTTCTCAGGGATGAGATAGAGAACATAAAGAAGAACCGTCTTGATCAGATGTAATCTTAGAGTTTCTTTAAGTGTCCGTTTAATATGGCATTGGGATAGAGGAAGGTGACTCTCCTGCCTTTGGTTGTGACAAGATCTATTTTCGTGTCCCTTAAGCCTGTCACCTCACAGATTCCATAAGATTCACTCATGTATTTATCTCCTATGTGAATACTATTGTCTGTTTGAATAGTTTTCTGACCGGTTGAAAGAACAGCATCAGAGCTCTTGTCTAAACCATCTGCAATTTTTGAAGGTTGCTCCTCAAAGGGGGCAAGAGAAGTATAATCCAATGACTTTGTCTTGCTCAGAGAACCATTATCAACAATTGCATTCAGAACAAAAGGATCCGGTAGTTTCTTTCCATTTACACTTAGCCAGACTTTGCCTTTGTTCAGGTTCTCAATTACAGCTCTTGAACCGTTAAACCAAACTACATCTCCAACCATGAATGTGTTATCAAACTCTGTTTCTTCTCCGTAGATAATGTCTAAGTCTTCTTTGTATGCGCTTGTGCTCCAGCCTCCGAGCTTCTTTTCTCCTGTGTGGCGGTTGATTCCGGTATATTCCAGAGAAGCATCTTCATAACGACGGAATTTGAAAACAGCATCGTTCATAAGACTCTCATTAAAAACTCCTATGGAAGCCAAAAGCTCAAAATCTTTGATCTTAAGTCCTGTAACTCGTTTGAATAGTTCTGGCTCGAGTTGTGTGATAACGTCTTGAAGACAGGCTTCACGATAATCAGTGAGATACATGAATATAGGAATTCTCGTTGCAAATTTAATCAGTTTTTCCTGTATTTCTTTGCGTTTGGATTTAAACTCCTTTTCTTCCTGAGAGAGTTCCTTCTTTTCTTTTTCAGAGCCTGTTATGTCTTTGCCTTCCTTTTTGGCTTTTTTTACTTCTTCGGATTTATTGACAATAGTCTGTATTTCCTGATTCAGATTACGGAACCCTTCGATTGACATAAGAGCATTTAGAGCCTGTTCATTGTTAAGAAGCTTAAGAAGAGTAGCATTATCAACATTAACAAGCAGTGCAGATTCCCATCTGCGTGCGAGTAGGGTTGCTGATGTTCCAGACATGGCAATGTCCAGGATTTCTCCTGCATCAATCTGCCTCATGGACATGCCGTCATATGCAAGTACAGGCAGAAATTTGACAAAGTCAGCAACTTTTTTCTCCGGATTACGCTCTTTTGTATTCAAGCGATTGCTGTATTCTGCAATTTGTCTCAGGGTACGATTCGGTTCAAAGTCAAACACATAGCATTCTTCTTTGAGTACTATTTCTTCATGATTTGCAACATCTCTCATGGTCCAAGGAGATTGGACACGGAAGGCAGTCTGAAAATAAGTTTCAGGTTGGCTGAGGTTCCGTAGCATAAATACTCCTGTCCACGGTTTTACTGTTACTCCTGTTGTTAGCTTTCCACAGCTCAGGGTAATGGTAAGACTCTTTAAAGGGTCATCCATTTTTGTTTCAACAGGTATTAATGCCTCGGCTCCCTGTCCAGTTTCACTGCCTGCGCAGACTATAATCTCATAAGCATCATAGAAGTTGTTCTGTTGCTCTCTCATAAGATTACGCATGGCATAGCATGAGGCGACTGAGGGAAGATACCAAAGAGTATGATTAAGAACACTACGCAATCGTATGTCGGAATAGGGAAACGGGGCCTTTCTTCCAAGTTTTATGTCATCAACGGTGGTCTCCAGATAAGAACCTCTGATAAGATCAAGCCATTTTTGAACATCATCCTTGAGCACGAACTCTGCGTTATCCTTTGTTCCTTTTGCTTCAAAGAACATATTAAGATCAAACTCGTTACTGTCGGTCTGAAGTGCAACCTTTCTGATTGAATCCGGTACCTTGTATGTCAGCATGACCATTTTCGGAAGTGCTCTATATGGGTTCGGGCCGTTTCCAATATCCCAGTTTTCTTTTCGGGACTGCTCGTCTGAATAAGTCCACGAGTATATCTGCTCTTCGATGAACTCACCTGAATTCAAAGCCCTGAACGGGGTTCCTGATAGGAAAAGATAATGATTTGTGTGAATCGGAAGAAATGATTCATCTACAACATTGTCTCTGTCATAACTGTCTGACACGCCCTCAATAAGCTTTTCTTCATCTTCCTTTTCAAATAGCTGTTTGGCCTTTTCTCTCCATGCACCGAAATGATATTCATCAAATATGACAATGTCCCAATCTTCCAGAAAAATGAATTCATTGTGAGCTTTGATTGTTCCTGTCTCTTTATCAACTCCCAAAAGGTCCTGAAAAGAACCGAAGCAAACGATAGGGTTTGATTTGTCAGCTTCATCATACTGTTGGTCAATTGGAGGATGAAGCAGGTCATTTTGTGCTGGACGTGCTATAAAGGTCCAATCCTCAAAATCCGCATGTGTAAGTAAATCTTCTTTCCATGCATTTTTAACAGCCGGCTTGAATGTCAGTATAAGTATTCGCTTGAAGCCCATGGCTTTGGCAAGCTGATAGGATGCAAAAGTCTTGCCAAAACGCATCTTACAGTTCCAAAGAAATTTAGGAATGTGGATTTCTCCATCGGACTCTTCTCTGAATGATTGATAGTATGCCATGGTTTTTTCAACTGCTTCTTTTTGCTCAGGTCGCATTTGAAAGTCATTTACTCTTTCAATCGCTTCTGTCCGATATTTCTTCAATGCAGTTAAACTTTTCTGAATATCATCTACATTACATTTACACCATTCTGTCTTTTTGCCGGCACTGTTTGTGATAATCTTGCATCCAGGGATTGTTGCTATCATTTCACGGACTTTTGTGTCCATCATGATTGAACCGTCAGCACGCATTGCTGAGCTTGTGTAAACAAGTTGGAATGGTTTTTCACCGGGTTTAAGAGTAGGAAACTGTTCCCATATGCGCTCTTCTACATTTCTTTTATCGGTGTATCCAACCTTAATCAGACCAGGATATTGTGGTTCTGTATATCCGTAAATCTGTGGATAAATGTCAAAGGGACGTTGCTGGAAGAAATCAGGCATTTTCACCTCCAATATCCATGGGTTTAACACTTGTTTCAATAAAGTTTATTTCCTCTTCAGATAGATTGTATTTTTTATAGAGCTCCTCATCTGTCCAAGGCTTAGAAAAGTCTTGCATAGGGACGTAATGATAGACTGCACGAGAAGAGCCTTGGTCCTGTTTGCGAATAGCAACCAGCGCTCTAAAAAACTTTGTTTTTAAATAAGACAAAACATTTTCAACTTCAGTTTTTGTATCAAAAGGTCCAAATTCTATGAATGTTTCTGTGCATAACTCATATGGTCCAGCAACAACAGGAGTACTGGGGATATCTTCAAGGGAGCCTATGCCCCAATTTCGAGTAATAAATAGTTTCCATTTGCCCAATGATGCGTTTTTGATGGGCAAAGGATAATCCTTAGGAACGTACATTGTCTTTCTTTTGAGATTCTCTAGTCCAAGTATTTTCATATATCCCGGTTTATATTCGTTAGACATTGATGGAAGCTCATATTTGTTAGGGTTCGTAAACACATCCCCACGTAATCCATATGGGCGCATAGAAGAAACTATGTTCTCAAAAGAGTGATTATTCGCTGATACTACTTTATTTTTAATTGACAATAGTCTTTCATCTCGAACAAAGATTTCATCGCCTTCTTCTATTAAGTAACGTTCAGATTTGCGTATTCCTTCTTTATCGTGGCGATAGATGGTACATAAGCCTTTATACTGACTATCAGATACAAAGTAACAAACTCCCCCTTTAATCTCAACACCAGTAAAACAATCACTGGAATTAGGAAAGTCGTGCATTTCTCGGATTGATTTATCATGTAGCATCTCACATCTAAACGAATCAAGACCTCGTCCTCCTGTCATCCAACGAGCAGGTATAATCATACTAAGGTATTGGGGTTTCAACTTCTTTGCTTGTTCAATGAATTTATTATAAATTGGTATTGCGCTTGCTTGAGCACCTCCATCTGCTAATTGATAAGGAGGATTTCCAATGATTACATCAAACTTCATGTCTCTCAGCTCCTTTTCTTCTTTGCTGTTCATGTGAATGAATTCATAGGCGTGGGTTTCCATGTCATCGCCTCTATCCTGAACTTCCTGAGAGGCTCCACATTTTGAACACCTGCCGTTGACCCATGTATGTTCTATGCGTCTGAAACGGATATTTCCATCTGAATTTTCAAATTTTGTCACTGAGAAGTGACTGCTTGCATCTTTGGAACAGTAAACACTTCTACGGGATAGAAGACCTGTGATCTGAGTTATGGAAATGGCAAACAACTGGTTCTTCATGATGTGATCCATTCTCTGTTCAACATCAGGAATTTGCTCTCTTAATCCTTCGTTCAAACGTTTTGCAATTTCCCTGAGAAAAACACCGCTTTTACACCCTGGATCGAGGAACTTAGTTTCTGAGCTCTTGAAGAGGTCTTGTGGAAGCATGTCAAGCATGGCATTAGCTATCTCAGGTGGAGTGAAAACTTCATCGGAAGACAGGTTAGCAAGACATGACAGGATATCGGGATTGTAGTTTACCTTCTCTGACATTCGTAAACCCTCCAGTACTCAATGGGTCTGTACAGAGAAATAGGGGCAGGCTCGTAAGAATCTCCAGATGGAAACAATCCATGCTGATTGCTCTGATTCTTTTGCTCCAACATTTCAGATAATTCAAAATCTTTGCGAAGCATCACTCCGTTTGGAAGAAGAGACCATTCAGCAAATACAATAGGTTTACCATCGTGTTGTTTAAGAGTCAGGGCATCGCCACAAAGGATGTTGGTTTCAACCATGTAACGAGCGGACTGTTTTACTTGTAGTTTCTGATCTCCGAATTCAGAGTATGCTTGATTCCAGATGTTGAAGAGGTTGTCGCGACAAATCTGAGCATTGTCCTCAAGCAACTCAACTCCGTATAAAGAGGACAAGGCAACTATAGAGTAAAGCTCAAAGTCATGAGGACTTCTTCGATATCTGTTTTTTACAGTCTGCAGCTTGCGCCTAAGCATCTCCTGAAGGAAAGGTCCTTCTCCGCATGCAGGTTCAAGGATGCGGGAATCTATGCGCTCACTTTCGTTTTTCACAAGATCACACATGGCCTTGATTTCACGTTCGGCTGTAAAGACCTCTCCATGACGAGCTACTCGTTCTTTTGATTTAATCTGCTTCTCTGTTGTGTTTTGTGTCTTTTTCATAAGCAATAGCTTATATAATTTTAGACACAAAACTTTTTTATAAGCAACAGCTTGTAATGTAATTGCTTATAAACCGATATCCTAAAAAATGTGTTTGCAGTTGTTGTTGGCCGAATAGTTAAAAGGCTACGGAAAGAGAGAAAGATGTCTCAAGAGAAACTTGCAGAGACCATTAATTCCCATCAGGTCTATATATCTGAGATTGAAAGGGGATTGAAGGTGCCGTCATTTCCCGTCTTGTATGACATTGCAAAAGCGTTTGGTGTTTCCCTGACTGAGCTTGTTTCAATTATCGAGGAAGAGTACAACAAGACTTATAGTAAGTAGCTAATCTGTATGACTTTATGATTAGTTTCAATCGTCTATTATGGCTTGATAATCTTATATTATTGTAGGCGAGTGATCCAACGTCTGACTGATATTCTTATTCAAGAATGTTTGCCGACTGCATATTCATCCCTTGATTTTTCCGTTATGAACAAAAAAGTGATAAAACAGATAAGGCACAGAACTACTCCGAGTGCACAGGCTCCTTCATAGTTGTA
>DBVL01000054.1:8569-9169 GCA_002308475.1 Spirochaetales bacterium UBA1265 | reverse complement strand
TCATAACCGTTTACAACCATGTCATAAAGGTCTCCCCTTACCTCTCCAGGGTTCTGCTCAAGAGTATCTATATACTTTGCCTGTGGCATACTGAACATATGGTGTGCAGCCTCCCAGTGTCCCTCNNTCAAAGAGTGGGAAGTCAACAATCCAGCAGAAGGCAAAGCCCGGTCTGATAAGACCAAGATCCTTACCAAGCTTGCTTCTAAGGGCACCGGCTGAGGCACAGCACTTCTTCCAGCTGTTATGGGCAACCATGAGAATGACATCTCCGTTCTTTGCTCCGAGGTATGAGCAAAGCTCATCCTCAAGACCTGCAAAGTACTTGGCTGCGCTACCGGAAAGAGCATGGTTCTCTCCGACCTTGATGAACGGAACAAAGGAAGCTCCATAAACCTTTGCGGCCTCTGAGAGAGAATCAAGATACTTTCTTGTAAAATCAAAACCTTCTGTTGCTGGAGCAACAAGGGCTTTCACAAAACCCTTCTCAGAAAGAATCTGCTTGTATGCATCAAATGTCGATTTCTCAACCAAGGATGAGAGATCCTTGATCTCGCACTCAAACCTGAGATCCGGCTTATCACAGCCGTAGGTGTTCAT
>DBVL01000054.1:5410-8441 GCA_002308475.1 Spirochaetales bacterium UBA1265 | reverse complement strand
GTGAACTCAAGCTGTCTGTCTCCTCTTGCGTCCTCATCTCTATAACAGCGGGCAATCTGGAAGTACTTGTCAAATCCGCTGACCATGAGAAGCTGCTTGTACAGCTGGGGACTCTGAGGAAGGGCATAGAACTTTCCTGCATATTTTCTAGAAGGAACAAGGAAGTCTCTTGCTCCCTCAGGTGTGCTTCTGATAAGGGTTGGTGTTTCAATCTCGTAGAAGTCCTTGCTGCAGAGGAAGTCTCTTATGGCCTTAATGAATTCATGTCTGAGCCTTATTCTCTTCTGCATACCACCTGAGCGCAGATCCAGGAACCTGTACTTAAGCCTGAGATCCTCGTTTGCGGTTGTCTCCTCATCAATCATGAACGGGAGAGTCTCACACTTTGAAAGAATCTCAATCTTCTGGGCCTGAACCTCAATCTCACCGGTGACCATGTCTTTATTTATCATGTTGTCCGGGCGCTTTCTTACCACACCTGTAACGGCCACACAATACTCCATCTTCAGCTGGGAAGCTGCTTTCTGAAGCTCTTCTGAGGCACTGTCATCCACCACTACCTGAGTAATCCCATAACGGTCCCTGAGGTTTATGAAGTGAAGGGCACCATGGTTTCTATCTCTGTGGACCCATCCATTGAGAATAACCGTTTTTCCAACATCTGCAGCTGTCAGAGCGCCGCATGTAACTGTTCTTTTCGTAAAGTTCATAGTTGAATCCTTTGTCTGCGAATTCTATCACTTTCCTTTTTATACGTAAATAATATATCCTCAAGACATGAGTATTCTCTATATTGTTGCCACACCCATAGGAAACATGTCAGATATAACTCTCAGGGCCATAGAGACCCTCAAGAGCGTAGATACAATTGCCTGTGAGGACACAAGGCATACATCAATCCTTCTTAACCACCTCGGAATCCAAGGGAAGAACCTCATAGCCTGCCACGCCAGAAACGAGGAAAATTCTGCAAACGGAATAGTGAAGCTCCTTTCCGAGGGCCGCTCTGTAGCCTACTGCTCAGATGCAGGAACCCCAGGGGTAAGTGATCCCGGCAGCCGTCTTGTCAGAGCCGTCAGAGAGGCAGGCTTCAGAGTTGTTCCTATCCCCGGAGCCTCTGCTTCGGTATCTCTTATAAGTGTCAGCGGTCTGGCCGGCAAGACGTTCACTTTTGAAGGCTTTCTCAGCCCCAAAAGCGGAAGAAGACAGAAACGCCTTTCCCAGCTGTTGGAGAGGGATGAGGCCTTCATAATCTACGAATCTCCGTTCAGAATCAGAAAAACCCTGACAGAGATCATGAACCTGGCACCTGAAAGAAACATGGTTCTGGGGAGGGAGATGACAAAAACCTTTGAAGAGTTCCTCTGTGGTACAGCAGAAGAGGTTCTCAGTCAGCTGAAAACTGAAAAGGGAGAGTTTGCCCTGTGCGTACTCCCCACCCACAGAACAAAGGAAGAGAACGAGGATGCTGACTGAAAAGAAGCTTCTTTCCCTCAAGGAAAGAACCCGTATCCGCAAGATTTCCATGATCCTTGCAGAATCTGCACACAGAGCCCGCCTGAATCAGGTGCCTGATCTGGTTTACCTGAACACCATTCTCCCCCTTGCCTCCTTAAAGACGATAAGCACGGAGAAACCTCAGACAGAGGAGCAGTTCAAAAGCCTTGCGTTCAAGCTTGAAGACTATGCCCAGGCTTTACTTTCCCGTCTTGGCGCAGAACCATCTGACTGGGATTTCACGGATGATAGCGGCCTCCTGGATGTATCCAAGAGAAAGATAGAAGATAAAATCCTTGTCTTGGACCGTCTCAGGAGCCCATACAACGTAGGGGCTGTTTTCAGAAGCGCAGACTCATTCGGAATAAAGAAGATAATTCTTGTAGAGGGCTCAGCCTCCCCTGAACACCAGAGGGCCAGGAGAACTTCCAGAGGCACAACAGGTACTGTTGAATGGTGTTTCATGACAGAGGATGAGACAGTAAAACTCCTTAAAAACTACAAAGAAGGAGAAGTTCTTGCATTGGAACTAGGAGGAGAGGACATAAACACTTTTGCCTTCCCTGAACGTGGCGCTGCTGTCCTTGGAAGTGAGGAGTTCGGAATAAGCCCTGAGATATTGGCCTGTTGCACAGGACGAATCTCCATTCCCATGGCAGGAACAAAAGGCAGCCTGAATGTCAGTGTTGCAGCGGGAATCTTACTCCAGAGGTGGTTTTCTTCAAATCTTTAATTTTAGGGCCATCTGCTCTTCAGCACCCTGATCCTGCCTTGCCGTTTTTACACGGACAGCTTCGCAGGTGAGAGTGTTTCTACTGAAATGCAGGTACTCTATCTCTTTGCCGGCAGCATAGATGAGCATGTAGTTTTTCTGAGGGAAAAAGGATAGTCCCAGAAACAGGGTGTGACTGTTCTCAGAAGCCAGACGGATCAGTTCCTTCTGCTCCTCTTCAGTCAGATAATCGTTTCTGCACAGCGCCGCCATGTATTTTTTCCCGTTTCTGTCATGGACAAGTATGTCGGGAACCAGAGGCTTTCTTGACCTGCTTTCTGAAACAGACATATCCACAAAGTAAGGCAGGTCGTTGTTCTCAACAACCTTCATAAGCCTTACAGCCAGGGCATGGCATAAAGCCGTGCGGTTACGGGGCAACTTATAGAGAGCCTTATCAAATGTCTCAAAATCCCTGAGGGCTGAAATGAAGATATCAAACTGCTTCATGTTTTTATTATACAACAAGTTTCCGGTTGAGGAAAAAGGACAAAATAAAGACCATTGCTCAACTGAGCAATGGTCTCATTTCTTACAGAAGGCCTTTTGCCTTCTCTGCTATATCTTCGGCTGTGAAACCGAAGGTTTTGATCAGGTAGGAAAGGTTTCCGACTTCTCCGAACCTTTCTCCCACATTTACAAAGTCCATCTTTGTAGGACAGGTCTTTGCAAGGTGATAAGCTATACCCTCACCTACGCCACCGGCGTATCTGCCGTTCTCACAAACAAGAACACGACCCGTCTTCTTGGCGTACTTCTCAA
>DBVL01000054.1:3750-5242 GCA_002308475.1 Spirochaetales bacterium UBA1265 | reverse complement strand
TGGGTAATACCTCTTCTTCCTGCTCTGATATATGAGCTGTGACCGCTCTCATAAGCCTGGCGGATAAGCTCGTAGCAGCTCTGACCATCAGAAGGATCAAGAATGATAAGGTCAGGAATCTGTCTCATAAGAGCAATATCCTCAAATGGCATATGGGTTCCACCGTTAACCTGTGCAGTGACTCCCGGGTCTGTACCTATGAGGTGGACACGCTGCTTGGCATAGTTAACAGAGAGGAAGAACTGGTCATATGCTCTTCTTGAAGAGAAGACACCGAAGGAATCTGCAAAAGGAACAAAACCCATTGAAGAAAGACCTGCAGCAACACCAACCATGTTTGCTTCTGCAATACCGCAGTTGAAGAACCTCTCCGGGAACTGCTTCTTAAAACCTGTACTTCCAAGACATGTCATGAGGTCAGCCTCAAGCATGCATACATCTTTGTGCTCAGTGGCAAGATCTATGATTGCTGCCATGATTGCATCTTTCATGTTTCCAAGATCAGCTGTATCTCTCATTTTGCGCCTCCTTCAAGAGCATTGATGGCTGCCTTTGCATCCTCTTCGGAGACTGCCATACTATGGTTGGAAACAACTCCAACTCCGGGAGCGTAGCCCCAGCTCTTGACTGTATCCATAATAATCATGCTGGGACGGTCTTTGACTTTCTTGGCTGCCTGGACTGCGTCATCAATGGCATTGAAATCATGGCCGTTTATTCTCTGTACGTGCCAGTTGAAACCTAGCCATCTTGTATCTATGTTATCCATATTGATAACGTCTTTTGTGTAACCGTCAAGCTGCTGCTTGTTGAAGTCTGTAAATGCAATCAGGTTTCCGAGATTCTGTGTGGAAGCGAACTCTGCCATCTCCCAGACCTGTCCTTCCTGGCTCTCTCCATCACCGATAATGAGGTATGTGTAGGACTTCTCTCCCTTGATCTTCTGCCCGAGGGCAATTCCCGCCGCGGCGCTTGCGCCCTGTCCGAGAGAACCTGTTGTAAAGTCAATTCCCGGGGTCTTTGTCATATCACAATGGCTTGGAAGGTTTGTGCCGCCCTTATTCAGGGTAAGGAGCCAGTCCTTGGGAAAGTAACCCTTGTCTGCAAGGGTAGCATAGACAGAAGGACCTGCATGTCCCTTTGAGCACACAAATCTGTCACGTCCCTCCATCTTGGGATTGGATGGATCAATATTCATCTCGTGATAGTAAAGATATGTCAAAACTTCAACAATTGACATAGCTCCTCCTATGTGCCCCTTTCCCAGGTGGGCAATCTCATTGATAGTTGAGATTCTGATTTCCTTTGCTTTTTCTTTCAGCATTTCCAATGTTGCTAAATCAAGCACAGTATGTCCTCCTGATTAAATCAAGTTTAAAACTAAAAACGTGTCCGGCATTTGTCGGACACAATATGTAATCAAAGCCCGGGTTAATACTGACCCCTCATTCCCTTGCGAGCTTTGCTAAGAGGGCCTGTGTATCAGGCACAA
>DBVL01000054.1:156-3711 GCA_002308475.1 Spirochaetales bacterium UBA1265 | reverse complement strand
TTACCCTCTGCAAAACTTCTTGCACCTATGGTAATGCGAACAGGAACTCCTATCAGATCCGCGTCTGCAAACTTGACACCTGCAGTCTCCTTTCTATCATCATAAAGGACCTCAATGCCCGCATCCTTAAGCTCATTATAAACCCTTTCTCCAACTTCTGCATCTTTTATCAGACTAATTAAATGAACCTGATACGGAGCAACGGCAACAGGCAGCTTCAGGCCCTTCTCATCGTTGTACTCTTCGCAGAGGCAGGCGAGAAGCCTTCCGATTCCGATTCCGTAGCTTCCCATGATNNTCCTGGTAGTAGCAGTTCATGGCCTCTGAGTAGCGTGTACCGAGCTGGAAGATGTTCCCGACCTCAACGCCCTTTGAGGCCTTAAGCGGCTTTCCGCACTCAGGGCATATGTAGCCGTCTCTTGCGCTTGCAATATCCGCAACGGTGCCGTTGTAATCACGTCCGAAGTTTGTATTCAAATAGTGGTATCCCTCTTTGTTGGCTCCTGCTACAAGGTTGCTGCTCTCAGCAACGGCATCATCCACAACAACTACAGTTCCTTCCTTACAACCTATTGGAGAACCAAAACCAGGAACCATATTTGCAGCAACAATCTCTTCTTCATGAGCCGGTCTCATTGAGTTTGCCCTAGCAGCATTCTGAAGCTTGTTTTCCTCAACATCCATGTCTCCACGCACTATTCCGACAATCAGGCGCTCTTCTTCACTTCCGTCCTTGTCGTTAATATATGTTCCGACCATGAAGACTGCCTTTGCTGTCTTCTCGCTCTTAATTGAGAGAACCTTGCAAAGATCCTCTATTGTCTTTGCGTCCGGAGTGGAAACAAGCTCCTTCTCCTTCAGCTCTTCCTTATTGTATGTCTTCTTGAACCTTGCAACCTGTCTGTTTGCAGTATAGCCACAGGAAGGACAGGTTATGATTGTGTCCTCACCTATGGGTGAAAGATACATGTATTCATGAGAGACCTTTCCGCCCATCATTCCGCTGTCTGAACCTACAGCCACAACGGGAAGTCCGCACCTCTTGTAAATCCTGAAATAGGCGTCATAGTGAGCTTTGTAGACTTTCTCAAGTCCTTCCTGGTCCCGGTCAAAGCTGTAGCTGTCCTTCATGGTGAACTCACGGACTCTGATAAGACCGGCTCTTGGGCGCGGGTCGTCTCTCCACTTTGTCTGAAGCTGATAGACAAGCAGAGGCAGACGCTTGTATGAATCTATGACATTTCTACCCAGATCCGTGCAGCACTCCTCGTGTGTCATGGCAAGACACATATCGCTGTCACGACGGTCTTTGAAGCGGGTCATCTCTTTATCAATGCTGTAAAAACGGCCGGTCTCTTTCCAGATATCCCCGGGGTTTACTACCGGCATGAGGATTTCCTGGGCTCCGAGGTTGTCCATTTCCTCTCTTACAATTGCAGAAATCTTTCTGATTGATCTGAATCCAAGTGGAAGAAGGGAGAAAATTCCGGAAGCCAGCTGGTCTATATAACCTGCCCTGAGAAGATACTCATACCCCTTTGTATCAGCTCCATTCGGGGCCTCTCTGAGGGTTTTTGAAAAAAGTTTGCTCATTCTCATGGTTAAAATCTCCTGTACGGCAGTTATTCTAACGAATCAGGAATGAGAAAACAATAAAGGAAACAAAAACAGCACCTATTTGGTGCTGTCCGTTTTATCAGTTCCAGTCGGAGTAGCCAAACTCCTGTCTTATGTCTGCATACTGTTTTTTGATCACCTGATAGATGATTCTGAGTTTTTCATCATGGTGCAGGAAGGAACTCTTCATGGCGTTAACCGTCACTCTTTCAAGGTCCTTGAGGTTCAGGCCATAGTTCTCAGAAGCAATCTTCATCTCCTTGGTCATGGTCGTGTTGCTCATCAGAGGGTTGTCAGTACACAGGAACACTCTGAAGTGGTTTCTGAAGAACAGTGGGAACGGATGTTCTGCAAAACTTGCTGCAGCGCCGGTTCCTATGTTACTGGAAAGACACATCTCAAGAGGAATTCTCTTGTCCAGAACATAATGAGCCAAGTCTCCCATGCTCTCAATTTTCAATCCTTCATGGTTCACATCTTCAATCAGGCGTGTTCCGTGCCCTATTCTGTGGGCACCACAGACCTGGATGGCCTGCCAGATGGAATCAAGGCCAAAGGCTTCACCTGCATGCAGGGTTATATTGAAATTTTTCTTTCTTATGTATTGGAAAGCCTCAATGTGTTTTTTGGGTGGGTTTCCGCTTTCGTCTCCGGCAAGGTCAAAACCCACAACACCGCGGTCTCTGAATGCTATGGCCAGTTTTGCAACCTCAAGGCTGATTTCAGGGCTCTGATGTCTCATGGCACAGAGGATAAGGCCATATTCAACTCCGGTTTCCTTCTTTCCCTGATCAAGGCCTCTCAATACGGCCTCAACAACCCTGGACATGGACAGACCTTGAGCTGTGTGGAAAATGGGGGCGAAACGGACCTCTCCGTACACAATATTCTCCCTCTTCCAGTCAAGTACCACCTCATAGGCTATCCTTGTAAGGTTCTCTTCACTCTGCATGATGGCGGTGGTGACGTCAAATGTCTTCAGGTAAAGAGAAAGGCTCTTGAGATTACAGCCCTCCTCAAACCAGCTTTTCAGGCTTTTCTCATCTTCTGCAGGCAGTTTGAAGTTCTGCTTTTCTGCAAGTTCAATTATTGTAGAGACTCTCAAACCGCCATCAAGATGCTGATGCAGTTCAACTTTTGGAATTCTTTTTAAAATATCGTCCGGTATCATGGCTTAATTCTAACACAGTTATGTTCTGGTAAAAAGGTTTTTCCAGACTTTGAGAGGACTGATTCTGAAACGGAGGAGACAGTAGAGCCAAGCTATAAGCATTCCACCTACGTGAACTATTGAGCTGACGCCGTCCGAACCAAGGACCACACGTAAAATCTCCATGACAAGGAACAGGAGAATCAGGACCCCAAGCCTTATGGGGAAGATGAAAAAAAGCATTACTCGTCCGTTGGGGACCATGACAGAAGAGAGGAACATGAGAGCATAGACGGCTCCAGAAGCTCCGTAAACAAGTACGTTCGTGTATCCTGTCAGATTGTAGAACAGTGATCCCAGAACGCCAGCAAGGACACCCGTAACAAAGTAGAAAAGAAGAAACTCCTTGCTTCCCAAAGCCCTTTCAATCATGCTTCCGAACATGAAAAGCATGTACATGTTGAACAGGATATGAAAGAAGTCCACATGAACGAACATGTAGGTTACGTACTGCCAGACATAACCTTTGCTAATCCAGCCCGGTACCAGGCCCAGGTAGTAAAGAAGAGGTGAACCCTGGATTTTGATATTCGTAAGATGCAGAAACACATACACAAGCAGGTTTGCTGCAATAATGTACATTACGGAATTAAAATACACATATTTGAATTTTTTGTTCAGTCTAATATTTATCATAGATAAACAATACTAATGTACAAAAAGTGTGGCAAGTGTGAAAAAAATGCACGCTTTAAAAAGTTTGGAAAAATATTCACAACCGCTTCAGC
>DBVL01000054.1:0-132 GCA_002308475.1 Spirochaetales bacterium UBA1265 | reverse complement strand
TCCAACAAATACTGATGCCCCTGAAAAGCGAAAAAAACAGCTTAAATTAAAGAATTTTCATCAAAAACCAAAGTTGGCACGGTCCTTGCTACACTAAAGGCAGAGCAACAGTTTTTTCATACCTCCTTTAGT
>DBVL01000072.1:10132-16125 GCA_002308475.1 Spirochaetales bacterium UBA1265 | reverse complement strand
CATTTCAGAGAAGTATTCCCGGGTAGTCTCTGTCAGTTCTTTACTCCATTCTCTTCCATATCTCTTCATACATTCACTTTTCTTCTTTGCCATAACAAAGCCTCCGTCCAATTAAAATTGCAGTTTTTCAATCTCAACCTTTTGCTTTCTCAACAGTTTTTTTGCAGCTCTCATCTCCCATCCAAGACTGATGTACAGCTTATAGGTGTTTACTTCCTCAAAAGGTATCCATGCTAATTCAGAAAACTCATCTGGATACATGTCCGTTTTATTTCCCCACATAAAAACTATGTATGTATGCCAGTGGAAGAACGGAACACTCTTTATACATCTTCCCAGAACTTTATGCTGGGTATATTTCAGAACAATCCCAGTCTCTTCTTTCAGTTCCCTGAAAGCACAATCCTGAAAAGAAGCATCCCTCTTTTCCATGGCTCCCCCGGGAATTGACCATGTGCCATACCCCTGTTTGATTGATCGCTTTCCGAGAAGTACTTCAAATCGGTCATTTTCATACCTTATGAGAAACACTCCTGCACCTTTGTAGCTCCTGATCTTCATGCTTCCCTCCTCCTTTCTCTTAAAGATTAACCATCTGGTGTGAAAAAACCTTTCCCAGCAAATTAAGAGGTGTTAAGATTTTTCCATGAGTGATCATCTCCCCGAATACATAGTCATGACTCGTCTTATCTGCCGTTCTCAAGGTGCGACCATCTACGAAATGGCCCGTTCTCTTGGTAAAGATGTGAAAACTGCAAGAAACAGGCTTAGAGAACTGACCTTCATGTTCCCTCTTTACAGTGAGCCGGATCCGGACAATGGAAAAATCCTGAGATATAAAATCCTCTCGTATTCAAGGGCTGATTTTTATCTTCCGGACATGACTTTCACGGAAGAAGATGCAGCTGTATTCAAAATGCTTATGGGAAGCGCAGACATGACCCCTGCATTGGAAATACAGGCAAAAAGATTGTTCAACAAGCTTGCACTAATGGCATCAGAACGAGGGGCGCTGATTAAATACGGAGCAAATGAACCAGTCCCGATTATCAATGCTCAGACAGTCTTAGCAAAGAATGTTGAGAACAAAGATTTGAGCAAGAAAATCAACCTTCTGCTCAAATCAATTGCTGATAAGACATGGCTTGAACTGACCTATCACAAAATAACACCGGACAGTACATATGATACTGTCTTCTATCCTCTTCTTGTTTTCATCTCGCACCGCAACCCGTATGTGTATGGATACAACAAAGATGAAGAGATCCGTATGCTGGCCGTGGACCGAATTATTAAGATTAACGGAAGCCCCTTGGGTAGCAAACCTTCTTGCGACATGGCTCTTCTTAAAGACCTACTCTCTGATCCCTTTGGAATCAGCTGCGAGACCGAGCCTTATCAGGTGAAGTTGCTGATTGACCCATATCAGGCTCCATATGAGAAAGAGAAGAAATGGCCGCCAAAAAAAGTAGCGTTTCAAGATGTTGAAGAAGGAACAATCATGACTGCCACTACCCGCACAAAGTTTGATGTGCAGCGTTACATCCTTAAGAGAACACCACATATTACAGTTCTTGAACCGGAATGGCTTGCGAAAGAAACATGCAAAAAGCTTCAAGAAGGAGCCAGCAGATACAATAGCCGACTCTGAAGTCAAACATTTTCCTTGAATATGCTTATTATTTCTTATCCAGCCCTATGAGATAGGTTTCAAAGCTGTCGTTACGGCAGGCCTTGGGTTTGAGGGTCTTTGCCTTGGAAAAGAGTTTTCTCATCTGAAGAAGAAGCTCCTGCTGGCCACCACCCTGAAAAATCTTGATTACCAGGTTCCCGTGAACCTTAAGGTGCTCTGTTGCCAGAAAGAGAACCTGCTCGGCCAGCCACTCGCTGCGGGAAGTGTCAACGGTCCTGTTCCCTGTGGTCATGGGAGCCGCATCACTGATGATGGCATCAAACGGGCCATGGGAAATGAGCTTTTCACGGATTTCAGGAGAAAAAGCGTCTCCCGTGTATTCCACAACCGTAGGAGGAACCGGATTAAGACGCAACGGGTTAAGATCTACAGCCACTATGGTGCCGTTACCCTTTAAAAGCTCCCTGTGTGTAAAGAGAGTCCAGCTGCCAGGAGCCGCACCCACATCCAAGACAGTGTCTCCGGGTTTGACTATCCTGTTCTGCAGCTGGATTTCCTCAAGTTTATAAACACTGCGCGCAGGGTAACCTTCCCTGTGCGCGCGTTGAGTATAAGAATCTGCTGTATCTCTTCTGCTTGTAGCCATCAGAAATGATTATACCAGAAGAGAGTGAAGTCTGATAGCAAACTCAGACGGATTTTTCGGCATGACACCCTCTGAAAGAAGAGCCTGATCAAGAAGAACGGAAGAAGCATCGGAAACAAACTTCTCGTCCTCAGAATCAGCTATCTTCTTAACAAACGGATCATCTGTGTTTATCTCCAGAACAGGAGCACTCTCAGGCATATCGGACTGGCCCATGGCCTTGAGGATCTGCTGCATCTGAACAGTAGGATCATTTGAATCTGCTACAACAACTGCAGAAACACCGGAAAGACGGGTGGAAACCTTAACATCCTTGACCTTGTCTCCAAGAGCCTTCTTTATCTTCTCTGCAACCTTCTTGTCTTCCTTCTCCGGCTTTTTCTTGTCTGAGAAGTCATCCATGGCATCTGTCTTGTTGACAGCCTTCAGTTCCAGATCCTTGTACTTGCCCAAAGAGCCAATCACAAATTCATCTATATCATCAGTCATGAGAAGGACCTCATAGCCCTTCTCCTTGTAGGAAGTAAGAAGCGGAGAATTCTTCAGAGTCTCCTCTCCTGCTCCGGTTATATAGTAGATGCTCTTCTGATCTGACTTCATCCTCTCCTTGTACTGGGCAAGGGAGGTAAATCCGTCAACAGCGGAACTCTTGAAGCGGACAAGTTCCAATAGGTCCTCACGGTTTGCATAGTCCTGATAGAGGCCTTCCTTAAGCGGTCTGTTGTACTGCTCAATGAACTTTGTATAGAGCTCAGGATTCTGCTCTGAGATTTTCTTAAACTCTCCAAGAAGCTTCTTGACGGAAGCAGTCCTGATTGCAGACATGACCTTGTTCTGCTGAAGAATCTCACGGGAGACGTTAAGAGGAAGATCCTCACTGTCAATCACACCGCGGACAAAACGCAGATAGGTTGGAAGAATCTCCTTGTCGTCATCTGTAATGAACACACGTCTAACATAGAGTTTCACGCCACTCTTGTAGTCCGAATGGTACATATCAAACGGAGCCTTGGCAGGAATGAAGAAAAGTGTAGTGTATTCAGTTGCACCCTCAGCCTTTGTATGAATATAGAAAAGCGGGTTCTCAGAGTCATAAGAGGTGTTCTTGTAGAAGTCATTGTAGTCCTCTTCCTTGAGCTCACTCTTACTTCTTCTCCAGAGAGCTGAAGCACTGTTTATCTTCTCTTCCTTATGTTCAGTACCGGTGACATTGTACTTATCATCATAAGTGTTCTGGTCATAAGCAAGATAGATAGGATAGGCTATGTGATCGCTGTACTGCTTGATAAGGTTCTCAATCTGCCATCGGGAAGCATATTCCTTGCCTTCATCATTGAGGTAGAGGGTGATTGTGGTTCCGTTTTTCTCCCTCTCGGCCTCATCTATGGTGTACTTTTCCTTACCGTCGCTTACCCACTTGTAGGCCTTGTCGCTTCCCCAGGCTTTTGAGACAACCTCAACCTTGTCTGCGACCATGAAAGCTGCGTAGAAACCTACACCGAACTGGCCAATGAGGTTGCTGTCACTCTTCTGTTCCTCTGTGAGGTTTGCAAGGAATCTCTTGGTTCCTGAATGGGCTATTGTTCCCAGATTCTCAGAAAGCTCATCATGAGTCATGCCTATTCCATTATCTGAGATGGTAAGAGTCCTCTTATCGCCCTCGGTGAAACTAATATCAATCCTCATCTCATCTGTGGAGAAGTTTTCCAGCAGGGATTTGTATCTGAGTTTGTCCAATGCATCAGAGGCATTTGAGACAAGCTCTCTCAAAAAAATTTCCTTGTGTGAATAAAGTGAATGAATAATAAGATGCAGAAGGTCGGAAACCTCTGTCTTAAACTGTTTGTGTTCCATTTCGCCTCCAAAACTTGTCTTAGAACAGAACTAAGATACTTAATTTGAGGCAACTCGACAACCTTATATCCAGTCTTTTACGCCATCCAGAAGGCTACCCATGAAGAAGAAACGGTCAAGAGCAAGCTCACAAGCACCACGTAGCAGTGCCTTATCCCCAAGAACGGAAGCCTCCATGCTCATATTCGGACACGCGGAATTCAGAACAGAAAGCCTCTCATCAGGAATGGTTGACCCTTCTCCGCCTATGATCACACGGTTTATCCCCGTCACCTTCGAAGCTGTCCTCAACGCCTTTGCAAGCATCTGAAGCCTACCCGGATCCACCTTGTCCCAGATATCTTTGAAGTGGGCCTCATGCGTTCCCGAGATGGCATGGATGGAACAGACAGACTCCAGGTCCCCGTCATTTGAAACCATGATATGGCCGAATTCGGCCGATGTCCCTGCGACTACCCCTCTTGAGTAAATGGACAGTTCTAAAGTATCTCCCCAGTTCAGATAGAGAAGGTTGTTCGAACTCTCCATTTTCTCATTAGCTGCCTTCTCTGCAGCTATCAGTGCACTTGAGGTCTCTTCTGAAACAACTTCCTTCTTCAGAAACTTCTCAAGGCTCTTCTTCAGGTTCTCCGCCTTTCCGTCATTTATGAACTCCACATCTGAGGAAAGACCTATCCCTGCTATCTTCTCATCACTGACAAGTTTGGAAGCCCTGAGGCAGCTCTTGATTACAGCGGCAAAGAAGCTCTCTTCAGATTCTGAAAAATCAGAAGGAAGACGCTCCATTTTCAAGATGCTCCCATCCAGAGAACACAAAGCGGTCTCCGTGAATCTTAGCCCGAAGTGCACAGCCAGAACAAAAGCCGAGTCTCCTGCCAGCTCAAGTTCCGTAGCCCTTCTGCCGTTGGCAGACTCCAGCTTCCCCTTCTCCCTGACAAGACCTCTTTCAAGAAGAGAGTCCACTATCTCTCCTGTTGAGACCTTGTTAAGACCAAGGATCCTTGCCATCTCTGCTCTGGAGAGGCCCCTTGTATTTCTAAGGGCACTTAAGACCCTTGCAGTGTTTATTATTCTGGCGCTGTTGGGCTGGCTAAGTTTCATATCCACCTCTGCTATAAATATATTACGGTTGGCAAAAAGCGTAAAGAAGCGTAAAGTTTAAAACAGGAGGAACAAATATGGACAAAAAAATCGAAAAGACGAAAGGTTTCTTTGCCGAATTCAAGAAATTTGCCCTTCGCGGAAACGTGATTGAAATGGCCGTAGGTATAGTCCTCGGTGCATCTTTCAACGCAATTGTGACTTCAATAGTTCAGGGAATCCTTAACCCGCTTCTCGGAACACTGCTGGGAAATGTGGATCTCAGTGATCTCAGGATAATCCTCACACCGGCGGCAGGAGAGGCAGCTGAAGTTGCAATCAGATACGGTTTGGTCATCCAGAAAACAATTGAGTTTGTCATTACAGCCTTTGTCATGTTCCTGATAGTAAAGGGCATGAACAAGATAAATGACCTGCAGCAGAAGCTTGAACAGGAGAAGAAGGCAGAAGAGAAAGCAGCTGCTGTGAAAACAGAATCAGAGAATACTGCCCTGCTTAAAGAGATAGTAGGACTTCTTAAAGAACAGAAAAAGACAACAAAATGAGAAAGTCTCTGATCAGGATTATCCTCGTTGCCATGTTCACTGCATTGATAAGCGCGGGAGCCTTCATCAGGATCCCGTTGCCTCCGGTGCCGGTAACACTACAGACATTGTTCGTTATTCTCTCTTCCCTCTGCCTGCCATCCATGCTTTCACTCGAGGCCGTTTGCCTATATCTGTTTCTGGGGGTTATAGGGTTGCCGGTCTTCACTACAGG
>DBVL01000072.1:7924-10046 GCA_002308475.1 Spirochaetales bacterium UBA1265 | reverse complement strand
GCGTGCCCTGGTACCTTTTTTGCGCTCTTGTTGCCACAGTCGCTGTCTATGTTCCGGGACTGCTGGTACTTAAGTACACAAGAGACCTTTCCTGGGCCGCAACCCTCTCAGCGGGACTGATTCCCTTCATAATTGGAGATACTTTGAAGATAATTGTCAGTGCCGTGACAGCACAGGCAGTAAGGCCCAAGGTCAAAGCTCTTCTTGAAAACAACGGGCAGTGAGAGCCTGAGAGTAGCTGTCAGCCTTGGCAAGAAGGTTCAAAACAACATTTTTTACCAACAACTGGGTATAGGAGACGGGGCTTCTAAATAAGGAGGCCCCTCTTGCTTTTCCGCTTTCCATTGTCTTGGAAATGGCTTCAACTGTTATGGGGAGCATGNNGGACAGTGAAAGCGTGAGAGCTATCCCGAATCTGGTTTTCCCAAACACTCGTGAGAGGTCAAAGGCGCTTGTGCAATCTGTAAAGATAATTGAGAGCAGAATTATATTCAGGTATCTGCAGGTGGCTGTTGCACTCTGATAAAGGGATTCTGTGTTTATGTATTCAGAGACAGCTATAAACACAGCTATTATCAGAAACACTCGGCCTTCTTTGAAAAGCGTTGAAAGAGGAATTCTGTTTAAGACATAAAGAAGAACCAGGAAAAGGCCTGTTATGAATACAACAAGAGAAGGAGCCTTTGAAATGACCACACAGAGAACAAAAACGCAGATAAGTTTGAACAGGGGATTCAGACTGTTGAGCAGGCTACCCCTGTCCCGGTATTTAAAAAGGCGGCCGTTCAAGACTCTTCCTCCAGATAGGACAGATCTTTGAAAGCTCCTCTGGGCTGGAGGATTCCATTTTCCTTGAAGTGACTTACAGCCTCTTCACTGCTTCCTGAAAAAACTGTTCTTCCACCGTTTATGATCAGAGTGGAGTCACAGAGAGCAAGAAACTTCTCCACTTCATGACTCACGAGAAGAACTGTTTTCCCGCTTTCCCTGAGTTTTACTATGGCCTTGAGAACTGTCTGTACACCCCTGTAGTCCAGGTTTGCAAAAGGCTCATCCAACATGACTATCTCAGGATCCATGGCCAGAACTCCGGCTATGACAAGTTTTCTTCTCTCCCCACCGGAGAGGGTTTCCGGCCCCCGCTTTCTGAAAGGCTGAAGATCAAAGAACTCCATGACGTGTTCTGTGGCTTTCCTCACTTCTTCCTTTGAAAGCCTGAGGTTCTCAGGACCGAAGGAAATGTCTCTCTCAACAGTCTCTCCTATGGTCTGGACATCTGCATCCTGAAAGACAAGTCCTGTTTTGAGAAGCCTTGTCTTCTCTTTCCTGGTACAGTCCTCACCTTCTATGAAGATACGGCCTTCTTTTGGTCTCTGAAGGCCTTTGAGAATACGCAAAAGACAGCTTTTGCCTGCTCCGTTTGGTCCACAGATGGCCATAAGCTGTCCTTTTTCAAGAGAGAAAGATACATTTTCAAGTATGGTCTTTTCCCCCGCGCTGAAGCTGAGGTTCTCAACTCTCAGTATCTCCATCAGAGTTCTCTGAGGATTCCTTTTATAAGAGCAGAGAAGGATTTCTTGACTTTCAGACCTGTCTCAAGAACCTCATCGTGTCCTAATGGCTGATTCAGGATTCCGGCTGCCATGTTTGTCATGCAGCTTATTCCAAGGGTCTTCAAGCCACAGTGAGCTGCCGCAATCACCTCAGGAACAGTACTCATTCCTGCTGCATCTGCTCCGAGTATTCTTGCAGCTCTTATCTCTGCCGGAGTCTCAAAACTCGGACCTGCAAAGAACATGTACACGCCTTCTTTTATATCCAGACCCTGTGAACGGGCAACTTTGGCAGCCAAAGCTCTCAACTCTGGGTCATAGGCTCTGGTCATATCGAAGAATCTCAGCCCAAGCTCGTCCTCGTTGTGCCCACGCATAGGGTTTTCAGAGGTTGTGAGCTTTATATGATCATTTATGATCATCAGGTCTCCGGGCCTCCAATCCTTGTTTATGCATCCTGCGGCATTTGTGAGAATCAGGTTCTTGACTTCCAGTAACTTCATGACCTGTATGGGGAAAACAACCTGGTCCATGCCCCAGCCTTCATAGAAGTGGAATCTGCCCTGCAT
>DBVL01000072.1:6291-7841 GCA_002308475.1 Spirochaetales bacterium UBA1265 | reverse complement strand
CAGCCATATCTCCAAGACCGGAACCCAGAACAAGACCTGCATCCAGAGAAATCTCTCCAATCTGTTTTCTGATATAGGCTGCGGCCTCTCTGAGTTTTTCCATAAGATTCTGCATAAGAGCCTCCTGTAATTGTGTTCAGCCCTATTATAAACAGCACTGTGAGCTTTTGCAAAAAAGTTCTTACCAGCGGATCAGGGTATCTACATTTACCGGCAGGCCTGAAGCAATGGACTTGTTTGCGGCAATCCCGACTATAATTGACTTGACTCCATCCCTGAAGTCCGCAGCTCTGTGGAACTCATCATAAGGTGGGTTGTCAAGGAACACATCATCAAGAAGAACAGGGTCTCCACCGCCGTGTCCGCCTTCTGAGACCTTCACGTCAGCATAGTACGGCTCGCCGAACATGGGACAGATACGGATGGAACTCTTCTCTGTTGCTCCCTCATCCTTCTTTTCTCCGCCGGCGTTTATATATGTTTTCTCAACTGACTGGTACTCAAGTCTTCCCTTTGTACCGTTTATGCTTACGTTGAAGCCTTCCCAAGGCATATAGGAGGCAAGAGAATAGCTCATCTGGACTCCGTTCTTGTATCTGACCAGAACATTCATGGTGTCCTCAATGCTTATGTCATCAGAGAATACGCTTCTGTCTCTTATGTAACCACTGTCCTCCTCCGCGTCCAGATAGAGGGCCTTAAGNNACCTTATCAATATGGATGGCAAACGGATCGTTTTCAGCTTCTTTGCTTCCGTAACAGCGTGAGTAGAAATGCTCCACTCCGCGCTTTTCCGCCGCGGCTCGTCCATAGAACTGAAGACTTCCAAATCCGAAAACCGTCTCAGGCTCTGTTCCGAGCCAGAAGTTGACCAGGTCAAAGTGGTGTGTAGCCTTGTGAACAAGAAGTCCGCCACTGTTGTACTTGTTTCTGTGCCAGCGTCTGTAATAGTCTGCTCCATGATCCGTGTTGAGAAGCCATTCAAAGTGAACCGATGTAGGAGTTCCTATGACTCCATCCCTGATAAGCTCTCTGACCTTTGTGTGATACGGAGCATATCTGTAATTAAATGTTACCCTTATGTGTCTGCCGGTTCTTTTCTGGGTGTCTATAATCCTCTGAGCCTTTCTCTCGTCAATGGTAAGAGGCTTTTCAGTTATGACATCACAACCGGCCTCCATGGCCCTGCAGATGTAGTCATCATGTGTTCTGTCAACAGATGTGACTATGATTATATCCGGGTGTGTCTCGCTGATCATCTTCTCAAATTCATGAGGAAGATACGTGGGGACCTTCTGTGTGCCGAGCTTCTCAATCTGAGAATTTGCGTAGTTCATTCTTGTCTGGCTCTGGTCACAGAAGCCTACAAGAGTGGCTATCTCTTTGTATGTTGAAGCAATTGCCTCATAGTACATTCTGGCTCTTCCGCCAGTTCCGACCTGTGCATATCTTTTAAGTGCCATTTTATTCTCCATAGAAAAACTCTCTTACATTTCAACGAGTACCGGTGGCTCAGTGTTGAGAACCTTCACATTTTCAACCTTTATATC
>DBVL01000072.1:0-6163 GCA_002308475.1 Spirochaetales bacterium UBA1265 | reverse complement strand
CCCCTGCAGTTCACTGCGTTCACATTCTCAATCAGAATGTTCCTTATTTCCGGAGTATCTTCCCTTATAGGCTGTTTTTCCAGAGAAAAGTCACTCTCAATCCAGTTTCCGCAATTGTAGAACTCATTTACGGCAACAGGACAGCTTACATCTTCCATATAGATGTCCTTTACACTTATGTTCTCAATGGTTCCACCTCTGCGTCTTCTTGTCTTTATGCGAACACCGCGGTCGGTTCCTATGAAACGGCAGTTACAGACTTCTACGTTTCTAACTCCTCCTGCAGTCTCACTTCCTATTACAAAACCACCGTGGGCAGACTTGATGGTACAGTTCTCCATGACTACGTTCTCGGAGGCTCCGTACTTCATCATTTCCTTTCCGTTTCCGCTCTTGACTGCTATTCCATCATCTCCGACTTCCACAAAGGAATCCGAGATTCTTACATTCAGACAGGACTCAATATCCACGCCGTCTGTGTTCGGTGAGTCATAGGGGTTAACTATGTGGAGGTTCTTCAGGACAAGGTTCTTGGAAGTGACCGTGTGGCAGGTCCAGAACGGAGAATTTGTAAGGGTAAGCCCGTCAACCCGTACTCCGTCTGAGTTCAGTATCTGCAGAAGAGGTGGTCTGAGGAACTGACAAGGTCTTCCACCGCCTCCTCCCGGCTGGTTCTGATAGTTTGGGTTAAGGGAAGCAAGGGCCTTCTCAATAGGAAGTGTCGGACCTTCATTTCTTCCGCTGTCCTTCCATGTCCGGACCTTCTTCCACCACTTACTGCCGTTGCCTTCAAGAATTCCGTTTCCTTCCACAACAACATCTTTTGCATCTTTTATAAAGAAACAAGGCTTCATGGCCCAGCAGTTAACCCCTTCCCATCTTGTCTCAACCGGCTCATAGCCTTCAAAGTCATCTGAGAACTCGAGCTTTGCTCCTTCCTCAAAAACAAGGTGTGTGTGGGAAGGAACTGTAACAGGTCCGGTTTTATAGGTTCCCTTAGGAATAAAGACAATCTTCTTTCCGGCGTTTTCCTGCAAAACATCATTCAGGTCCTCGCCTGCTTTGAGAGAGACGCAACCCTTGTTCATCTGACCGGGGAACTCCACTTCCGCAGCGCAGATGAGGAACAGGGCAACACCGTGGATATTGTCCGTAAGGGCAGGTTCACCGCTTACATAGTACTGATACGTTCCGTCTCTGTAGGGTTTGTCGTCTCCGGACTTGCCAAGGCCTGCACTTTCACAGATGCTGTGCAGGAAGACCTCTCCGGAATCTGCGTCTTCTGTAACGTAGTCTCTGCAGAGAGCCTTGAATGACTCATGGGCCAAATCCAGATATTCTTTTCCAAAGAGTCCCAGGCGGTACATCTTGCAGAAGAAATATATGTAGCAGAGGGATGCGGAGGTCTCTATATAGTTTCCTTCTTGTCCACCCTTATCAACAACCTGATACCAGAGTTTTGATTTGTCATCCCTGTATTTTACAAGAGCAGGGGCAAGGCGCTTAGCTATTGAAAGGAAGGCTGCCCTGCACTCTCTGTACTCTTCCTCATCAGGGATAATCTCAAGGAGATCCGAGATGGCAACCACATACCAACCCATGGCCCTGCCCCAGACCTCAGGAGATTTTCCGGTCTCAGGATCAGCCCACGGCATGGAGCGGCTTTCATCCCAGGCATGTCTGAGTAGTCCTGTCTCAGGAACCAGTGTATGCTCATAGAGCAGTTCAAACTGATGGACAAGGTCTTCAGTACACTCTTTCAGACCACCGAAGGCCTTTGTGTAGCTGGCATAGAACGGAGCCTGCATATAGACACCATCCAGCCACATCTGGTTTGTGTATCTTTTCTTGTGGAAGAAGCCACCTGAAGCAGTTCTGGGATGGCTCTTCAGCTGTTCATGGAACCGGTCAACGGCTTTTTTGTATCTTTCATCTCCAGTAAGAAAAAAGAAGTCCAGCATGTCGTTTCCCATTCTGATCTGGTCCAGACTGTAGTCTTCCATTCTATAAGTTTTCACATCCCCTTCCGGACTAACGTAGTTCTCAAGCATTTTTCTCACGTAGTCCAGGTATTCCTGTTTTCCTGTAATCTTCCAAGCTCTGTACGCGCCGTTGATGAGGATAGCACTCTTATAGCTGTACCTTGTATTCTCTGGTTGGAACTTTTTCATTGAGGAGAGAGCCATGCGCTCCGTCATTGATAATCTGTTGTCAATTTTTTTCATAAAGTCACCTTAGCGCGCAAATGCACCCATACTTCCATTCAGTCTAAAAGATTTGCGGTGGAAATAGGATACGGTCTTTAGGATTATTCAGTCTTGAATTTTCTTGAGGATCTTATCTTGCTTGGACTATAACCGGTTATCTTCTTGAAAACCCTACAGAAGTAGGCCTGATCCTGGAAGCCTGTTGAGCTTGAGACTTCATTTATGGACATGGCAGTGTTTCTGAGCAGTTTCTTTGAAAGATAGATTCTGTATCTGTTCAGATAATCCCAAGGAGAGAGACCAAGCTCTTTCTTGAATATTCTTGTCAGATAGTCCTCGGAAACATTCACGCTTTCCGCAATCTGCCACCTGCTGATAGGAGAACAAGCATGGGTGCACAGATACTCCTGTGCCTTCTTCACTATGGCTCCGGTCAGGACGGGAAGAATCTCATCCCCTTCAACAATACTTCTTATTCTGACTGTAAACTCACTGCTTTCAAGGACACAGTAGTTACAGAGAAGAACATTCGGATAGGAGACAAGAGCTTCTATGCTCTCCCGTGTGACGGTCTCAAGGCAGACCAGAACCGGTGTCTGATAAACACGCTTCATGCTTCTTACGGTCTTGATCAGAGCGGAAACGCCCTTTATGTCAGGATCATGATCATCCACACCCGAGATTACAATCAGATCAGGAGTCTTGTCCCTACAAAGCTCTACGGCACCGGATAATGGAGCTCTAATAATCTCCGGATTCTGAATCCATTTGTAGATGCTCTCAGTTCCTTCCCCAATCTGCATTATTATATGATGCCCAGTTTCTACGGACAATCTCACCGTATCTTCAAGAGTCTTGGACCATGTAGCCGGACAGATAAGAAAGGGCAGGCTCTTGAACTTCTCACTGGCTGCAATCACACGCAAGGCGTCATACGCCTCTTTACCGGATTCCTCAACGTTCCAGAATATGGCTCCCACTCCAGGGAACAGTCTTCCCGTCTCACTGAAGTTTGAGAGAACAACATTCTCCTTTCGCAGATTCTCAATGGGAGAGAGTGTATCTGTGCCGAAAACAGCAATGCTCTCCCCTTCCTTCAGGGTTCTGGCCTCACGTCCTGAAAGGGTCGGATACGGAAGGGTGAATTCACAGCGATCATCAAACATGGAGATGTGACCCTTGTGCATGTATATGAGGTTCTGTGCCAGATTCAAATCCACAGAAGCACAATCTCTGAATACAGGCTCACCATCCTTGTTTCTTATACAGGTAAGAACTCCCTGTCTTGTAAGATGTGCCGTGACCTCTGCTTTTCCGCAAAGACCAGTAAGAATATTCAGAACATCTCCTATCTTGGTTCTGTCTACATCAAGGCAGGGCAGCAGTCCGTTTTCCCTGTACTCCGGGAGCTGGGAAAGGATTACATCATAACGCTCAAGAGCAGTGTTCAGCTCAAGTTCTCCTGTCCTGCTCAAGGCCAGATCAAGAATCTTCTCTGCTCCGCCGATGAGGTTTATGACCAGAGCCTTCTCGCTTTCTGAGGCAGTCTCAGACTCCCTGATTATTCTAACCGCCTCCGAGAGAGGTTCTCTGAGGTTTTCACTGACATTTGAGAAGAACATGGTTCTGTCCTGTTCTGCGCGCTCTGCAAGAACTCTTGCCTTTGAGGTCTCCTCAAAGAGCAGACCAGCCTTTACAGCACTGGAAACAGCCTGAGCCACATCTGAACACTGACGTCCATCATGCTTGGATGTTTTTATCAGCAGATGTCCGAAATACTCTGACTCATCCCTAAGTGGGAACACTACGTAAACCCCACTTCCAAGATCCGAAAACTCCTTCTCCGGGAGAATAAGGTCAGAAGGAAATTCCACAGCCTGCTCTTCTCCAAAGAAAACACTTACTCCAGCTTCCTTTTCCAAAACCAGGTAAATCTCATCAAACCCTAGAGACTTGCGATGGACTCTCAGGGTATTTGCTATCTCAGCGAGTCTGTTTGTTCCGAGAAGGTCGTTTTTAAAAATTCCAAGCCTGGTGAACTTCTTCTGGCTGGCATAAGCTTCCTCAGCTCTTTGTCTGTCAACAACCTCAGGAAGAAGTTTACGGGCATGGTTGAGAATATAAGAAGATCTCTTCTTGTCAAAGAAGGGCAGTTTTTCTATGAGCCCTATACCCTCATTCAGCGTGTATACGTCATCCGCACTACTCAAAGAAAAAGCCAACGCCTCTGAAATCCCCTGCTCAGAGTCGGCTCCGGCAATCTTGTCAAAAAGCTTCGTGGCCTCATCAATTGGCAAGCCACTAGAGGTAGCCATAACACGGACAAAGTCTGATTTTGTTTCAAAAGAGAGATTATCAAATGAATGCGTACAACCACAGGATCTGCGGAAAACCGGCTGAGCAACAAGAGTCTGATCAGGGACAAAAGTCTGTCCCATCAGTTTTTTTCTCAGGCTTTCAACTGCCATATAGCCCATTTTAGCTGTAGGCATTTTAGCTGTTGTGGGAGGGGCCTGAAGAAGGCGTGCTTCCACGGAGTCATTGAAGCCACTTATCTTAACATCTGAAGGAATCTCATACCCAGCTCTCTTAAGAGCCTTTGAGGCTCCAAACATAAGCAGATCACTGGCACAGACAACAGCCTCAAAATCCTTGCCGGGAACAAGTTTGCGCCTTTCAATGAGCTCCTTCATGGCCCATTCGCCCATGGTCCAAGCATTTGGAGGAGTTACAAGATTCTCATCATATCTGATATTGAATTCAGAAAGAACTGCCTTATAGGCCTCAAATCTGAGGTTTGCGGAAATATGGCCTTCGGGGCCTCTTATAAAGGCAATCTTTGATATTCCATGCTTTATGATCATATGCTTTGTGATCTCTCTCAGGGCATATGAAGAGTCAAAGTTCACATCAGGAATATCATGGTATTTTTCAGTCTTTCCAGAGATGGTTACAAGTGTTTGAGGAAGGATTGGATAAAGGTAATCCATAACCCGCTCGTCGTTCACCTCTCCAGTGAGGGATGAAAGCCAGACAATGGCTCCGTCAAGGTTTTTCGAGGAAGCCAGCTTGTAGACATAGTTGGAAAGAGCCTCGGATGGGACAGTGCTTGAAAAGACACCGCCTGGAAAAACGAAAAGCCTGTCTGCTCCGCTCTGAGGAAACTTTGAAGCAACAGACTGCCACATCCTGACGGATGACCCCTGACCTATTTGTGCACAAACGAATCCTAAATCCATGCCCCATTATAGTTACATATTCAGGATAAATGCAACATTATTTGGACATTTCCGACCTTTAAAAATAAAAAAAGACTTGTCTTACAAATAATTACCAGAAAAAAGCCCGCCGGCATACCGACGGGCTCTGTTCTTTTACCTCATTTCTTACTTCAGAAGAATTGCTGAAGCGTGGTGTCCAATGTGAGAGAGAAGGTACTCTGCGTAATCTTCTCTGTACGTTCTCCACAGTGAGTACATTCTGTCCTTGAAGACAAAACGTCCGGCGTTATCCCTAAGGTTGAGGATAAGACCGTATGTAATATGGATCAGCTGTCTTGAGTCATTGTTCTTGAACAGATCTGGAAGCTGGCCATCTGTAAGAGTATCCACATCAGGAATCTTTGTAAGGTCAGTTGTGACATGGTAGTACTTTGAAGCTTCCTTGAAAGCAACAAGGGCATACTTGTGGATTTCCCTGTAGAGGGAAGGATCCTTGACGGCAATCAGACGTACAGCCTCAAGCCAGTTTGTACCGGCAGTCTTGAGGTGGAAGCGTCCGCGGGTTTCCTTGCCTGTGCTTGGGAAAACTGAGAACTTGTCACTTCCGCTGTGGATACTGAGCTTGTAACCGAAGGTTCTTGCTATCTGAGCATGAACTCTCATTTCCTTCTCGTACTGTTTAAGGTCTCCTATGTAGTCTATTCCCTTCTGGAACTCTCCACAGAATCTAGGAGC
>DBVL01000033.1:15191-15316 GCA_002308475.1 Spirochaetales bacterium UBA1265 | reverse complement strand
AGCTTTGACCAGGAGGGTGTGCAGCTCGGTAAGGTCCTGGCTGGTAAAGTCCTCAAAGGCTGTGAGGGAGATGAGAAACTCGAGGCTTACGCCAGGATTATGGGACTTAAGTAAAAATTTTTTAG
>DBVL01000033.1:0-15170 GCA_002308475.1 Spirochaetales bacterium UBA1265 | reverse complement strand
TTTAGAATCAGTGTTTTTTGGGCTTTTTTGGTTTTTATATTGAATTTTTCAATATTTTTTTAAAAAAAGCCTGAAAAATATTGAATTATTAGGAGGAGACTATATGACTATCTTGATAATTGTTGCTGTTATTCTGTTACTTTTGATCATTGTTGCATCAAAATACAATAGTTTTGTAAAATTCAAGAACCAGGCTGAAGAGGCCTACGCTCAGATTGACACCCATCTCAAGCAGAGATATGACCTCATCCCCAACCTTGTTGAGACCGTTAAGGGTTATGCTAAGCATGAGGAGAAGACTCTCACAGCTGTCATCCAGGCCAGGAACATGGCCATGAGTGCAACCTCCATTGAGGAGAAGGATAAGGCTGATAACGCTTTTGCAGGCACACTCAAGAGCCTCTTTGCCTTAAGTGAAGCCTATCCGGACTTGAAGGCCAATAAGAGTTTTACAGATCTTCAGCAAAAGCTCTCAGAGCTTGAAACTCAGATCTTACAGGCTAGAAAGTACTACAATGCCATAGTCAAGACCTTCAATACCACTATTGAAACCTTCCCGAATAACCTCATCTGTTCCCTCTTCGGCGGAAAGTTCAAAAAGCTTGCATACCTTGAAGTTGCGGAAGCAGAGAGACAGAACGTCAAGGTTCAGTTCTGATAATGAGACAATTCAGGTTCACTGCCATACTAGTGGTTCTCTTTGCGTGTTTTCAGCTGTCTGCTTCCACCTTTGATGTGAAGGAAGCAGACATAACTGTAACCGTTGGGAAGAATGCGGTTCACACCATAGAAGAAAACTATATCTTCTACTACAACACTCCCGCTCATGGTTTTCTCAGAGATATACCCACTGATTATTCTGAGTGGAAGGTTCGTGCCCGGGTGAGCAACGTAATGTGCTCTGACAAGTGTTCAGTGGAGAGGGAGGGCGCTTACGTCACCCTCAGGATAGGTGACGAAGATACTTATGTAAATGGCTACAAGGAATATGCCATCTCCTATAACTATGATCTGGGTGCTGACTACAATGAAGGCTATGACGAGTTCTATCTGAACCTGATAGGCAGCTCATGGGAATCCTCCTTTGAAAATGTCAAATTCACTGTAATTATCCCATATGCTGGGGATGACATGAAAATCTACCTGACAGACGGCTCTTATGGCTCTCAGAGCTTCAGTGGAAGTGCCGAGGCATACGTAGACGGAGAATATACATATCTCATAGGAACTGTGGCCCACCTTGACCCGGGGCAGGCTCTTACAGTACGCATAGAGCTTCCCGACTCATGGTATGAGGGAGCCAGGGAGATTAAGGACAACAGGGCCCGCTTCTCCGTAATCATGAGCGCCGTCAGCGTAGCGTTGGTACTCATTGCATTTGCTTTCTGGTCAAAGTACGGAAAGGATAAGAGATTAATCATTACAGCCCAGTATGATGCGCCGGAGGGTTTTACACCTCTTGCTGTAGGTTATGTGGCAGACGGGACAGTGGATGATAAGGACATAACATCCATGATCTACTACTGGGCGGATAAGGGCTATCTAAGGATAGAGGAGCCGAAGAAAAACAGGTTCGAGTTTGTAAGGACAATACAGGAGCTTCCGCAGGACTGCCCTTCCTACGAGAGACGCCTTTTCAGGGCTTTCTTCAGGAAGGCGGACTCTGAGGGGAGGGTGACTCTTCCAGGTTTGCAGAAAGGGAATTTTGCTCAGAGCATGATGGATGCACGGTCAGATGTCAAAAGCTACTTCTCTGTGGATAGGGATCTGGCAGATACAAAATCACAAATTTGTCAGGGAGTATTCACTCTTGTTACCTTCCTTCCTGGAATTCTCTCTATTTTTGCAGTCTCTCAATATGAGTTTGTCTCTGACCAGCTTTTCATCCTGGGCTTTGGGGCTTTCTTAACTCCGGTGATCATGCTCCTTCTTTTCTCTACTCTTCTCAAGAAGTGGTATTTGAGAAAATCCAATCTGGGCATGGAGATCCTGATAGCTGTATTCACTGTGGCCATGATCTTGATAAGATACGTTTCCACCACTCTTGTCTATGAGGATTGTCCCTTGTACATGCCAGTTATCAGTGTCTTATCTACGGTGCTGTTGGCTCTGCTGTCATCCATTATGATCCGCAGAAGTAAGTACGGACAGAAGATACTTGAAGAGATTCTCGGTTACAGGGAGTTTATAGACAAAGTTGAGACTGACAAACTTAAGATAATGATAGAGAAGGATCCGGACCTTTACTACCGTGTTCTCTCATATGCCATAGTTTTCGGACTTGAAAACAAATGGGCTAAGAAATTCTCTTCTCTCAGTATAGCTGATCCAACCTGGTATACAGGTGTCAGTCCGGTAGATGTCATGCTTTATTCTGCCATGAGTTCAAGGATGAACAATGCCATCCGTATGAACGCAATTCCTCCAGCTCAGGCCCGTTCGGGCGGTTTGCCGAGAATTGGTGGTGGCGGCTTTGGCAGCAGCGGCTTCTCAGGAGGAGGCTTCGGAGGTGGTGGCGGTCATGCATGGTGATGTATTGGCCGTAGCCTACTCGGTTGGCCTTATCTTTTCCTGTGTGGCCATAGCAGCTCTGATCATAAAGACCAAGGTCTCTGGGGAGTTGAGTGGAGAGGTTGCGAGAAAGGTTGTCCATATAGGGGTCTGCAACTGGTACTTCATATGGCGCTTCTGCTTTGAGTCTGAAATACTGCCCATTCTCGGACTTCTTGTTGCTGCAATTGCAAACACTGTTGTTACCATAAAAAACGGGAATAAGAGATGGGGTCTGACTTACTATCCGCTGTCTATCATCATGGTCTTATGCTCTGTTTCCTTCCTTGGTAAGGGGACCTATGTGAGTGCTGGGGTAGCCATCCTTGGCATGGGGTACGGAGACGGACTTGCGGCTCTTTGCGGAAGGCTCTGCACAGAGAAAAAGATAAAAACACTTTCTCTTTCCATCCCTGGAGCTAGGGGAAAGTCCGTAGGTGGGTCTCTGGCCTTTATGGTTGCAGTCAGTGTTATAGCCTCAGCTTTCGGTTTTCCTGTTTACATCTCTATTGGCATTGCCCTGGCAGGGGCCCTGTGCGAGGCATATACACCTTATGGGCTGGATAACTTCACCGTACCGGGAATTCTGTTTATAATGAGTTCTCTTCTGGAGAAGTTATGACTATTCTGAACAAAGCGGATTCCTACCTCTTTTCTCTTAGCCCTGCGGTTCTTCTTGGCTTGATAGCAGCTGTTATGGCAGTTATTGCTGTAGTGGCCTTCAAAAAGAAACTCTTGAGCTTAAGTGGCGCCATAGCTGCCCATATAAGTGGAACGATTGTACTCTATGCTCTTAAACTTGAGGGTTTCATCCTTTTTCTCTTCTTCTATGTAACGTGTAATGTTGTTGGAAAGGTCTGCCGGAAAAGGGCCGGCTCCGATGGTTTTGAAAAGAAAGGTAGTTGTAGAGATGCCCTCCAGGTTCTGGCAAACGGCCTCATGGCTGTAGTCTCGGCTTTAGTGTTCATGCTCTCTGGAAAAACAACAGCCCTGATCATGTTCGGAGCTGCTCTTGCAGAGGCCACAAGTGATACTCTATCAGGAGAGATAGGACGCTTGAGCTCATCCGACCCTGTCTCCATCAGAACCTTCAGACGGGTAGAGAAGGGTATGAGCGGTGGCGTGAGCGCTTTGGGTATCTTTGGTGGCTTTCTAGGTGCTTTTTCCATCTCTCTGATCTGGTTCTTCTTCTTTCCTGTGGCAAACGGTGTTCTTTACGCCCTGATTATCTGTCTGAGTGGGCTTGCAGGCTGCATTAATGACAGTTTTCTCGGTGCTACCGCCCAGGCCCTGTATCTGGACAGAAATGGGAGGTACACAGAGAAAGAGGTGGATGAGAAAGATCAGCCCCTGGAGCTGGTGAGGGGGGTGAGGTGGCTTGATAATGATATGGTTAACCTCTCCTCAAATGTCTTTGCCTGTGTTTTGGCTGTAGGCCTGTCAAAGATAATAGGTTGACCGAATTGGTTGAACGGACTCATAAGCTCACATAAGCTAAGCTCTGGCATGACAATTCCCATTGTATATAAAAAAACATAATGGTATAATCTCTCATACACATCTATTGGATATGGGAGATCAAAATGTCTAAAGAAAAAAGAAATCTGATTATAGCCGGCGTGCTGATTGGAGCTATCTCTGTAGCTCTGGTTGCTTTTGGAAACCCAAAGAACATGGGCTTCTGCATAGCTTGCTTCATAAGAGACATAGCTGGTGCAACAAAGATGCACAGCACAGCGGTTGTACAGTATGTCAGACCTGAGATAATAGGTCTTGTTCTCGGTTCATGGCTTATCAGCCTCATTACCGGTGAGTTCAAGAGCCGCGGTGGCTCCAGCCCCATGCTCAGATTAGTAATTGGCGCCTTCGTCATGATCGGAGCCCTGATGTTCCTCGGATGCCCGTTCCGCATGATACTGCGTCTTGCAGGTGGAGATCTGAATGCACTGGTTGCTCTGTGCGGATTCATTGGTGGTATTGCCGTAGGCTGCTTCTTCCTTGCAAAAGGCTTCTCGCTTGGAAGATATCATGAGCAGGCATCCCTGGAAGGTCATGCCCTTCCAGCGATCAATGTTCTTCTGCTTGTTCTTCTACTCGCCGCCCCGTCAGTCTTTGCCTTCTCAGAGAAGGGACCGGGTTCAATGCACGCAGCTATCATTATCTCACTTGCCGCAGGTTTGATTGTAGGTCTGTTGGCTCAGAGAACAAGGCTGTGCATGGTTGGCGGAATAAGGGATATTATCCTTGTTAAGGATTACACACTTATCTTCGGGTTTGTCTTCATCTTTGTTGCTGCCCTTGTCGGAAACCTGATTACAGGAAACTTCAAGCTTGGTTTTGAAGGCCAGCCAGTGGCTCACACAGCACATCTGTGGAACTTCCTCGGCATGTTTGTGGTAGGTCTCGGTTCTGCCATGCTCGGCGGTTGTCCTCTGAGACAGCTTATTCTTGCCGGCGAGGGAAATTCAGACAGTGCACTTTCAGTTGTCGGTATGTTCATCGGCGCTGCCATAGCTCATAACTTCAAGCTTGTCGGAAACGCAACGGATAATGGACCCAACACCTACGGAAAGGTTGCTGTCATAGCCATAATTGTCATCCTGCTTGCAATAGCTGCAGCAAAGACATTCAAAAAGGAAAAGTAAATGAAAGAAATAGATTGTTTTGGGTTAAGTTGCCCAATCCCGGTAGTGAATACCAAGAAGGCCATAAAGGATAATCCCGAGGGCCTGGATGTTCTTGTTGATAATGTTGCTGCAAAGGAAAATGTCTCCCGCTTCGGCAAAGCTATGGGTTATAATGTAGAAGTTACGGAGATGGATGGTGGATGGAGAATCTCTCTGAGAAAATAACTGTTGCAACTTTTTTCAACCATTACGGGGCCATGAAAATGAAAAAGGCTTTAGGACCGGACGCATTGTTGCGCCCGGTTCCCCGTCTTCTTTCCTCTTCCTGCGGAACCTGTGTTTTCATACACAGGAGCGAGGAGGTATTGGGGGAAGTTCTCGAAAAGGCCGATGAGAATCTTGAAGCCGTCTATGTTAAGGACGGAGACAAATACACAAATATCTGGAAGGTTTCCTGATGTCTTCTGCAGTTTATGATGAAAACGGAAAAATAAAACTCACCTCTATGGTCAAGACAAGTGGCTGTGCTGCAAAACTTCCGCCTGAGAAGCTTCACTGTGTCATAGACAACCTGCCTGTTATGAGCAGTGAGAACCTGATTGAAGGCTTTGAGAGTGCGGACGATGCCCTTGTCTACCGTGTAGACGGAGACACAGTCAGTGTTCAGACTGTGGACTTTTTCCCGCCCATGGTTGATGATCCGTATGTCTTTGGCCAGGTTGCCGCGGCAAACGCCCTCTCTGATGTTTACGCCATGGGAGGAACTCCTGCTGTGGCTATGAATCTCATGTGTTTTCCCTCCTGTCTGGAACTGAGTGTGATGAAGGAGATTCTCAAAGGTGGAATGGACAAGGTCGGGGAAGCCGGAGCTGTGATAGCCGGCGGTCACACTATTGAGGATCCCACCCCAAAGTACGGGCTCTGTGTGACAGGGTTCATGAAGGAGAAGGATGTCTGGTCCAACAAGGGTGCCAGGGTTGGAGATGCGGTTGTTCTGACCAAGGCCTTGGGCTGTGGAATAATAAACACTGCAGTCAAGGCTGAGATGGCAGATGAGGAGAGCTTCAACGCTTGTGTGGCTTCCATGACCCGCCTTAATAAGGAAGCAAGGAATCTGGCTGTGAACTACTGCATTCATGCCGCAACGGATGTAACCGGGTTTTCTCTGGCCGGTCACAGCAGTGAGGTCTCTGAGGCCTCCGGTGTGACAATAAGAATAAGAACTCAGGATCTTCCTGTTCTTCCTTCAGCCCTTGAATACGCCCGCCTTGGTCTGCTTCCAGCGGGGCGCTACACCAATGAAGACTACCTTTTCGGCAAAGTCAGGTTTTCTGCTTCTGTTACCCAGGAGATGAGGGACCTGGTCTTTGATCCTCAGACAAGTGGAGGACTGCTGCTGTTCATGGACAAGAAAGAGGCTGAGGATTATGTGAGAAGATACTCGGAAATAACAGGTCTTGATTGTTGCAGAATCATAGGTGAATGCACCAAGAAAGAAGATATTCTTATAGATTTCAGCTGAGGTGGACTGTGGATATAAGGGCAGAGGTGAAGGTTGTCATAAAAAACGGTTCTAGATTTCTTATGGGACCGGGAGTCTTTGCTCTTTTAAGAGCAATAGATGAGAAGGCCTCCGTCTCTGAGGCCGCAAGGAGCCTTGATCTCTCATATTCTAAGGCCTGGAAGATGATCCGTGAGTCTGAGGAAGGTGCCGGGGAGAGCTTGGTGATAAGAAGTACAGGTGGCAAGGGAGGAGGTCAGGCTGCTCTGACAGAGGTGGCACACAGACTGTTGAGCTCCTATGCTGCGGTATGCGAGGACTTGAAAATCTCAGCAGAAAAGACAGCCAAAAAGTATTTCAACTGAAAAGAAGTTTTCTCTGAATCTGTCTTGCACCATTGTGTGGATGAAACTATAATGGTGATAGCGTATTGTTTTTGAATACAATACGGAAAAGGAGTTATATGAAAAAGATTCTTTTTGTAACAGCAGTTGTCCTGCTTTCTCTTTTTGTTGTCTCAGCTCATCCTACGTCTGAGTCAAAGGCTTCTCAAACTGTCATTTTTACTGATTCCTGTGGCAGAGAGGTTGAGATTCCTGCCAAAATAACAAAGGTTGCTCCGTCCGGAGCTGTTGCCACCATGTACTTCTCTGCTCTGGCTCCTGAGTATATGTGCAACGTGAATTCAAAGCCGTCAGAGAAGCAGATGGCCTATCTTCCTGAGGTGCTTGCAACCCTTCCTGCAACCGGAAGTCTCTATGGTTCAAAGTCCACCGTAAACTACGAGGAGCTGATAAGTACCGGAGCTCAGATTCTGGTTGATGTTGGCGATTACAAGAGCTCTATCAAAGAAGATCTGGATGCGCTACAGGCTCAGATTGGTATTCCCTGCATCTTCATCTCAGGAGATTTGGCAAACATGGCTGCTGCCTTCAGGACTCTTGGAGGCCTCCTTGATGGAAAGGCTGAGAGAGGAGAGGCTTTGGCTTCCTTTGCTGAAAAGACCTTGAGCATGGCAGAGGAAAACAGGGCTAAGATAACTGATTCGGAGAAGGTAACGGTTCTTTACACAACCGGTGCAGACGGATTTGGCACTAATGCAAAAGGTTCCACACAGGCGCAGGTTTTGGAGACTGTGGGAGCGGAAAATGCAATTGTGCTTGAAAAAGTATCCAACAAGGGCGGTGGGAACGTCATAAATGCCGAACAGCTTTACAAGGCGGACCCTGACATGATTGTCTTCTCCTCTGGAAGTATATACGACAGCGTGGAGTCAGACAGTATCTGGAAAAACCTCTGGGCGGTAAGAGTCGGCAACTGTTACGAGGTTCCTGCTCTTCCTTACAACTGGCTCAGTGAACCACCTTCAATCAACATGCTTGTGGGTATCTGGTGGCTCGGCAAGCTTGTTTATCCGCAGTACTACACATACAACCTGGAAGAGGTTGTGAAGGAATACTACAGTCTTTTCTGGTCTTATAATTTAACAGATGCAGAACTGGAGACTATGCTTTCAAGGGCCCTTTAATGGAAAAACAAAAGTACGGGATAAGGTTGCTGGGCCTTGTCTTACTGTCAGTTCTGATTTTTCTTGTCTCTTTTGCACTGGGGCGCTACCCAGTCAGTGTCTCTGATACCGTAGGGATCCTTATAGACGCTCTGATCCGGCTTGTTACGGCAAACAGGTTCTCTTTGCCGGAGAGCATGAGAGGATGGAGTCAGGAGGCTCAGACCATAGTTTTAAATGTAAGACTCCCGAGAATTGCTTGCGCCGCTTTGGTCGGCGCAGCTTTGTCTGTGGCAGGTGCCTCATTNNTTTCAGGGTATGTTCAGAAACCCCATGGTCAGTCCGGACCTTCTTGGTGCATCCACCGGTGCCGGATTCGGAGCGGCTCTGGCCATCTTCATAGGAGCCTCGTACTACACCATCACGGCTTTTGCCTTTATAAGCGGGTTGACTGCGGTCATGCTTACCTACCTCATTTCGAGGGTGAGCAGGATAAAGACAACTCTTTCTCTTGTTCTTTCAGGAATAGTTGTAGGCTCTCTTTTCCAGAGTGGGACCAGCTTCATAAAGCTTGTTGCAGACCAGAACAACCAGCTCCCTGCCATTACATACTGGCTCATGGGTTCATTAAGCTCGGTCAAGAACCGTGACTTCCTTCTTGTTTTAGGCCCGGTTCTTGCAGGCCTTGTTCCGATCATTCTCCTGAGGTGGAGGATAAACCTGCTTACAGTCTCTGAATCTGAGGCAAGGAGCATGGGGATAGATACTGCCAAGCTTCGGTTTGCAGTGATTGTCTGTGCCACACTTATAACCTCAGCCAGTGTTGCCATAAGCGGTATGATAGGTTGGATAGGCCTCGTTGTTCCGCATTGTTGCCGTCTTATCTACGGACAGGATTACAGACGCCTTATCCCATCCAGTGCACTTGCCGGTGCAGCTTTTCTCATGCTCACTGACAATCTGGCCAGAACAGTAGCAACGTCTGAGATTCCTCTTGGAATTCTTACGAGCCTGATCGGAGCCCCGGTTTTCATAGCCCTCATAGTCAGAGGAGGTAGTGAGAATGAAGCTTGAGGTCAATAATCTTTCCTTCTCCTACGGGTTACGCTCAGCCAGACCTCATGAAAACGGTCATAGAATACTGAAGGATGTTTCCTTCTCTGCCGGTGATGGGGAGATAATAGTTTTCCTCGGTCCGAACGGGGTGGGAAAGAGCACACTCTTCAAATGCATACTGGGTTTTCTCAAGCCTCTTGAAGGAGAGGTTCTCATAAACGGAAAAAACGCACTTTCCTACAAAAGGCAGGAGTTGTCAAAAATCCTGGCATACATACCTCAGAGCTACAGTCCGGTATTCAACCATACTGTTTTGGACAGTGTTCTCATGGGTGTGACCTCACAGCTTGGTGTCTTTGAGATGCCTGGCAAGGAGCATGTGGAAAAGGCCCTGAGCATAATGAACGAACTTGGAATAGGTAAGCTTGCTGACAGAGGTAGCATGAAAATCTCAGGAGGCGAGAGACAGCTTATGCTTTTAGCCCGTGCCATGGTTCAGGACGCTTCCTTGTTTGTTATGGATGAGATGGCGGCAAACCTGGACTTTGGAAACAGTTTCCGCGTCATGCAGAGGGTTCTTCAGCTTCAGGAGAAGGGCTATACCATGCTCATCTCAACCCACAATCCCGACCACGCCTTCAGGTATGCCAGCAGGGTAGTGGCCATGAAGGACGGCTCAATAATTGCCGATGGTAAACCTGATCAGGTCCTGAATGAGGAAGTGATGAAACAACTCTATTCAATAGATGTTGCTGTAAACACTGTAAATGTGGGACAATCCAGCTATAAGGTCTGTACACCGGTATTCTGAGGTTTTTCATGAACAGGATGGAATTCTGGACGCCCGACATGATCTCCTTCATGAAGGACGCCGCGCTGAAAACTGAGTATTTCAAAGTTCTTGCACGCAGGGTGAGGTCCCTGTGTCCTGATGCCACAACAGTGTGTGATGCAGGTTGTGGTACCGGAGAACTGTCTCTTCAGCTCTCAAACCTGTTTGAGAATGTCATAGGTGCGGATCTGAGTAAAGATGCCATAGACAGCCTCAGGCAGGAAGCTTGCAAAAGAGGAATAGATAACATAAGGGCTGTGAACTGTAATCTTCTCAAGGACTCTCCAGAGTCTGTAGCCGGTTCACTTAAACCGGATGTTATGGTTTTCAGTTTCTTCGGGAGGGTTTCCCAGGCCTTTGAGATAGCCAGGCGCTTTGGCTGTCAGAAAGCAGTGATTGTCAAAAGAGCTTACACTTTTCACCGCTTCTCCCTCACCGGAGTTCCCATAGACAACGATATTTCTTTCAGGGAAGAGCTGAAGTCCTTGACCGGCAGCTATCAGGAAGAGGAATTTGAGGTTGAGTTCGGGCAGCCGTTCAGGAGTGTTGAGGATGCTCTGAGATTCTTTGAAATCTACAGCAGGGACACCGACAGGTCTGTGCTTACAATCCAAAACATAGAGAAACTACTTGAGAAGACCGGGGACTCCGAGTTCCCGTTCTATCTTAGAAAAAACAGAAAATGTCTACTTATCCTTGCAGATACCGGAGGTAAATAATGGGTCTTTATTCGGAAGTGAAAAAAATGTTCATGCACGCTCAGAATGCTGTTGTGTGCACAATTGTCTCCTCAGAAGGATCCTCTCCAAGAAAGGCCGGGGCAGCTATGGCTGTCAGTCCCTCGGGCAGGATCTTCGGAACCATAGGTGGTGGAGGCCTGGAGAGATACTGCGTTGAGAAGGCCTTGGAGGTTCACAAGAGCGGGCAGGGCTTTGTACGTGAGTTTAAGCTGAGTGAGGCTGAGAAAGGCGATGTCTCCATGATCTGTGGCGGTAATGTCAGCGTTTCCTTTACTTTCTTTGACTGTGTGAAAACCTCTGATGAGGAGCTGAAGGCCTTCTTCCGTGAAGACGTGCAGAACCCGGTCCTCTATGTTTTTGGAGGTGGCCACGTGGGGTCCGAGCTTGTTCCCGTAATGGAGCACCTCGGCTTTGATGTGACAGTCATAGATAGCCGGCCCGAGTTTGCAACCAGGGAGCGCCACACTAAGGCCAAGAACGTGATTCTGGGAGACTACTCTGATATTTCTAAGTACGTTCAGATAAAAAAGGGTGACTATGTGGCCATCATGACCCACGGGCACGCCGGAGACAGAGATGTTCTTCTGCAGGTAGCCCGCACCGAGGCTTCCTATATAGGGTGCATAGGCAGCAGGAGAAAGGTTTCCATGACGCAACAATACCTTCGTGATAACGGCATAAGTGAGCAGCGGATTTCAGAGATTCACGCTCCAATAGGTCTTGAACTGTACGGTGATACTCCTGCTGAGATAGCCATTTCAATTGCTGCCGAGATCATCAGATTCCGCTACGAACCCAAGTGAAGAGCGGGGTGAACACCAAACGGACAAAAAGAAAGGGCTGTAACCAGCCCTTAGGAGTATTCAGACAGCATCATTTAGTGCTGTTGTAGAATTTGTCATCCCACTGACGCTCTGAGTCCTCAACTTTTGCTTCAGTTTCATAAACCTTTTTCTTGAGGCGTTCAAAGCGCTCGTTCAAGTCTTCATTGGAAGAAGAGTAGGAAGAAGCCGAGTAGCTTTCATCCCTGCTGTTTCTCTTCCTGTCTTTCCTCACCTCTTCATACTCTCCGTCTTCATAGGGATTCATGGGAAGGAGAATGGCGGCTATGAGGTAGATAGCCAGACAAGGGAGAACCGCTGTAACAAGACCGACAATTACAAAAGCCAGCTGTACCCCGCCTACCGGGAGATCCCTCCATTCAGCTATACCGTGACAGACTCCAAGCAAATCCGCTTTTCTTGATCTATATAATCTTTTAGTAGCCATTTCTTTTCCTTCTCTCCTCATCCAGTGTGGCATTCAGGTAGTCTATCCGGCGCTCCAGATTGTCTATCTGTTTAAGCAGCTCTTCGCGGCTGATCTTTCCGTCTTCCCTGTCTCTCTTCTCCATATACTTCCTGAAGGCTGTAGGCCTGTAAAGTATCATGCGCAAGGCAATCAGAAAAGACGAGAAGACAATCAATACAATAAAAACCTCATTCATCAGTTGCTTCCTTTAAGTTTTGCTTTAAGCTGCTCAAGCTCCTCTCTTGCGGCCTGGTTCTCTTCCATGGTCCTGAACTGTTTTTCCGTATTCGCTGACTGCTCACGCATCTCACGCTCAGCGTTTATACGGTCAATCTTCTCTTCCATACGGTTGAAGCGCTCCATGGTATCCCAACTTGAAGCCTCCTGCGAACTCTTGGATGCCCTTGCCTTTGCCCTTGCAACCTCCGCATCTGCCTTTATCTTCTCGTATTTCTTACGGGTGGCGTCGAGCTTGTCCTCAAGTTTGTTTATGTCTTCCTTGTAATGGTTAATCATCTCGTTGAGTTTTTCAAGCTCTGCCTTGGCGTCTGCCACGTGCTTGAGAACTCTGTTTTTCTCAGTGATAGCCTCACAGGCAAGGTCGTCCAGGTTTTTCTGTACAGCCATCTCGGCTCTCTTTTCCCAACGCTTGACCGCCTCTTCAAGTTCAACCAGGTCTCTTTCTACCTTTGTTTTTGCGGCAATGGATCCTGCGCATGCGCTCTTGAGTTCTATAATGGTGTCTTCCATCTCGTTGACCATTAAACTGATCATCTTCTCCGGATTCTCTGCCTGATCGAGAAGTGCATTGATATTTGAATTCACTATGTCTTTAAATCTTGAAAAAACTCCCATTTTCCGGGCCTCCTTGATTTTCATTTTCCTTACGCCCTTAACTAAGCAAAGAGCGTGCCAACCTCAAAAAAGGTGGAAAAACCTCCAAATTGAAGCTCAAGGTTGCAAAAAGAAAGGTGAGTTTTGCCAAATATGGTGGTAAATTTTACCAATATGTGGTATGGTTAAGCCATGGACAAGTACAGTGAAACGTATATAGGAGAATCCGAGGTCTTTCAGAACTTTCTGCGCCAGCTCTCAGATGCCGCTCCGGTAAACAGAAGTGTTTTGATAGTGGGTGAAAGGGGCAGCGGAAAGGAGATAGCAGCCAGAAGGTTGCATTATCTCTCACCCAGGTGGCAGAAAAACCTTGTGACGGTGAACCTTGCAGCTCTCACGCCAACGCTGATTGAAAGTGAGCTGTTCGGCTATGAGAGCGGGGCCTTCACAGGCGCGGGCAAGGGAAGGGTCGGTAGGTTTGAGGAGGCTCAGGGAGGGACACTTTTTTTGGACGAGGTAGCCCTCATACCCATGCCTGTCCAGGAGAAGATTCTCAGGGTTGTTGAATACGGCACGTACGAGAAGGTTGGCTCTTCGGTAACCCAGGAAGTGGACGTGAGGATAGTAGCCGCCACAAATGCCAACCTGAAACAGCTGTGCGAAAAGGGTCTGTTCAAGGAGGATTTGCTTGACAGATTGAGCTTTGAGGTCATTTATGTCCCGCCATTGAGAGAGCGCGGAGAGGACATAATGCGCCTGGCAACCTTCTTTGCCGCCAAAATGGCCCTTGAGTGTGGCCGATCAGAGATTCCCATGTTTTCCGAGAAGGCGATTGGCAAACTCCTTTCCTACCCGTGGCCGGGCAATGTCCGTGAGCTTAAAAATGCAGTTGAGCGCGCTGTTTACAAGAGCAAGAGCTCAACCATAGATGATATAGTCACGAATCCGTTCGAAAACCCGTTTGCTCCAACTTCCTCAACTGAGGTGGATTTTTCTGTGGATCTCTCAGAAGCAAAGCAGAATCTTGAGTTGTTATATCTGAGAGAGGCACTGAGGAAAAGTGAGGGAAACCAGAGAAAAGCAGCTATGATTCTTGGCCTGTCCTACGATAGTTTCAGAGGCTTGTACAGAAAGCATAAGGGTCTTATATAGGTTCTGTAGCAAAGCAGTCAGAGACCTGAAAAAACTTTGAAAAGATGTGGGAAGAATAATTGACAGTCATTTTGCCTCGTGATATATGTAGCGTAAGAAAGCTTCGCCTGACACTATATTTTGTGTTTGGGACATAATACTTGGAGGTATGGTCATGTATCAGGTAGTAAAGAGAAACGGAAGCGTAGTCAGTTTTGATATAAAGAAGATTGAGAACGCTATAGTCCGCGCATTTGTTGCTACAAACACCAACTATAATGAAGACGTCATTCAGATGCTTGCTCTCAGGAGCACAGCTCACTTTGCAGAAAAGGTAAAGGAAGACAAGATCACAATTGAAGATATCCAGGACGGAGTTGAAACAACTCTTTCTCAGGCCGGATATACAGATGTGGCCAAGGCTTACATCCTCTACAGAAAACAGCACGAGAATGCAAGACAGGCTGCTCAGACTCTTGTTGACTACAGAAAGCTTGTTGAAAGCTATCTCGGAGCAGATGACTGGCGTGTAAAGGAGAACTCAACCGTCAACTATTCAATAGGCGGTCTTATTCTCTCAAACAGCGGTGCTGTTACAGCCAACTACTGGCTTTCTGAAATCTATGATGAGGAGATTGGTGCTGCTCACAGAAACGCAGACTTCCATCTTCATGATCTTTCCATGCTCAGCGGATACTGTGCAGGATGGTCTCTCAAGCAGCTGATCAGAGAAGGTCTCGGTGGAGTGAACGGAAAGATATCTTCAGCTCCTGCAAAACACCTCTCAACACTCTGCAACCAGATGGTCAACTTCATAGGAATCATGCAGAATGAATGGGCAGGCGCTCAGGCTTTCTCAAGCTTTGACACATATCTTTCAGCCTTTGTAAAGGCAGACAACCTTTCTTACAAGGAAGTCAAGCAGTGCATTGAGTCCTTTGTTTTCGGTGTAAACACACCTTCAAGATGGGGCACCCAGGCTCCGTTCTCAAATATTACCCTTGACTGGGTTGCACCGGAGGACCTGAAGGATCTTCCTGCAATTGTCGGTGGCAAGGACATGGACTTCACATACGGCGACTGCCAGAAAGAAATGGACATG
>DBVL01000090.1 GCA_002308475.1 Spirochaetales bacterium UBA1265 | reverse complement strand
AGCTTCTTCATTCCGGTTCATGAAAGCTGCAAGGGTCATTCCAATCTGGTCATTGAACAGGCCGCCGGCATTGTTATTCTTCAGAAGATCAAGACAATCATCCGGCTGTCCAAGAAGGAAGAGCACTGTCGCCATAACTCCGCAGATTGTGGAATCTCCAATTCTCGGATCATTGTTCTGCGGAAGAAGCACTCTGCTTTGTTTCAGCAGCTCAAGAGCTCGCTCCAGTTGCTTCCTATCGTGGTTTCCCGTTCCGAACACAAGATAGACCTTTGCACATTCGAGCACTATTTTGAAAAAGTGCGGATACTTTCCCAAGGCCTTCTCCGCTTCCGAAAGAGCCACCGGATCCAAGGTCCTACAATAGGCATAGAGCCGATTGAGTATAGCCTGGACGCTGTTGTCCTTCATCCTGTGTCCCAGAAGCACATCCACAGACACATCGAAGAAATCCGCCATCTGAACTATCAAAGGCAATTCCGGCACTGACAAGCCTGATTCCCATTTGTACACCGCGCCTACGCTAACGTCCAGCACTTCGGACAGCTGTTCCTGAGTCATTTTCCTCTGTTTACGATAACTGCGGATATTCTGTGCAAGTGTCAGTTCCATAGAAATCCTCCTTCCAACTGTCACAATATAACGGACAAACGGAAGAAATTAAATACACTATCAATACCAATCAGATAAAATTTTTTCTACTGTTGGTATTGTTTTTACCTGGTTTGGGGAAACATATCCACGGACTGTGCAGTAGGATTCACAGTTTGCTCAGTATGAAAAAAATGAGTATATTTCACTGGTATGGATAAACTTGATAAAGAACTGGTCAAATACGAAGATAAGGTGTCTGAGGAGAGTCTGTCTGAAGCAGAGAAAACAGCCGTGAAGTTCAGAAACGACAGTAGAATCAGCGCCATGTGGGATAGAATCCAGATGATGTTCGAGATTGCAAAGCATCCGAAGATCTGGGGCGCACAGGTAGCTCTCTGGGTCGGTGCTGCCCTGATTTATCTTGTTTCTCCGTTGGATATTATCCCTGACATTCTTCCTGTAGTAGGACTTTCGGATGATATTGCAGCTCTTCTTCTTGTCTTAAACAGGGTTTCTTCTGCAGTAAGGAAGATGTTCCAGAAGGATCCAGAGTTTTATCTTAAGATGTTTCCTGAAAAACTGAGGCCTGTGGTAATCAAGTGCTTTGACCTTCAGGTCCTCATGCCACAGGGCTCTGCAGATGTCGGGGATGACGGGAAAAAGAAGCTTACCCTGTATTTCAACACCTTCCTGTTCGGCTCACGTATGGCATACAAGTGCGCGGAAATCATGGAAGCTGAGAAAGAGAAGGGGAGAACAAAATCACTTAAATACAGACTCTCTTCTTTCATACTGAAAAACACGGAAAACAGTATTAACTGGGCCATAGATGCAAAGTTCAATGACAGAATCCAGGCTTCCCTTGATTTATCTGCCGAGAGAAAGCTTGCAAAGAGTCTGCTATCTCTTGTATGTGTTGTCTTTGCTCTGGTGTCTTACTCACTTACACCGTATTCGGATTTCTGGGTGTATGCTGCAGGACTCTTTATGGCTGGTTCATATGTCTTTGTAATCTTAGGAATCCTTAAGGTAATCAAGTGGGTATTTGTCTTCCTGATCGGTTCTTCAAGGATCAGGCGCGCATATCCTGATTTTTCATTTATAGATGCCGGAGTTTCTGCCGTAGTATCTGATATGACAGAGATCAAGAAGCCCATGATCAAGGATATTCTTGATGAAGTGCGGGCAAATCCTCATCTGAGAAGTATGATCTTGCGTGTGGTTTACCGCTTTTTCAATACCTCACTCCTTCGCGGAGTGCTCAAGATTGGACTTATGGCAGTTATATTCTTTATATTGAGAAGGATAACTCTTTCTCTCGGATACGGAGCAGATGTAATGAGCATTCTCTTGGCTCCCATCACTATGGCCGCCGGGCGTGTAAGGCAGTTATGAATCTTAGGAGCGTCTGGGTAAAAGACGCCCTTTTTCAGGACGTGATGGGAAGTTTTACAACAATCTCCGTACCTTTTTCACTGCTTTCCTCAACCTGAACTGTGCCACCATGGAGACGAGTTATCTCCCAGACAAGGGAAAGCCCCAGTCCCACGCCGCCAAGGTCCCGGCTACGGGATCTGTCCACCCTGTAAAAGGGCTGAAAGATGCTGTATCTGTGCTGTTCAGGAATGCCTTGACCCGTATCTTTGACTCTTATGACAGCATTTCCGTCTTCCCTGCTGAGTGCAACAGTTACTTTGCCACCGGGACGGTTGCACTTTATGGCGTTCTCCACCAGGTTGAACAGTAAGCGGTAAAGCAGAACGTCACTACCGATCAGAGATATATTCTCACCCTCTTGCTCCAGAGAGACATTTTGCTTTTTAGCCTCTACCGCCAGATCAGCCAACAGCTCCTCAACCAGAGGACCAAACTCAACACGTTCTTTTCTGCTGATGGTCTCTATCCCGCTCATGTCCAACAGGGTTTTAACCATTTTGGAAAGCTTTGCGGTCTGCTCCTTTATCAGGTTAAACATCTCCATTGTTTCCGGAGAGGAATCCGGATGCTCTATTTCATACAGTTCCAGCCTTGCCTGCATCAAAGCCAGAGGTGTTCTCAACTCGTGAGCAGCATTTCCTGTAAATTTTCTTTGATCCTCAAAACCTTCAGACAGCCTCTCCAACATCCGGTTGACAGAACGGATGAGAGTCTGAAACTCCGGGATAGTATCTTCGCTTAATCTGGTCTCTGTCAGATTCTTTGTCCGGATTTGCTCTGCCTGGTTGGAAAACCTGCGAAGAGGCTTCAGTGAATGTCCGCTTACAAAATAAGCAATCACAGCACTGAACAGGGTAACAGCAGCAGTTATAATCCAACCTTTCTGTCCAAGACCTTCTTTTGTGTTGTCCAACATAGATGAAAAGCTGGACATGAACTCATTAAACTGTTCTTCAGTCAGATCCACGTAAAGCGCATCATCTTTGCAGCCAATTGAAATACATGTTTCTTCATCTTCATAATCGAATACATACTGTCTAATAGCATCTATGTATCCAGTACCTGAACGGCATAGCAACATGTTCAGGGTTACGCATGCGGCAGCAATCAAAAGAGCCGTCAACAGCGTCATCCGCCACTGGAAAGAGAGCTTTCTCATACTTCCGGACCTCCAATCAGATATCCTTCTCCTATCCTGTTGCAGATGGGGTCGTATCCTAACACGCTTCGGATTTTTTTCCGTAGTGAAGACATGTGTACCCGGACGGAGTTGCTGAAGCTGTCTACGCTCTCATCCCAAACGTGTTCAATCAGTTCCTCCTGACTGACTGGGCGCCCTCTGTGAAGCAGCAGGTATTCAAGAATGCCTGTTTCTTTGCGCGTAAGCGTCAGTGGTTGGTCTTTTGCCAAAGCCATTCGGCTCTTTGTGTCAAAAGAGAGTTCACCACAAGAAAGAATTACATCTTCCTGCGTGAAGCTGCGCCGGGTCAGGCTTCTGACACATGCATCCAGTTCATCTAAATGAAAGGGCTTGGAAAGATAGTAATTAGCCCCGGCATCCAGAGCGGAAACCTTGTCAATAATCTCATTTCTGGCAGAGAGTATAAGAACCCTTGTTTCCTTATTATCCCGGCGCAGTGTGCGTAACAACTCCATGCCATCTTTGCCTGGCAGGTTCAAATCCAACACTACAAGGTCGTAGTTTTCTGTGGCAATGACTTCACTTGCTTCTTCTCCGTCATAGTATGTGTCAACCTCATAGCCGGAACTGCGCAGGCTTTTTGCAATCATTTCGTTCAATTCTTNNCCACAATCAGAAGTCTCATTTCAGTCCACCCTTCAGACAGGCATACCTATCTCCATATACTGATTATATTTATAAGTGTAACATACATAAGATAATGTTTTTGTTAAGTTCTAGGGATTAACACGGATTTTATTTCTCTTGCTGTAGAATTCCCTTGTACCGGAAAGGAGTGATGAAAATGTCTGCATGGATAAAAAGAGTTGTACAGATTGTCCTGCTGCTATCTGGTGTGGCTTTTATTCTTTATGGCCTGATTAGAGGCGAAGCAGGCGTTGTTCTGTCCAAGGCAACTAAAATCTGTCTGGAGTGCGTTGGAATTGGATAAGAAGACAAATAGCCTTTCTTCCTTCATCTCGCGTTTCAGGGTTTTGATACAGGCTGTGGCAACAATAGTGACAAATCTCCATCTCCCCAACTTTTTCAAAGGGGAGATCCATCAGGGTAGAACCAAGATGGTCTGCGTTCCCGGACTCAACTGCTATTCCTGTCCAGGGGCAGCAGGGTCTTGTCCTATCGGCGCCTTCCAGGCGGTAGTTGGCTCATCCGGATTTAATTTTTCCTACTATATTTCTGGAATCCTGATTCTGTTTGGAGTGTTGCTGGGGCGTTTTATCTGCGGTTTCCTGTGTCCCTTCGGCTGGTTTCAGGAACTGCTGTATAAGATTCCAACTAAAAAGCTGTCTACAAAACGCTTTGAAGCATTACGGTACCTGAAATACATAATACTTCTTGTTATGGTGGTGGCGCTACCGGTTCTTGTTACCAACAGTCTGGGAATGGGGGATCCATGGTTTTGTAAGTATCTCTGTCCTCAGGGAATACTGGAGGGAGCCATTCCGCTTGCTCTTGTGAGTGACGGCATCCGTTCTGCTCTTGGCGCCTTATTCACCTGGAAAGCTTTTTTGCTTGGATTGGTGGTCCTGCTGAGCGTGGTGTTCTATCGTTCTTTCTGTAAGTGGCTCTGTCCGCTGGGTGCATTCTACGCTCTCTTTAACAAAATCTCACTGTTGGAGATGAATGTGAATAAGGGCAGGTGTATTTCCTGCGGCAAGTGTGTCAGAGCTTGCAAGATGGATGTAGATGTTACAAAACATCCAAACCATGCAGAGTGTATACGCTGCGGAATGTGCATCAAAGCTTGTCCTACAGATGCAGTTCGCTTTAATTACGGCTTCGGAAAGAGGAGGAAATCCATATGAAGAAGAAATTACTGGTCATTGTATTGGCACTGGTTATAGTGTTCTCATTGACAGCCTTAGGAAGAACAGAAAACAGTTCCAGGAACAGCACTCCGGGTTCTGTGGGTAACAGTGGCAAAAGAGAAGTCTTTCCCGCATTTGAGGGGAAAGATCTTAACGGCAATGCTGTGGATAGCAGAAGTTTGTTTTCAGGTAACAAAGTTACGGTTGTTAACTTCTGGTTCAGCTCCTGCCCTCCATGTGTGAACGAGCTATCTGATCTCAACGCTCTGAACGAGAAGCTGAAGGAGCAGGGTGGCTCGGTAATTGGAATAAACGTTGATACCTTGGATGGAAATCAAGCAATGATTTCTCTAGCAAACCGTATACTGGAGCAGAAGGGAGCAGTTTATCAAAACATATGGTTTGACCGTTCCAGTGAGGCCGGGAAGTTTGCAGGAAAGGTTGTTGCTTTTCCAACCACTTATGTCGTGGATAGCGAGGGTAGAATTGTAGGCCAGCCTGTGATGGGAGGAATAAATAACAGAAGAATCATGGAGCTGTTGCAGGACCAGATTGATCTGGCTCTGGGAAAAGGAGATTTATGACTGCAGTAAACAGACTGAACCAAGAACGCCTCAAGCACCTGGCAGGGTTTGATATTCTGATTCTCACCATTATCTTTTGGGGCGAAGGAATCTACAACTCTACATACGCTTATCTGATGCTGCTCAACGGTAGCAAAAGCATTGAGGGTAACCTCATGTTTTCAGCTGCAGACAACTACAAGGCACTGGTCAATCAGGCCATATTCCTGCTTATTGGACTGGTGTATCTTTGGCTTAGGCGCTTTGATTTCAAGTCCTGGAACATAAGGCTCAAACCAGGCGCTGTTATCCTGTGTTTACCTCTGTTTCTCGGTGGGGCTTTGCTCATGGATATCTGGATCATGCTCTCAGGTCTGTTTGCTTCAACTCTTCCTTTCCCGGGTCCCGTTTCAGCCTTCTTTGGTACAGAAACAGTGTCTTCAGTAATCTACGCTCTCTTTAACGGTGTGTATGAAGAACTGTTTTTTCTGGGTATCTGCTTGTCTGTAAAGCCAGCGGATAAAAAGTGGGCAGTCCCCATATCCCTGCTTGTCAGATTCAGCTTCCATACCTATCAGGGCATGCTGTCCGCATTCGGTATTGGCTTCCTGTTTGGTTTATACCTGTATGTAATCTACACTAGGTCAAAGGAAAAGAATCTTGTCCCGTTCTTCCTTGCTCATGCCATAGGCGATGTCATAGGTCTTGGTGTACTTGGCTATATTCTGTAGTTATTCCTCATTGGTTTTTTTGCCTGAACTGAATAAGATGAGCAGTGGAGGAATAATCTATGAGTAAAGTTTTTTTGCTGAATGGAAGTGCACATCTCCACGGTTGTACTGCAACTGCTCTTGAAGAGATGATAAAGGTTTTCGAGGAAGAAGGAATTCAAACCGAATTGATTCAGGTAGGATCCAAAGATATCCGGGGATGCATCTCATGTAACAGCTGCAGCAAAACAGGAAAGTGCATATTCAATGATCTGGTTAATGAGGTTGCCCCTGAGTTTGAAGAAGCTGATGGATTAGTAGTAGGCAGTCCTGTGTATTATGGTTCTCCGAATGGAAATATCATCTCCCTCATGGATAGGTTATTCTACAGCACCCAGTACTCAAAGCATATGAAGGTTGGTGCTGCAGTAGTCAGTTGTAGAAGGGGAGGGAATACCGCAAGCTTTGATGTGCTTAACAAATACTTTACCATCAGTGGCATGCCGATTGCCTCTTCAACGTACTGGAATCAGGTACACGGTTTTACTGCGTCAGATGTGAAAAAGGATCTTGAGGGTTTGCAGACCATGAGAAACCTGGCCAGGAACATGAGCTTCATGATTAAAGCTTTTGCAGATGCAAAGGATAAATATGGTTATCCGGAAGTAGAGAGAAAGTACTTTACCAGCTTTAGTGACGGCAAATGACTTAAACAGAATTGAAGGTGTCAGAATGCTCTCACCAGAACAAGAGCCATGTTGCCATTTCCATAATCCCGGTATTCAGCAGCACGGTAACTGTAGTTATTATTCTGCAATGAGGCAACCCAACAATAGGCGTAGTTGGAAGAATTAAACGCAGACGACGACCAAACCACGGCATAGCGATTATTGAGAGAAGTCTTTTCAAGGAAGGCTGCTGTGCTTGTGAAATGGTTTCTGAACTGACGTAATTCCTCTATTGATGGGATGAACCAGTCATCACATCCGGTTGTGTTGTCAAACCTCCAGTATGTTCCCTTGTTGAACTCATCACAGACATACCAGATAGTCTCTGAGTAGGTTGATTGGCCTCTCCATCTTATCCATCGCCCCTGGATGTATGCGTTAGTATTAGTCACTACACCACCCAGTCTGACGTTTCTTACTATGCTCATTACATTCTGCGTGTTGGCTTTTCCTGTACCTACTGCCAAAGCCGTATTCACAGTTGAGTCATACACTCTGCCACGGTAGCCGGCACTCGAGTTGTAATTGTTATAAGAATGGTTGTTCTCATCCATATAAGTCCATGCAACATAGGGAGAATTGTAAGAACCTGAGCCTCCGCTCTTTATGATGGCGTTTTCGTTATAAACATAGAACTTGTCTTTACCGTTTCCCTCACTGACCTGTCTGTAGCTCCATCCTGTGCAATCGGTTCCAGCAGTAGGCTCCATCACCCTTACTCCTGATGCATTGTAGAACTCATATGTTCCTGTTGCTGAGTTGTCAACATAGAAGATTGTTCCTCCTACATTGCTTAACGGACGAGTCTCTATGTCTTCACCAATAAAGCCCATGGCTCTTCTGCCATTGAGCACTCCACTTACAACACACGAGACTGCGTGTATGCCGAAATGGTAGGTATTTGTTGATGTGTAGTGCTCTCCTGTCTGACCGGAATCCAGAATTCCGTTTACATACCATTCGTAAACAGGGTCGGTAAGTGTTTCAGGAACTGAAACTGATGCTGTAATGTGCCCGTCGGCAGACATCTCAGGCATCTGGGAGAAAAATGGGTTTAGATTGTTGTGAGTAAGAATCACTGACGGTGTTGCAGTGAATGAGATGAACTCTCCAGATGTAAGAGTTCCGTTGATTGCAAAAGGAGAAAGCTCTCCAACATAAATTGAAATGGTCTGTCCGGACAAGACAGTGCTTCCCTGCTTAAAAAGTATTTGGAACACATACAGGCCGGGAGTTAGGGATACTGCGCCGTAGGCGGCAGTGTGTCCTGGACTTGGTGTGATAAGGCTGATGGAAGAACCACTGATTGTTGTTCTGTGGTTTTCCACACTGGAAACGGATACTGGGTTTCCTCCTGTTCCGGAGTTGTTCATGTTTCCTATTTCTGATAGGGGAGTGTATCTCATGACCACATTTGTGTTTTCAATGGATGGAACAGTTACACCAACTGAGACAGTAACAGCGGTTGGTATGGGAATACTGTAGTCTGTAACACGGTTCGTAAGGGTTATGGAATGCCTTTTGGAGGACGAGCCTAGAAGCAGACTTACTTCGCCTTGCAGGATTACTCCACCGTTACTGTTTTTTGCCCGCATACTGACTGTCCAGTATCCTCTGGACATGCCGGATATGGTGCTGCTGTTGCCGGAAACAGAGATGGGTGCCCATGAATTCTGTGTTCCATGGGCTCCCGGGTTGGAGGTACAAACTGCCTTATACTCGTAGGAAGCCACGTCCATTGCCACAGTGTAAACATTGTCAGTTGTAAGAGCCTTTGTATTCTCATCAGCTCTTAGGACAAACAGAGATAAGTCTCCCGTACCCTCAATTGATTGTGAGCATGAGAGTGCAGATAAGGCAGTTATAATTATAAGTAGAAAAAGGTATTTTCTTCTCATGACCTGATTTCCATTGAGGTGACAAGATCTCCGGTTATGTTGGATGTCAGTCCGGCCATAACCAATACAGAGGCTGCATCTCCGCTTCCATACAGAGTAGAACCCTTGGTTTCTCTGAAAATAAATCTGAAGGTGTAGAAGCCACTCTCAAGAGAGGGTATTGTGCCTGTGATTATGGCACTTTCTCCAGCAGAATGAGATCCTACGCTTAGCGTAGTGTTTCTCTCAATACCGTCTTCTCCTTTGTAGTAACAAATGCAGGTCCCACCGTCTGTTGCAGCAATTACACTGATGTTTACAGAGACGGATCCAGTACCTGTTGAGCTCGGATACAGTACAACTGAAAGTGTTTTATTAGCAGGAGATACATTTACCATCATGGTTTCACTTTCATAGACAAGATTTCCAGAGATGTCTTTCAACCCAACCGTCAGATGCCAGATTCCTCCTGCCAGCTTAAAAGAAAGGGTAGCCGTTTCTGTGCTCCCGCTTTCCGTCCACTCCGGTGCATATCCGTGTGTTTCAGTGTTGCCCGTAGCCGGCACAGCTTTGTAAACATACGTGCTGGCCGGCATGAACACGGGCTCTATTGATTGAAGACTCTTTTCGCTCTCGACTGATACAGAGACAGTCACTATCCCGTCATGTGCTTCCGTATTACACGAACAGATCATGAGAATCAGAGAAATCAGTAATAGAATCCGAATGATTCTTCTCATCTTTTTATTCTACGGTCAGAACGTAGTTCAGGTATCCGACCGATGGCGAACCGTTGATTGTGGCAGACACAATGCAGGAAACTGAGTAGCTTCCAGGGTTGTAGCTACTGGTAGAGATGAACTTGCCTTGCTCAATATTCTCTATGGTCTCGGCATTTCTCTCAGGTATTCCGTTTATAAACCAAGTATAGGTACAGACCCCCAAATCTCCTTCTTCCGCTGATGCATTAATCTGAGCGGTAATAGTTCTGTTATCATTAACTATTGCTGGTGTTCCATCAGATGCCCAATTCAGTGTGATTGTTCTTGAAGTCTCATTAATTGGAGTAAGATTGAGATTAAGGAACTCTCCATCTGTCAGGTTGCCGTTGATTGCAAACGGAGCTTTCTCATTTACTCTGAATGCAACTATCTGACCACCTATGGCCTTAGTCCCATCTTTATACAGAACCTGCATTACATACAGTCCTGGAGCAAGGTCTACAGAACCACGGTAGGCGGTATTTCCCTCATGTCCTGTGATGAATTTGATACCGGTGCCTTCAAAGTCTGTATCGCTGTCTTCTTGACTTTCTAATGAAACAGTCGTGCCTGCACTTCCATCAGCTGCTAATGTACTGACATCTCTGAGAGGAACATACTTGACGCTGACTGATCCATCAGTAATTGTCGTGACGGTAACACCTATGGAGACAGTTACATTAGAGGGAACTTCTTCTGCATAGTCACTGATATTTGTATTCAGTGTAATTTGAAGATCCTGATTGGTTGTCCTAAGAACAATGGTTCCCTCTCCTTGCAGGATAACTCCTCCTGTTGAGTTCAGAGCTCTGACCTCAATTTTCCAAAAACCTCGGGCTAGGCGCTGAAGAATGGCTGAGGCAGAATGACCTCCAATCAAGTTTCCCGGAGCTGTATTACCGCTGACATCAAGAGTAGTCCAAGAACTCTGTGTTCCTTTGGCATCGGGGTTTGAAATACAGGTTGCCTTGTACTGATATGAACTTACTGTCATACCTGTAATGTACACGTCATTTGTTTCTAGTGATTTGGTACTGGTGTCCGTGATCAGATTAAGGTTCAAATCGGATAGGCCACCATTAAGACTGACATCTGCCTTACAGCTGACGAAAGTCACCAAAACTGCTACAAGCAATAAGCCTGTTACGTACATGCTTTTTTTCATGTAAAACTCCTTCCGGTGCTAAACCGGTAATTTTTGGATTTAGAAAGATACTCTCAGGACACCTCCTGCAGTAATCTTCGAATCTAGTTCATAATTCTGGAAAGTCATTCCTCCAGTAGCGCCAAGACCAACTGTAATTCTGTCGCTTACCTTGTATCCGACCTCCAGATTTGCCATTACAGTAGGGTAAACTCCCTTCTGTTCTTCATACATCCGAATATCAACTCCGGCGTTCAGTCCAATGTTTAAGGATAGTTTTTCAGAGAGTGATAAACCGGCCTCAGCAATCAAAACCGGATCAATAACGGTGTACGCCCCCGGGTATCCGCTCGAATCATAGTGATACTGTCCGAAATTCACACCGAGCCCAACAGAGAGATAGGAATTAAGTTTGTAAAGGCCTTTTATGCCTATGTTGTATCCCCAATCACTGGGAACATTCTTCACATAATCAGCGTTTACATACATGAAGCCGTAACCTGCCGACACACCGAAACTGAATCTGCTCGGATCTTTCTCTTCTGAGTCCGCCTTGTCTTCATAAGCATGCTTCAGAATCACTTCCGGCTCAGAAGGAGGGGTGTAAACCGGTATCTCTTCCGACTTAGAGCTTTCAGGAACGTTGATGAATATGAAATAGTAAGAATCATTAGAAGATTCAGTCTCATCAACCGCAATAGAGGCCTCTTCAATGTGCCCGTCAAGGATGCTGGTCTCAGCAACACCTTCGGGTTCCCTGTTTGAACAGGATACAGATAAAATAATAGTGGTGGCCAGAAGAACCAATCCCACGACCCAGATCATTCTCATGAGTTGCAAAATCTCCTTTTGGTCATCTTTAGTTGACCGGCGCAGAATAGCTGATAATAAAAAAAGATGCAATAGTCAGAATAAAAATTATTTTTTTTTCGCAAAAAAGTTTTGAAATGTGCTATTTTATATGCGTGACTCCCGAAGAAATTAGTAAGGTAATCAAAGACAGACGAACTGAACTTGGCATATCCCAGCGGAAAATGGCTGAGATGACCGGTTTGTCAAAGTATGAGATTATTCTTGTGGAGACAAACCGCAAATCTCC
>DBVL01000088.1:703-4098 GCA_002308475.1 Spirochaetales bacterium UBA1265 | reverse complement strand
ACAAACGGTTTTTTTAACCATAGCTCTAAAGGAGGAGTCTAATGAAAAAACTTTTGGTTGTTCTATTAGTTGCTTTCTGTGTATTTGGTGCTTTTGCTGGCGGATCAAAAGAAGCTGCAGCATCATCCACAGTAAAGGGATATGATTCAGCTCTTGTTGCTGCTGCACAGGCTGAAGGTGAACTTGTTGTTTATGGTTCATGTGAGGAAGAGTACCTTTCAGCTGCTTGCCAGAATTTTGAGAAGCTTTTCGGAATCAAGGTAAGTTTCCAGCGCCTTTCAACAGGTGAGGTTCANNCAAAGATTGAAGAAGAGAAGGGAAATCCTTCTGCTGACGTTTTCTTTGGTGGTACAACAGACCCGTACAATGCTCTTGCAAACGAAGGTCTTCTTGTAGCTTATGATGCAAAGAATGCTTCACATCTTCTCAGTGCCAACTACAAGCATAAAGACAATCTCTGGTATGGAATTTACACAGGTCTTCTCGGATTCATGGTAAATACAGATGAGCTCAACAGACTTGGACTTAAGGCTCCAGCAGATTTTGTTGATCTTCTCAAGCCCGAATACAAGGATCTTATCTGGCTGTCAAACTACAACACAGCTGGTACAGCAAAGCTTGTTATCAACACTGTTATCCAGAAGTACGGTCATGACCAGGGTATCAAATTCCTCGTAGACCTTGATAAGAATATTGAAGTTTACACAAAGTCAGGTTCTGGCCCATCAAAGAACGTTGGAACAGGAGAGTGTGTCATAGGTATTGGCTTCCTGCATGATGGTATCTATCAGATTGTAGACAACGGTTATAACAATATTGCTCTTGTTATTCCTTCAAGCGGAACAACTTGCGAAATTGGTGCAACAGCTATCTTCAAGGGTGCAAAGCACACAAATGCTGCTAAGCTCTGGATTGAATATGCTCTTTCTCCGGACTGTGTCAACCTTGCAAAGGAGAACGGATCTTACCAGTTCCTCGTAATTGACAACGCTGAGCAGCCCAAGGAAGCTTATGACTTTGGTCTTGATCCTTCAAACGTCATTGACTATGACTGGGACGATGCCGGACGCAATACTTCAAAGTATGTTGCAGAGGTCATGGATGCTCTTGCTGCAAGTGGCGCTGCTACAGGCGACACTTCAAGATTCCAGGTCAAGTAATCCTGCATTTCTTGCATTTAAGGGATGGTGCAAAACACTGTCCCTTAATTTTTATCAGATTCGGAGGTTATGATGGCTACCAGACAAGGTGCTAGTCTAGACAGAAAAAAGCTGATGGCAGATCCGATTATGGTTTCAACCATAGTTGTTCTCATAGCTTTTCTGACTTTGTTTATTCTGTATCCTCTTGCAATTCTTCTTGTTGACAGTTTTGTAACTGACTCGGGACTGACATTTGACGTTTTCAAGAGGATCTTCAAGATACCCACATTCAAGACCGCCATTACAAATACGTTAAAGGTAGGTTTTCTAGTAGGTATAATCTCTACAGCGGTTGGACTTCTGTTTGCTTATGTTGAAGTCTATGTCCGTTCAAATAAATTCATGGGTGGACTGTTCAAGGTTGTTTCCATGCTTCCTGTTGTCTCCCCACCTTTCGTTCTATCTCTTTCCATGATCATGCTCTTCGGAAAGGCCGGTGTGATCACGCGCCATCTTCTAGGCATCTATGACAACAGTGTTTACGGATTCTGGGGCATAGCAATTGTTCAGTCCATGACATTCTTCCCGGTCTGTTACATGATGTTCAGAGGTCTGCTGAAGAATATTGATCCATCCCTCGAAGAGGCTGCAAGAGACATGGGTGCAAGCCGTTCAAAGGTCTTTACATCCGTAACTCTTCCTCTTCTTCTTCCGGGCATAGGAAACGCTTTCCTTGTTACATTCATAGAGTCAATTGCAGACTTTGCAAACCCTATGATCATTGGTGGAAGCTACGATACATTGGCTACAACCATTTATCTGCAGATTACAGGTGCATATGACAAGCCCGGTGCTGCAGCCATGGCTGTTGTGCTTCTCTGCATAACACTTCTCATGTTTGCAGTACAGAAGTATTACCTTGAGGCTAAATCCACAGCAACCCTTACTGGTAAGGCTTCCAGACAGAGAATGCTGATTGAAGACAAGAGTGTAAGAATTCCTCTTACCGTGCTGTGCAGTGCTCTGGCCCTGTTTGTCATAATCATGTATATCTGCGTTCCTATTGGTGCTCTGTTCCCGACTTGGGGATATCAGTTCTTCCCGTTTACAACCAAGTGGTTTAAACTCATTTTTACCAGGTACAAGGGCTTTAAGGCATTCAAGGACTCTTTCGTGCTTTCTGCAATATCAGCTCCTATAACGGCTCTTCTTTCCATGATAATCTCTTATCTTGTTGTCAAGCGTAAGTTCAAGGGAAAGGGCTTTATAGAGGCAGTATCCATGTTGGCTATGGCCGTTCCGGGAACAGTTCTTGGTGTTGGATACATCAGAGGTTATGCCGGTGGTATCTTCCATACAGGCTTCCTGCAGGGGCTTTACGGAACAGGAGCCATTCTTGTAATTGTATTCATAGTACGTTCTCTTCCTACAGGTACCAGAAGTGGTATTGCTGCTCTCAGACAGATAGATAAATCCATTGAGGAGAGTGCATACGACATGGGTGCAAACTCCATGAAGGTGTTTACAACAGTAACTCTTCCACTGATCAAGGATTCATTCCTCAGTGGACTTGTAACTGCGTTTGTCAGAAGTATTACCGCCATCTCCGCAATCATTCTTCTTGTCACACCGCAGTTCCTGCTTATTACCGTACAGATCAATGAGTTTGCAGAGAAGGGATCATACGGACTTGCCTGTGCATTTGCAACACTTCTTATTGCAGTGACCTACACGGCAGTTGCCTTGATGAATCTCTTTATCAAGTACTTCGGTACAAGCCGCAAAATAAAGGAGGAATAACCCCATGAAAAAAGAGAAAAAAGGAATAAGACTCGATCATATATCAAAAATCTATAAGGATCCGAAGACAGGGAAGGACTTTTATGCAGTAAAAGATACTTCTCTCGAGATTGAGCCAGGTAGTTTTGTAACCTTGCTTGGTCCTTCCGGATGTGGAAAGACTACAACACTCAGAATGATTGCCGGCTTTGAAAGCCCTGACGAGGGTGAGATTTATCTTGGAAATGAAGCCATAAATGAGCTTACTCCAAACAAGAGAGATACAGCCATGGTTTTCCAGAGCTACGCTCTTCTGCCTCATTACAATATCTTTGACAACGTAGCCTACGGACTCAAACTGAGAAAAGTTCCAAAAGAGGAAATCAAGGAAAGAGTTACAAGAATCCTTGAACTGGTTGAACTCAGTGGCATGGAAGCCAGAATGACTAACCAGCTTTCAGGTGGACAGCAGCA
>DBVL01000088.1:302-664 GCA_002308475.1 Spirochaetales bacterium UBA1265 | reverse complement strand
CTTTCAAACCTTGATGCAAAACTCAGGGTTTCAATGAGAACTGAGATCAGAAGAATTCAGCAGGAAGTTGGTATTACTGCTGTCTATGTTACCCATGACCAGAGCGAAGCTATGGCCATCTCTGATAAGATTATTATCATGAACAAGGGTGTTGTTGCTCAGATGGGTACTCCTCATGAGATTTATTATCATCCGAACAGCGAGTTCGTTGCAGACTTCATAGGAGAGGCAAACTTCCTCAAGGGTAAGATGATCAGTCATGACGACAAGAATGCCCAGATTGAAGTAGATGGTATCCCTGTAACTGTTGCCTATGATAAGAACATGAAAGAAGGTGAGAACTATACTGTTGTTCTCAGACC
>DBVL01000088.1:0-290 GCA_002308475.1 Spirochaetales bacterium UBA1265 | reverse complement strand
TTCATGGGTTCTTATCAGAACTACCATGTAAGAGTAGGTAAGACTCTTGTTAAGCTTGAAGAGCATAATCCAAAGAACAAGAGAATCTTTGAAGTGGGAGAAAAGTGTTCTCTTGTATTTGAACCTACATCCGTACATGTTCTCTGATGCAGAATCAAACTGATTGAGGGGCTGTTGGCAGACAGCCCCTTTTTATATACCATGGTCCATTGTGAAAGAAAGAAATGCCATAGGATTATTACTTCTTACATCTCTCATCTGGGGGCTGACCTTTGTGTTCCAAAGTACGG
>DBVL01000028.1:6110-9748 GCA_002308475.1 Spirochaetales bacterium UBA1265 | reverse complement strand
TACCAGCTTACAAGGTTTCTGTTTACATGAAGGTGGAAAACAATGTCCGGATTTTCCCTGTCAACATCAGGTCTGTTACCTTCATAGTTCTGTCTCATTCTCTCAACAATTGCATCTTTGAGCCTGAGTGCTGCAAAGTGGCTGTTTCTTATCCATCTGCAGTCTGTGACTGTTTCAGTGACCACAAAGGTCTTATCTGGATTAACCCAGCTTTCCCATGGGAGCTTTTTTGCGTACTCATAAAGAGAGTCTGTGCTGTCCATGGCTTCTGATCTGTGAACCAGAACCATGAGCCTTGTTGCACATCTTGAGTTGAGACAGAATCTGTATGCTGCTTCAAGATCCGAGGAGAACTCAATTCCTGAAGAACTGGTTCTTATATCCGTACCACCGGCATTAATAACTTCTTTTTCCACCAGATCGTTCTGGTTGGCTGAGGCAGATGCAAAAAAAATCATCAGAATAACTCCCTGATTTCCTGTTCGGAAAAATCATATGTGGAACCGCAGTTGAAGCATGTCAGCTCAAGCGGCCATCTGTTGTCATTTAATATGGCGTCCTTTTCTTCACGGGGAAGACCGTGGAGGAAAACAGCGTAGTTCTTTTTGTCACACGGACAGGAGAAACCAAGAACTTCCTTTGACAGGTGCTGAACAGAATAATCTGCAAAGACCTCTGTACAGTAGTCCTTTATGTCCTTTCCCTTGCTCAAGGCCAGAGCCACGGACGGAAGAAACTCACTCTTTTCCTGAAGACTCTGAAGAACCTCTTCACTACAGTTAGGCATGGCCTGAATGAAGAGCCCACCGGCTCCCGTGACACGGCCTTTGTTATCAAAGTGGATACCCAATGAGAACATGGTAGGTGTCTGCTCACTCTTGAGGTAGTAGAGAGCCAGATCCTTAGCCAGGTCCCCATATTCCATCATGATCTGACCTGTGAACGGAGCCTTGCTGCCTTCAAGGATTCTTGAGACAGTTATGAAGCCCGGCCCAAAGAGGACATCAAGGTTCCTTCCTTCAAGAGGTGTTTTAAGTTCTATGGGATTGTTCTTAAGATAGCCTCTAACCGCTCCGCATGCCCAGGCTTCCGTGTATATGCCGCCTATGGGTCCTCCGCACTCAACAGCAAGCTGTATGCGGTCGTTGCCTTTGACAGATGAGGCCATGAGGCCGGAGGCTATGTAGGCCTGTCCCAGAACCAGAGTTTCAACTACTCCGAGGTTGTGGTTTGCCCTCATCTGATTCACCAATGTGGTTCCGCTGAGTCCTGTCAGTCGGATCTGACCGTCAGCAAGCAAAAACACCTGCCTGCAGTCTTCGGGGAGGTTGTTGAGGTGTTCAAGAAGCTCCCCGTCTTCAATTTTCTTTTTAATCATAACAGCGCTATTATCTTCTTAATTAAGTCCTCTGTCCATATGCATTTTTTCACAGGTGCTACTGTAGTCTAAGATGTTTATTTTTAGTATGTTTGAATCATGAAGAAAAACTTAAAACGTCTAATAGCCGTTACAGTTCTTCTCTTGCTGCTGCTCCAGAGCCTTTTTTCTCTCTCTGTAGAGGATATGTTTCAGAGAGCCAAGGAGAACAGCTCTGAAGTGAGAAGCTATGAGAGAACAAAGGAAAACACGCTACTTCTGAAGTCTCAGAGCGAGATAAAGGGAACTTCTGTATCCGTGCAGAGCGGAGTCAGTGTCTCTGAAGACACAGCTTATATAGGATACCCTGAAGCACTTAGTCCTTCCTCATCTGTTTCAATAGTTCTTCCTGAGATAGGAGACGGCTTTTTCATAAACACAGGAGTTTCCGTAAGCCGGATTAACCTGAATGAAAAAGCAGGCTTCAGTGTTACTCCCTCCCTGTCTCTTACAAAGAACTTTTCCATAAAGAGCTTTGAAGATACAAGAAGCAACATGGAGGACAGTATAACCAGACTGAGGGCTGAGTATGCCTATCAGTCGAGCATGACTAGCTTTGAGAACTCCTTCTATCAGAGCCTGATCTCTATTCTGAACGCTTCTCTTTCCCTTGAGAAAGCCCAGAGAAACCATAACAGAAGCACAGCCCTTTATGAGAGACAGCTGAAAGCCGGTTTCCTTGTAAAAGACAGCCTTCCTGCCTTGCAGACTGAGATGAGCCTTGAAAGCTCAAAGGCATTGATTGACAGCACAAAGGCAAACCTTGAAAGCCTTCTTTCTGACTTCAAGGATAAGTACGGCATGGACTATGAGATGCCGGATGAAGTAAGAAAAGCCAATCTGGAAATGACAGAAGATGAGAGCCTCTCAACCTCAGTATCTATTGCCTCACTTTCCCTTGAGGGCGCAAAACAGGATCTGTATGAACATACAGGCCACACTGGAAACCTCAAGGCAACTGCCTCAGCAACTCCGGTCATCAGTTTTGATAAGGACTACAGGTATGTTTCAACTTCCATGAATGCTTCTGTAGGAGCCTCATACACGGACAAGAACTGGACCATAAGCGCCACAGTTTCAGACAGAACTGATTTTGAGAGCCCCTTAAAGCCTGTTCTCACCATCTCAGGTAAATGGTCAAACAGCTCCTCAACCTCAAAGACTGATGAGATAACTGAAAAGCGCCTGACAAACGTGGTTCTTGAAAGGCAGGCTGATCTGGATAAGGCTGTTTCTGCCTACGCCTCCTCAGCCCAAGCTTTGAAAAGTGCAATCAATGAGTACAGACAGTCGGAGACTCAGAACAAGATAGCATGTGATTACCATAGTAGAACACTTGAGATGACACAGCGCCTCTATGACAGCGGAATGGCATCAGAAGAGAGCCTTGAAGACGCCCTCTTTGATGTGAGATGTGACAGTGTGAACACTACTGTCCTCAAGCTTCAGGCTCTGATTCTGGAAAACAGAATCAAGCTTCTTAATCTTTAACATAAGGAAAGAACATGGAAAACAGAAATACAGAAGAAAAACTTCTTTCAACAAGAAAGAAAAAAGAGAAGAAGAGAAAGAAAAGAAGAAACATAATACTGCTTATTATCCTTGCAGTCCTTGTCTTCCTTATTTATTCATATAATTTCCATTTGAAAAACGGAAGATGGCCTTGGGCTGAAGAGTCCGTTTCTTTATCCAGAAGGATGATGAGTCCTGTACAGCAGTCAACAACTGTCTATGAGAAGGTAAGCGTCCCCATTGTAGATGTCTCAGGCTATGTGGAAGCCTATGACTCCCAAGACGTCATGCTCAGAGCCAGTGGAACCGTTACAGCGGTTTACGTGGAGGAGGGCGAGCGTGTTGTTAAGGGTCAGCTACTTGCAACAGTTGACAACACCAACCAGAAGTACGAGGTGGCTTCCGCAAAGCTTCAGCTTGAGAGAGCCCAGGTCAGCGGAACAAGCGAGAGAGAGCTTGAGCTTTACAGAATGCGTTTGAATGCGGCGGAACAGCAGCTTGAGAACACCTATGCCTATGCACTCTTTGACGGAGTTGTTGTCTCTGTAAAGGCAAAGGTGGATGACTACTTCCAGGCAGGAACAGCCATCATGAAGATAATAGATGACAGCAGGTACAAGTCCACCGTTGAGGTTGATGAGATAGATGTGCAGAATCTTGAGAAAGGTATGATTGCAGTACTGAACAGTGACTCAGCTCCAGGAGTAAA
>DBVL01000028.1:0-6053 GCA_002308475.1 Spirochaetales bacterium UBA1265 | reverse complement strand
ATAATTGAGGACCCGCCAGCAGGACTCAAGCCTGGTTTCTCCTTTGAAGGCAAGATAAACACAGGAAAGGAGCAGAGCATGCTTCTTGTGGCCCAGAGTGCTGTCAGCGAGAATGACGGAGTCTATACCGTTACAAAGCTCAATGAGGACGGAAGCACAGAGAGAGTGACTGTACAGGTCAAGTATCTTGGCGAGAATGTCTATCAGATACTCTCAGGAAACGTGAAGAGCGGAGATACTGTCATCTTTGACACAACATCAGGACTCGGCTCTTTGGTAAGAAACGTGAGCATAATGTGAGCATAGGGTAAGCTATGGATGAAGTAATCAGAATGGACCACATATCCAGATACTTTGTAGTAGGGGACAGTGTGGTCAAAGCTCTGGACAATGTCTCCCTCTCCGTTGAACGCGGTGAGTTTTTGGGAATAATGGGCCCCTCAGGAAGCGGAAAGTCAACCATGATGAACCTGATAGGGTGCCTAGATACCCCGACTGACGGCCACATACTCATAGGTGGAGAAGACACAGGGTCCCTCTCCGAGTCAGAGCTGGCATATATTAGAAACAGACGCATAGGGTTTGTGTTCCAGCAGTTCAATCTTCTGGGAAGGCTGAATGCTTTGGATAACGTGATAACTCCTCTTCTTTACAGCGGAATGGGGGTTGGTGAGAGGCGTGAGCGGGCCATGCACGCCCTGGAAAGAGTTGGCCTTGCCGAGCGTATGAAGCACAGACCCAACGAGCTTTCCGGTGGTCAGAAGCAGAGGGTTGCCATAGCCCGTGCCATAGTCACTGAGCCAGATATAATCCTGGCTGACGAGCCTACCGGTGCTTTGGATACGCATACCGGAAACCAGATAATGGATCTTTTCAGAAGCCTTCATCAGGAGGGCAATACAATTGTGATTGTCACACATAATGACGAGATAGGGCGGGCCTGTCCCCGCCTTGTGAAAATCCGTGACGGTAGGATAGAAGGAGGAGAGGACTGATGTTTTTTGAAAACATAAAGCTGGCTTTCAAGTCCATGCTTGCAAACAAGATGCGTTCCATTCTCTCCCTTCTGGGAATAGTCATTGGAGTAGGTTCTGTAGTGGCCATACTCACCCTTGGAGCCAGTGCCGCAGGAAGCATAACGGCAAGCTTGGAGTCCGGCGGAATAGACACCATATCTCTCACGGCAACCCCTACTGCCAAGAACTATGATACCTTTGATGAGAGGCTCGGACAGAGGCTCATGGAGAATGTTGAAGGAATAGAAGCAGTAATAGGAATAAGCTCAAGCAGAATCCGTATCCGTAACGGCAAGATCATAAAGACGAACAACGTCTACGGTGTTTCCTCTGACTACCATACCATAAACAACTACAACGTGGCAGAAGGGTCCTGGTTCACATCGGACCAGAATATCCAACGTTCTCAGGTTGTGGTTCTCGGCTCATCCATAGCAAAGAGCCTCTTCCCTGACGGAGATGCGGTAGGAAGCAGCATAAGCCTTTTCAGGAGCCAGGGAAGCAAGAGTTTCACTGTAATAGGAGTCATGGAGAAAAAGGACTCAAGCTTTACTGCTTCATACAATGATTCTCTGTACATTCCCTACAACACCTTCACCCAGAGGATCCAGAATGTCTCCTACGTGGGAAACTATGTGATCAAGGTTGCTGACGGTTACAACGCAGTCACTGTAAGTGATAATATCTCAGCCTTCCTGAACAGACTGGTCGGCTCGGACAGTTTCTTTGTGTTCTCACAGGCAAATCTCTCTGAGATAGCCTCAAGCATAACAGGCACTTTCGGCACCTTCCTTGCGGCAATTGCCGGAATCTCCCTACTTGTAGGCGGAATAGGAATCATGAACATAATGCTTGTCTCTGTTGCCGAAAGAACAAAGGAGATAGGAATAAGAAAGGCCCTTGGGGCATCTCCAAAGGTCATAAGAGGTCAGTTCATTACTGAGGCCATAGTGCTTACCATGGTCGGAGGACTGGTAGGAATAGCCCTTGGAAGTGGAATAAGCTTTCTTGTATGCCGGCTTGTGGACTGGAGTTTTTCCATTTCAATCAAATCCTACGTCATAAGCGTTGGTTTCTCCACATTCATAGGCCTCTTCTTCGGATGGTATCCGGCCAAGAAAGCTGCCATGCTGGATCCTATAGAGGCCCTGAACTACGAATAATCCCACCTTGGCGCTCTTGTTGTTCAATAGAGAAGTTTGCTGTATAATTTTTTCATGCCTGCGAAAAGTTTTACTGCAAACAAAATCAAATTCAAATTTGTTCATGGACGTGAGCATATTCTGTTCTACACAGGCATGTGCGTGGCCTATCTGCTTTTCATAGGACTGATAGTCCTTTACTCAAGAAATATAGAAGAGAAGATTCTTCTGGAGCTGAAGTTCAGTTCTGAGCAGAGCTTCAATGCCATCTACATGGCACTAACGGAAAGTGATGAGAAGGCCTTGGCGGCAATGGAAGATAAAAACATCTATGCCGTAGGAATCTACAGTGCAGACGGACGCCTTTACAAGGGTCTGGGAGAGGCTCCTGAGATTCTTCCCATTGAGAATCTGGTTGCAAACATGGCGCAGAATCAGGACTCCACCCTCGGAGTCTACATGGTGGATGAGTCTGAAAAGAGCATAGATTATTTCAGGCTTTCAAGGTTGAATGTGGCTTTTGAGATAGGAGCCCTCAGATTCGGAGAAAACGGGACTTTGGATCTTCAGATATCTGACATACCGGAGATTGTATATGTCAAATCTGACGGATCAGGGTATCTGCTGAGCATAAGAAGCGTAAGAATCTCTGTCTTTGTTGGCATGATAGCACTGACATTGCTGTTTATGATTATTCTTAACGTTTACAACTCAAACAGAGAGTATAAGAAAGAGATAGCTAAGAACGAGAACCTTGTTAAACTGGGTGCTGCGGTAAGAACCCTCACTCATGAGATAAAGAATCCTCTTTCTGCCATTACCATCCAAACAGGACTCATGCACAAACTGCTCCCGGAGGAATACGCCCTTGATCTGGATGTTATAGACCATGAGGTGGCAAGAATAGCCAGCCTTACCAACAGGGTAAGTGAGTTTCTGAAGAATCCTTTAGGAGATCCGGTAGAGATAGAGCTTGTGTCCTTTATTTCAGACATAGTCAGGCTCTTCAGACAGAACATAAGAATGGATTTCTCCGGAATAAACATGATAACCGTTTCCTTTGATGCAGACAGAGCCCGCTCAGTTTTTGAGAACATAATCAAGAATGCAACTGAAAGCTGTGAAGGAAGGGAAGCCGAGGTTGAGATAAAAATCAAAAAGAAAAAAGACAGGGTCTACATAGATGTGATGGACCGCGGTGATGGAATCTCTGAGGAAGCCATGAAAAAGATATTTGATCCATTCTTCACAACGAAAATACATGGTTCAGGGATAGGGTTGTCCATATCAAAACAGTTTGTGAATGCAGCAGGAGGAACTCTCAAGCTTTCTCCGAGAGATGGAGGAGGAACAGTTGTTGAGGTTGAACTTCCATATCTTTCAGCAAGCACAAGTGGTAAAAAAGCGTGAGGAGGTGAGGCATGAAAGTTCTGATTGTTGATGATGAGACTAATATCAGAACCCTGATGAGTCGCTATCTGAAGATAGAGAAAATAGATTCCAGGGAAGCTGAGAATGCCTTTTCCGCTCAGAGAATCCTGAGAGAAGAGGCCTTTGATATCTGCATAGTTGATCTTCGCATGCCCGGGATGGACGGGCTTCAGCTCATCAAATGGATAAGGAGTGAGGGGTTCCGCATGCCGGTGATCATGGTCAGTGCCCATGGAGAGATACAGGACGCGGTGGAAGCATTGAAGAACGGAGCCCAGGACTATGTGGTCAAGCCGTTCAACCCTGAGGAGATAACTATCAAGATAAAGGCCCTGGTTGAGGCTCAGAACTTCAGGACCATCCATGAGATGGAGGGGGGTCAGAAAAACGAGGCCGTGATAATAGGTCAGTCGGCTGAGATGATGAAGATAAAGAACCTTCTTTCCAGAATCTCCGGTGCAAATTCAACTGTTCTGATAACCGGTGAAAGCGGTACTGGAAAAGAGGTTGTGGCAAGAACCATCCACCAACAGAGCCAGGTGGCCTCAGGTCCATTTGTGGCCATAAACATAGGAGGAGTTCCTGAGAACCTCCTTGAAAGTGAGCTCTTCGGACATGAGAAGGGCGCCTTTACAGGAGCGGTAAGCAGAAAGACAGGCATGTTTGAGCTGGCCTCCGGTGGAACGCTCTTTCTTGATGAGATAGGTGAGATGCCTCTGCCTCTGCAGGTAAAACTTTTGAGAGTTCTTCAGGACAAGAGTATAACCAGGTTGGGAGGAACAAGCCCCATACCCATAAATGCGCGCATAGTCTGTGCAACCAACAGGAATCTTGAGGAGTCTGTAGCCGAAGGCACCTTCAGGGAAGATCTGTTCTACCGACTGAATGTGGTGAGAATACGGATTCCGGCATTGCGCGAGCGGCAGGAAGACATACCTCTTCTTTCAAATTGGATTCTCAAGAGGTTGAGCGCTTCCATGAACAGGCACGTTAGAGGCTTTACCCCTGAGGCAATCTCTGTGCTCAAGAGTTACTCTTTCCCGGGCAATGTCAGAGAGCTTGAAAACGTGATAGAGCGTGCCCTGATTTTTACTGACGGGGATCTGGTGACTGCAGATTCTCTGGACATAAGAAGCTCAGATCCTTCATTCCAGAGACCCCGGCCCACAAGGTTGCTTGAAGATGTCCCAGAGGTTCTTACCCTCAAGGAATCTCAGCGTTTTGCCATAGTCAAGGCGCTTAAAAGGTGGGAAGGTAACCGTACCAAGGCTGCCGAGGAGCTTGGTATCTCAAGGCGCTCCCTTATAACAAAAATCCAAGAATATGGACTGGAAAACGGTTCAGACGAATAATCAGAAAAGGAAAACAGAATGGCTGATAACAGATGGGATCTTAACAGTGTTTATCCTTCTGCAGACTCTGCTGAGTTGGCTGAGGATCTCAAGAAAGCAGAGAGTCTTCTCAAGGCTCTGAGAAAAGATATGGAAGAGGGGGCTCTTTCCCTTTCTTCTCAGATAGACCATATGAATGAGATAACTGATCTGATAGTTACTCTTTCAACATACGCGAACTGTCTTGTTTCCGTGAACACCACAGACAAGAGTGCCGTAAATGCCCTGAACAGGGTAGATAACCTGTTTATGGACTACACTGTGTGCAATACTTTATTCACTGAATATGTGGCTTCTCATGAATCTGAATGTGCTGAATATGCCTCAGAGAATCCTGACTACTCCTATATTCTGAAGGAGATTTCCGAGAATGCAAAGCACCAGATGCCTAAGGAGATGGAGGAGCTTGCCAGTGATCTTATGAGAAGCGGTAGTGACAGCTATTCAAGGCTCCAGGAGGCCATCTCTTCTTCCGCCTCTGCACTTTTGAATGGAGAGAAAAAGACTGTCATAGAGCTAAGGGCTCTTGCAACAAATGCTGACAGGGAAATACGCAAAAAGGCCTACGAGGCAGAGCTTGGAATCTGGAAGGAGCATGAGATAGCCTTTGCCTATGCTCTTAACTCAATCAAGGGGACCAGTATCTCTCTGGAAAAGAGAAGGTCCTGGAAGTCTCCGATTGAACGCTCCTGTGCTACAGCCAGAATAAATGAGAAAATCCTTTCTGCCCTTATCTCTACGCTTGAGAAGAACCTTCCCGTCTTCCGCTCATACCTGAAGACAAAGGCAAGACTTCTGGGTGTTGAGAAGCTTGCGTTCTTTGATATCTTTGCTCCGGTCGGAAAGGCTGAGAGTTCCTACTCTCTGGAAGATGCGCGCAGGATTGTGGTTGAGAACTACGGAGCTTTCAATCCTGAGATGGGTGAGTTTGCCCGCCATGCCTTTGATTCTTCATGGATAGATGTCTATCCGCGTCCCGGAAAGACGGGCGGAGCCTATGATACCTATATTCCGAAAATCCGCGAAAGCCGTGTGTTTGCAAACTTTGACGGCACCTATGACGGGGTCTCGAC
>DBVL01000024.1 GCA_002308475.1 Spirochaetales bacterium UBA1265 | reverse complement strand
TGCGCCGGAACCAGGAGAAATAATTGAAAAGATTATTTCTGGTTGCGTTTTTGATTATTCTCAGCTCTTTGTGTTTTGCCTCCACTCTTAACGTATGCCTTTGTCCTGGGAATACACAGATAAAGGAATTCCTTGAAGATACAGTTAAGACAGTTCCTTATTCAGCTCAGCTGTCTGAATTGCTCTCAAAGATCAGGACTGAGAGGGATCTGATTGCGCTTGAGGAGAGCCTCCACAAGGCCTACGGTAAAGAAAGCAGTTCGGAAATCAGAAAAGCTGAGAATGCAATTGCCTCATATTCATACAAGGATGATGATGAAGACTTTCAGATAAAGGTTTCAACTGCAGACTCTGCATATTCCGATGACCATATGGTTCTTAAATATCTTTGTTCATTGAACAACTGTGAAGTCCTGGTTTTCAGTGAGATTAAGGATCTGGACTCAGTATCTTTGAGAACCATTACTGTTTATAACCTCCTGTATGATGAAACTGTTGAGATTTCTACAGTTATCTCTTCTCAGACAGATGCTTTTACCATTGAAGAACTGCTTAATCTAGGTGCTTATTTCTCTTATTCACCTGTTACCGAAACTTCTGAAGTTTCTTTAGAGGAATACTCTGGCCTGAATATAGAGACAAACATACCTGCTGAAGTTTTCATTGATGGGAAAAGCATTGGGTGGACACCCCTCACGGTTGAGAAGTACTCTCTGCCTCTGGTTATGGCTCTTAAAGCGGAAGGTTACTCTGACAGCCATATCTCAATTACAGAGGAAACAGAGAAGGTTGAAAGCACTCTCAAGCCAAAGTGGATGGAAGATTCACTTATTTACAGAAAGTCTTCTGATAATTTTTATGCTTCTTTTGGACGCATGCTTTTGAGTATAGGATTAAAGGCAGCTTTAAATGCCGTTATTCCTTCTGACAGTTCATACTACCGGATGGCAGATACTGTTTCATCTGGTCTTATTGTAATTTCTATAGGTAACATGATTTATAATCTTATTGATTATTATAACAGCGCTACTTACAACACTAATAGGTGACTTAAATGGGAAAACTAGGATTTGGTGCCAGACTTGCTTCTCTTTTCGGGATTAAGAAAAAACTTGATGAATCTTTTTTTGAAGAACTGGAAGACACTTTGATAGAAGGAGATTTTGGTGGCAAGAATGCCATGGAAATCAGTGATCTGGTCAGAGATGAAAAACCAGAAACAGAGGAAGAACTCACATCTTTAGTAAAAAACGCCATATCAAGAAAAATAGAAGCAACAGTACTTGAGCCAACAAGAGGAGAACTTAATGTTTATCTTGTTCTTGGTGTTAATGGAGTAGGTAAAACAACTTCCATAGGCAAGATGGCCAGATACTATACTGATAAAGGCTATAAGGTAGTTATGGCTGCAGCAGACACCTTCAGGGCTGCTGCAATAGAGCAGCTTGAGATGCACGCAGAAAGAACAGGAACAAGAATAGTTCACCAGGAAAGCGGAAGTGACCCTGGAGCTGTAGTTTATGATGCCATAACAAGTGCCATAGCTAAAGGTGATGAGCTTATTCTTTGTGACACCGCAGGAAGAATGCATAATAAAGAAAATCTTATGAAGGAACTTCAGAAGATAAACAAGATCATCTGTGGCAGAGTCAAACCTGAAAACGTGAAAAAAATCCTGGTTCTGGATGCAACCACGGGTCAGAATGCTGTAAGTCAGGCCATGCTTTTCAATCAGGCTGTAAACCTGGATGCGGTTATTCTTACCAAATATGATTCAAAATCCAAGGCTGGAGCTCTGACTCAGATTAGTATTCCTGTAGCTTTTGTCGGTACAGGTGAACACTATGAGGATTTTGAGGTCTTTGACAAGGAAGAGTATATAAACACACTTATTGGAAAATGAGAAAGCTGCTTATCTCTTTTATCATCCTGTTCTCTATGTTCTCACTCTATTCCGTAGCCTCAAGAGTTTATGACGGAACATACCTTATAAAAGAGACTGATGAAGACGGCTGTTCCTATGCCTATACATATCTGGATGGACTTCTGCTTTTTACAAGCATTGAAGATCAGACAGGAAATATAAGTGTAGAGTACTACTTGAGAGACCCGGTTGATTTCAGGCTAATAGCAGTGAAAAGAGGGGAATCTATTTCTGTTTCAGATTCCGGTCTCCCTTACAAAGGGAATTTTACCACCGATGAGGAAGGTAGAATAGTCTATATTGAGGACAACTCTGTCTATAAGTATTCTGCCTCAGGTTTGCTGTTAAGTGAGGAAAAGGGTGGGGTTCTTACAGAGTATGTGTATGATGAAGACTCTGTACTTACTTCAATTATCATAAGAACAGATACTGAAGTCAGAAAAGAGTATTATAAAAAAGGTAAACTTATTTCTTATGAGAAATATGAAAACTCCATAATTATGGAAACCGGCTTATATTCAAATGACGGGCTTGTCAAAACAATCTACAATAGAGGAAAGGCCATAGCAAGAATTCTTTATGCTACGGATCTTGTAAAGGTTGTTAAGGTAGAGTATCTCTGATGTTTATTCTAAAGACTGCTTTCAAATATGCGTTCTCAAAAAGTGGTGGAAGAAGACACAGCGCAATCATGCAGATTCTGGGCATAGGAACTGGGATAATAGCACTTATGATTGTAAGTGCTGTAATGAACGGTCTTCAGACTTCTCAACTCAGACATCTGAGAAATATTGAGTCCTATGACCTAACTGTAGTATCAAGCAAGATCAGCATTTCTGATTTAAAAGCCATTGATGAATCCTGTTCAGTGTATGAAACCTGTGAAACAGCTGTTCTTATTGTAGACAAGAACAGTGGGAAAAGCGCCACAGCAAGAGTCAGAGGCATTTCCTATCCCTTACTTACTGATGATCGTTTTTCAGAAAGCTTGAACTTTTACACTGACTATGAGGAACTAGGCAATCTGGTTTCGGTCTCATTTTCCATGCTTAACACACTGGGAATAAGGTTTGAGGATAATATAGAACTCACGTTTCTCCGACCTGGAAAGACTGCAACAATAGTCCCGTTTACCACTGAATCAGGGATTGGAGGTGTTTATGGTTCCTCCATCTCAAACTACAGCAGTAGTACCATCCTCATGTCTACAGATGCTCTTTTATCCATTAATCCAAAAACTCAGATTATCTATGCTGTATATACAGATATGAACACATCACGCTTTGCTGAAGCTGTCAAGGCACTTGACCCAGAAGCCAAGACAGTAACATGGCAGGAGTACAACAAAGCCTTGTATTCGGCGTTGACTCTTGAAAAAACCATCATGTATGTTTTTATGCTCTTCATGTTCCTGATTCTCTGTGTGAACCTGAGAAATACAACCAGACGTCTGATAAAAGTAAAACAAACTGAAGGAGCCATGCTGAGAGCATTGGGCTGCAGGATCAGGGATTTGAACCTGATATTTGTTCTTCAAGCCATGATTATTTGTGTTTCCGGTGAAATCTTCGGTGTGATAATTGGTTATCTGGCTGTCTCAAACATTCAAAATATACTTATTATTGTTGATAGGATTATCTACCTGCTTACAAAACAGACAACCATACTTACAGCCATTCCATTCACGGCTGTAATTGGACTTAAAGAAATACTTCTAATCTGCACATGCGTACTTCTTCTGACATACATTTTAGTTCAGGCGGCATGCAGAAAAACCATCAGGAAAGATATAATGGAGGTAATAGCGAATGTACCCGATTGAACTGAAAGGCGTATCAAAAGCTTTTCCATCTGCCGGAAAGGGTAGTGGTGAACTCCTCATATTGGACAAGATAGATTTTGCTGCTCAGGAAGGTGTCTCAACTGCTATTATCGGAAAAAGTGGTAGCGGAAAAAGCACTCTTTTACAGATAGCAGGAGGTCTTGATTCTCCTACAGAAGGCATGGTTATCTGCAGCGGAACGGATTTTGCAACCTTGAATGACAAACAGAAGTCATACCACAGAAACCAACATATAGGTTTCATATTTCAGGCAAATCTTCTGCTTGAGGATTTTACAGCTCTTGAAAATGTTCTTGTTCCTGCTCTTATATCAGGAACAAAGGAAAAGGACTGCAGACAGCGTGCCATGGATCTGCTTGAAATGACAGGTTTAACTGAGAGGCTCAACCATTATCCATCGCAGCTGAGTGGAGGAGAGAAGCAGAGAGTAGCCATATGCAGAGCTCTTATTAACAATCCGGACGTGATTCTGGCTGATGAGCCAACAGGAGCACTGGATGAGGAGAACGCATCTCAGATAGAGAATCTTTTACTGTCTTTGGCAAAAGCTGAAAAGAAGAGTCTTCTTCTTGTAACCCACAACAATGACTTTGCGCAGAAGTGTGACAGAGTCTATCTGCTTACAAACAGAAAACTGACTTTGATCAAGGATGTGAAATGAATCCGTTTGTTAAGATAAACATCTTCAAAAAACTCAAATCACGTTCCAGACTCACCGGATGTTTTATTCTGATTGCTCTTGTTACAGCTCCTCTTGTTTTTGCCCTTGTTTTCTCAGAAAGCATGATGAGAGGAATAACAGAAAAGTATATCTGCCTTTCAGATGGACATATACAGACAAAACAGGACATATCTTCTATCCCTGATTACATGCTTTACAGTGCAGATTCTGTTATTTCCGGAAATGTTCTTCTATACTCATCAACAGAAACAGCTCCGCTTCTTGTTAAAGGAGTAAATGATTCTTATTTCAATGAAAAACGAAGTAGTCAACTTCATTTCATCTCCAAATCAGAGGAAGAATCCAATCTAAGCGGAATAATAATCAGCCGCTCTACCGCTGAAAAACTGAATGTGACAGTCGGAGATAAGGTTGCAATGATGGTTGTTCCTGAGAATTCAGACAGGGTATTAAGACCTGTCCTTGCCAGAGTTTCAGGTGTTTTCTATACAGGGTATGACAGCCTTGATAAGAGTTTGAGCTTTGTTGATTATGAGTATGCACAGAAACTGTTCTCAGCAGAAACTTCCTCATTTGAACTTATTCTTGATTCTTCATACGCTGAAAATCTTGATTGTGTTCTTTCTTATTTGCCCAGCCTTGAAAAAACATACATTTGGAAAACAAAGAATACAGCCGTATATGAGAACTTTGTAGCCAGCCGTCAGATGATCATGATAATTCTTCTTCTGGTTGTGGCTGTGGCTGCGTTTTATACAGCATCATTAGCAAATCAGATAGTGGAAGATGATATGAGGAACATAGCTATCTACAAGCTTTTGGGATCTGATAATTCTCTTATAAAAAACTACTTATTTGTTTCTGTATATATAGTTACAATTGCAGGTATATTGGTTGGTCTTATTCTTGGACTCATTCTTTCCCTGAATATGGCACCGTTGCTATCATACCTGTCAAAAGCCGGATTGGAGGGGCTTTCCTTCTATCTTCTTGATTTTGATGTAACTGTTCCTTTCCTTAGCATAATCCTGCTTTTATCTGCTCTTATGTTAATCAGCTTCATTACAGTGCGCCTTACATTGAGAAGGACAGCACGGATTACGCCTGTTCAACTGTTCACAAGTCTGTAAAACTGTTATTCTCTGTCTTATGAGTTTTGAAGTCTTTGTTTTAGGTACAAGTGGAATGCAACCTCTTCCTGGAAGGTTCCTGACTTCTGCCATGGTCAGAAGGAATGGGGATCTGTTCCTGTTTGATTGCGGAGAAGGAACGCAGGTAAGCCTTAAAATGCTTAATCTTCACTGGAAGAAGATCTCTTCTATTTTTATTTCCCATATGCATGCAGATCATGTCACAGGACTACCTGGACTTCTCATGCTGTCCTCTCAGGTAGAAAGGTCTGAACCACTTTACATCTACGGACCGGAAAAACTCAAAGATTATATAGATTCAAACAGAAAACTTCTGGATATGTATATTAACTACCAGATCAAATTCATTCCCGTTGAACCAGGAGTAATCCTTGAAACTGATGAGTACAAGGTGGAAGCCATTCCTCTTTTACACACAAAACCCTGTTATGGTTATGTTTTAACTGAAAAAGACCGCCCAGGAGAGTTCTCAGTTGAGCAGGCACAAGCCTTGGGTGTTCCAATGGGACCCATGTGGGGAAAACTCCAAAGAGGGGAATGCGTAACTCTTGAGAACGGAACAACAGTCACTTCAGACCAGGTTCTTGGGAAACCGAGAAAAGGTATAAAGTTCTCGTATGTTACAGATACCATGTACATGTCCCATATAGCAAACTATGTGAAAAATTCAGATCTTCTTCTATGTGAAGGCATGTTCACCAAGGATCTTTCCCAGGATGCATATGAGAAAAAGCATATGACCAGTACGCAGAGTGCCACTATTGCACTTCAGGCAGGAGTAAAGAAGATGGGGCTTATTCACTACAGTCCAAGATATACTGATAGGGAACTGTACACCCTTCTTGATGAGGCAAGAGAAGTATTTCCGGAAACAGTTCTGTGCAAGGACAGGATGAGTTTCACTCTGAACCATGAGGATTGAAAACCCTGAAGGGAACACCTCTTTTACATTTTTACATTTGAGACTATTATTAAACTGAATATGCCAAAGACAAGAAAATACATTGTATTGTTTTTAATATCAGTCCTCAGTTTTTTCTTTCTTATTACAGGTATTTTTGGTACCAATGGTTATTATTACAACAAGGCTCTCTTAAGCCATCTTCATCTGATTGAATATGAAGAAGACAGCATGAATACTGAACTTGAGGCACTTGAGAGGCAAAGAGATAAGCTTTCCACAGAGGAAGGACTTAGAGATGCTGCCATAGGCCTTGGTTACTATGTTGAAGGAGATGAGGTTTACAGATTTCCTTCTCCCGCACTTCAGGAAAGTTATTCCAGACCAGAAAACAAGCCTCAGGTTATTGAATTCACTCCCTTAAAACCTGTAATATGCATTCTTATTGCAGTCGGCATTTCCGCTTTGGTTGTTTTGTTTGCTGCAATCATTGATTCCAAGAGGCAGACAGAAGATGATTTTGAACAAGACAAATCCGGAGACACTTCAGACACTTACTACATTGATGGCTGACGGGGCCGTCATAGTCCTTCCATGTGATACTATCTATGGTCTATGTGCCATCTACGGACTTGGAGAAAAGCCTCTTAAAGAGATTAAGGGAAGAGACGCTGATAAACCTTTTCTTATTCTGGCAACAAAAGAGCAGGCCATGAGTCTTGCTTCTGAGATTCCCCAGGTAATACTGGATGCCTGGCCGGCTCCATTTACTGCCATTCTGAAGGCAAAAGAAGGTGGCACCATAGGGATAAGGGTTCCGGATGATCCTTTTCTGCAGAGACTTCTTGAAAAGCTTGATGCCCCGGTTTATTCAACTTCAGTAAACATGTCTGGAGAGCCAACTCTTGTAAGTTTTTCAAATATATGCAGCAGGTTTGAAGCTCTTGTTGACTGTCTGGTAAGAGGACCAGAGGTCCAAGGTGAGGTTGCGTCCACTATAATAGATGTAACTGAAAAACCTTTTAAGATACTCCGCCAAGGTCTTTATGATGCTCAGCACCTTATAGGTTGATACTTGCACCCCTGTTTACAACAATCTCAATCAACTGAATAACAAGATAGATGACTGCAATTATAACTGTTCTCAAAATGCTTTTAAGAAAATAACCATATTCAAAACTACGATCGGTTATCCAAAACAGAACTGACAGCAGCAATACAAGAAGATTCAATGCAAACTCAGTATAGAAGAAAGCTTTCATCAGTCTGATGAGGAAAGAATAAAAACCTTCCTCAACATTAAAGGCATAAAGAAAGAAATACAATGCACAGAAGAGGATGATCATCCCTATCAAAAAGGTAGCAAATTCATTTAAAAGGCTAAGTACTCTTCTTTTTCCTATCATTTGAAATTATTCTATCCGTTTGACATGAAATGGTCTAGGTTCAATTATTCTGTTGCAAATTGTTGCAAACAAATTATACTTAAAAACAAGGAGCGCTATATGTCATCAATCACAGAAAGATTCATTGAGCTTGGGGTAAGACCTGCTGATATCATGATTCCACGTGAAGATGTGGATCTTAAGAAATGGGCAGTAGTTGCCTGTGACCAGTACACTTCAGAGAAAGATTACTGGAAAGATGTTGAAGAGTATGTTGGGGATAGTCCTTCAACATTAAAACTGATTTTTCCAGAGTGCTATCTTGAAGATGGAGATTCAGAGCAGAGAATAAAAAACATAAACAGTACCATGGCTTCCTATATGGAAAGTGGCTTGTTCAAGACCTATGAGAACTGTTTCTTCCTTGTAAAGAGAACCTGTGGCAACACTTTCAGACTTGGTCTTATGGCAGCTCTTGACCTGGACAGGTACAGCTGGGATAAAGATTCCAAGAGCCTTATCAGGGCAACTGAAGGTACCATCTTGTCCAGAATACCGCCAAGAAAGGCCATAAGAAAGGACGCCGGACTTGAGATTCCACATATCATGGTTTTGATTTCAGATGCAAAAGAGAAGATTATTGAAAACCTCTATGCGAAAAAAGACCAGCTAGAGAAAGTATATGAGACCGATTTGATGAAAAACGGAGGAAAAGTTGAAGCTTATCTGGTGAATTCAGAGAAAGACCTTGAATCTGTTCTGAGTTCCTTTGAAAAGCTTACTTCTGATCTTGATAAGTCAAATCCTCTTCTTTTTGCTATGGGAGACGGAAACCATAGTTTTGCTACAGCAAAGAGTTGTTGGGAAGATATAAAACAGAATCTGTCTGAGGAAGAGAGAAAAACCCACCCTGCAAGATTCTGCCTGGTGGAACTGGAGAACATATTTGATCCGGGTCTTGTTTTTGAAAGCATACACAGAGTTCTTTTCAACGTACCTGAGGATGTGTTCATTTCTGAGTTGGAAAAGGTTGCTGATGGAATAGAATATGAGACCGTTAATTGCAAGAACTGCATAGCTTCCCGCATGAAAGACCAGAGTGTCCAGGGCTTTGGATACTGCACGGAAGACAAACATGTTTATGTAAGAGTAAAGAAGCCGAAGTCGAATATTGCCGCAGGCACCATACAGAGAATATTGGATTCACTGATAGGTAAAGGATATCAGGTTGACTATATTCATGGCCTGGATGTTACCGACAAACTCGGAAGCGAGAAGGGCAATATAGGAATATTCCTGCCGGCAATTGATAAGGCTACTTTCTTTGAAACCATTATCAAGGATGGCGCACTTCCAAGAAAGACTTTCTCAATGGGAGAAGCTGACGAAAAACGCTATTACATGGAGTGCCGGAAAATAAAATAAAGATTTTTTTAAATAATCCTTTTTCAAGTCTTTTCAAAGAATCAATATTTTGATAAGTTACCTTCTTAGAAATCAGGAGGTGATTGATGATTCTTGGTACTTTGATAAGGACAAGCGGATTTGATCTTACCACCTTTTTTACTTTTGGTATTGAATTTTAAGACAATCACTTTTGTGGTTGTCTTTTTTTTGGAATCTTTATTTAGGAGTAGAAATATGACAAAAATTTCAAACCAGCCTATCAAAGATGCAACAGTACTCGGTAAACCCAAGATGATGGTTCTGGGACTTCAGCATCTCTTTGCAATGTTCGGCGCAACAGTTCTCGTTCCGATCCTTGTAAATTCCTTTGGACTTCCTCTTTCCATGCAGACAACTCTGCTTATGGCAGGACTTGGAACACTTCTGTTTCACCTTATCTNNGCATTCCTTGGTGGATATGCAGCAGTAGCAGCACTGAACACAGGAAAGTATGCTACAATCTCTGCAGCTGAAAAACTTCAGTATGCCGGTGGTGGAATAGTTGTAGCAGGTCTTCTTTATCTTGTCCTTGCCTTGATTATGAAGCTGGTTGGAGTAAGAAAAGTCATGAGATTCCTTCCTCCTATTGTAACCGGACCAATTATCATCCTTATAGGACTTAACCTTGCACCTTCAGCAGTATCTAATGCAGCTAGCAACTGGCCACTTGCTCTTCTTGCCATGGGCATAATCATAGTTGCAAACATCTGGGGTAAGGGAATGATCAAGATTATTCCTATCCTTCTCGGTGTAGTAGGTTCTTATGTAATAGCTTTAATTGCAAATCTCTTCGGAGCAAACCTGATTGATTTCACTGCAGTCCGTGAAGCAGCATGGATTGGACTTCCTGAGTTCTGCACAAACTTCTCAGGCTCCATTGCAAAGTTCGACCTCACAGCTATCCTTGTCATGGCACCTATAGCAGTAGCAGCCATGATGGAGCATATAGGAGATATCTCAGCTATCTCAGCAACTGTAGGTGAGAACTTTGTTGAAAACCCGGGCCTCAACAGAACACTTCTTGGAGATGGTCTTGCTACAGCTATGTCAGCCTTCTTCGGCGGTCCTGCAAACACAACATACGGTGAGAACACTGGTGTTCTGGTTCTTTCAAAGGTTTACGATCCCAAGGTAGTAAGACTTGCTGCTGTATACGCAATAGTCCTTTCCTTCTGTCCGAAGTTCTCAGCTCTTATCAACTCACTTCCGACAGCAATTGTCGGTGGTGTATCCTTCATCCTTTACGGTATGATCTCTGCAATAGGAGTAAGAAACGTAGTAGAGAACAAGGTTGACTTCACACAGTCCAGAAACTTGATCATAGGTGCTCTTATCCTTGTCTGTGGTCTTGGATTCACTAGCGGAATTTCCTTCACAATCGGAAGTGCACATGTAACACTTACTGGTCTTGCAATCGCTTCCTTAGTAGGAATTATCATGAATGCCATCCTTCCTGGTAAGGACTATGTCTTCTCTACAGAAGGAGAAAGCTCAAGAGAAGGTTCACATCCTGGAGATCTTGGTACCTTCTGATAATTAAGAAAATATCTATACAAGGGCTGCAGGCTTTTCTGCAGTCCTGTTTTTTGCGTATTTACTTATACAAAAACGAGATATTATATTTTTTAGCTATACTTTTGAAAGAAATTTATAAAAGTTTATTTGAGGTACTTGCAAAACTTCTTATTCTTTTGTAGATTAGTTCACGTCGCAAGACATTTGCCACCTTAGCTCAGTTGGCCA
>DBVL01000130.1:2577-7395 GCA_002308475.1 Spirochaetales bacterium UBA1265 | reverse complement strand
GAATGCCTCCTAGTAGCATGGCGTAGCCCAGAATGAGGCTGGTGCCGAATCTTTTCATAAGATTCCCCTGTAAAAGAGAGTAGAGGGCAACTGCAAGTGTGGCCATACCTCCCCAGAAGAGAGCCTTATCTGAAAGCTGCAGTTGATGAATGTTTCCATGTGTGGCCAACAGAAATACTCCTATCATAATCAAGGCCAGACAGCCGTATTCGGATGTTTTTGGAGCCTTCTTCTGCATGATGGCTGTAACTATGAATACCAATATGATACCGGAGCTTTGAAGAACCGTAGCAGTCCCTGAGTTTGAATACCTGATTGCACTGAGGTATGAAAGCTGACACAACCCTACGCCAAAGACAGCATAGATAACCAAGTGAGCAGCGCTCTTCCAGTTCTTGAAAACACTGAACATGTTCTGCGGATGTTTTATGGCATTTATCAGAATCAGAAGAAGACCAGAGAAGAAAAGACGGTAGATGGTAACCGTCAGAGGCTCAATATCCGAATAGCTGAACAGAAACTGCCCGCATGTACCTGAAAGACCCCAACCTGCGCCTCCAAGGAGGGCCAGAATCATACCTTTCTTTTCTTCTTTACTCATATTCAAACCTTTGAAGCCAGCTCTTCCCATCTCTCATAAGAAGAGGCCAGAGTAGAGCAAAGCTCCTTGTATCTATTTTGTTTCTCACCTGTTGTATCAGGACTACCGGAGGAGAAGAATGCTTCAAGATTTTCTTTCTCGGTCTCAAGAGACTCTATCTGTTCAGTTAAGGCCTCAAACTCCTTGTTCTCTTTGAAAGAAAGACCTTTTTTCTCCCTGTTGGTTGTGTGTCTTGGTTTTTCTGCCTGAGGTTTTCTGGCTGATTGAGAGAGCTCTTCTGCCTTTATCTCATGGTACTCAGAGTATGTGCCCTCAAAGCGCAGAGCCTCAGGCATGACAATAAGCTCAGTACAGGTTCTGTCCAGGAAAGCTCTGTCATGACTGACTGAAACCACACAGCCATTGAAATCCAGAATATACTCCTCAAGGCGTCTTAAAGTGTCTATATCAAGGTCATTTGTAGGTTCATCAAGAACCAGAAAGTTAGGATTTCTAACAAGGGTGCTGAGTAGGTAAAGCCTTCTTCTCTCCCCACCTGAAAGAATTGAAATGGGAAGTCTGTGAAAAGAAGATGGAAAACCGAACAGCTCCAGAAATCTTGCAGGAGTTACCACATAATCATCAGAAAGAACTATCTGTTCTCCTATCTCTGAAAGAAACTCCAGCGGAGTTTTATCCAATGGTAGATTCATGGAACTCTGATCATAGTAGCCAAACACCGTATTAACGCCTGTATCCACAGTTCCGCTTTCAGGAGACAGGGAGCCTGTGAGAACTTCCAGAAGAGTGGATTTCCCGCTCCCGTTCGGTCCTATTATTCCGAACCTCTGGCCTTTAACAAACTCAAGATTGAAGTTGTTCAGAATCTGCTTTCCGCCACGCTTTATCCCTACATTCTCAAGCTCTAGGATTTTCTTCCCAAGCCTTCTGCTGACGCTGGAAAAGGCTCTGGTTTTCTCTTCCTCAACCCGTACCCTCTTTTCCTGCATCTGTTCTATTCTCTGTTTTCTTCCACTGTCCTTTCCGGTTCTGGCCTTTGGTCCTCTATGGAGCCATTCAAGTTCTCTTCTTAAAGTGTTCTCAAGCCTCTCCTGTTCTTTTGTAAGAGCATTTAACCTCTCTTCACGACCTTCAAGAAAACTTGTGTAGCCTCCGCTGTAGAAGTAGGCCTTGCGGCGGTCTATCTCCATGATCTGAGAACATATGCTGTCCAGAAAGTATCTGTCATGGGTTACAAGAAGAACAGTTACATTCACACCTTTGAGAAAGCTCTCAAGCCACTCAATGGCTGGTACGTCCAGATGGTTTGTTGGCTCATCCAAAAGCAAAATGGCGGGGTTTATGGCTAGGACTCTGGCTATGGCAGCCTTCTTCTGCATGCCACCGGAGAGAGTGTCCATTCTTCTTTCCAGATCGCTCTCCATGCCCATCTCGTTGAGATATCTTTTATACTTATCCTGAATATCCCACAGGGACAACCTTTCTACCTCATCCATAAGGGACTGATCCCCTTCCTCATAACGTTTGAGCATTTCTATATGAGGGTCATGGCTGAGTCTCAGAAAATCATGAAGAGTGCAGCCTTCTGGGAACCTTACATCCTGCTCCAAAAGACCCACCCTGCAAGAACTGTTTATAGTAATCTCACCTTCTTCGGGCTGAAGGAGTCCGGCAACCAGTTTGAGAAATGTGCTTTTACCGGCTCCGTTTTTGCCTATTATCCCCAGTTTGTCTCCAATCTCAAGACCAAAGCTGGCATTTGAGAACAGATAATCATCCTTAACGGACATGGCTAAGTTATAGATGGATAGGGCATTCATGGCTTTTGTTGTAACAGAAACAGATACCTTTCTTCAATATGGACTTATTCTATCTCAAAAGGTGTTCCCAGAGTTTTTGAGAGTATGTAGATCTTGGCAGCTTCCTCTGTATAGGTTGCCCTTGTATAGGCCTTTTCAAGATTCTCTCCTACTGCAACCACACCGTGGTTTTCCATAAGACAGGCCCCCTTATCCCCGATTACAGATACAGTATTTCTTGCAAGCTCCAAAGACCCGTTCGGAGCGTATGGGGCAAGAGGAACCCCACCTTTGAGAAAAACCTTCATCTCAATCAGAATCTGTGGGATGGTCTTATGTGCAACAGCAAAGGCTGTGGCATACACAGAATGAGTGTGAACCACAGCATTCACTTCTTCCTTTGAACGGTAGAACTCTGCGTGCAGGCGCCATTCAGAAGAGGGTTTTGCACCTTCTGCTGCCTCAAGTATCTCTCCATCTGTTGTCATGATTACTATGCGGTCTTCTGTCATACTCATGTAGTTCTCAGAGCTGGGAGTAATGGCAAAAGCATCTTCCCTGTCTTTAAGACGCACACTTATGTTTCCACTGGTTGCGGAAACAAGATGTTCTGTGTACATGAGTTTGGCATATCTGATTATGGTCTCTCTTTCACTTTGGTACTTCATATGGTTATGGTCTTTCATAAGGCAAAAAAATGCAAATGATTTAGATTCTTCCGGATTGTATAATTTACTGGGGAGACTAAGATGGAAAGACAGGACAAGGGACTTGCGTTTATACAGAGGTATGAGAATATTGCGTGGTACGCGGACGGGGCAGTGAGAATTCTGGACAGGAGAGTTTATCCTGTACGTACAGAATTTGTCATATGTAAAACCCATGTTGAGGTCATGCAGGCAATCAGAGACATGGTCACACAGAGTGCGGGACCGTATGTGGCAGCCCCCATGGGAATGGCACTTGCTGCCTGGGAGTGTAGGAACCTTTCTTTCAAAGAACAGATGGAGTATCTGGAAAAGGCTGCTCTTTGCATTCAGAGTGCACGTCCCACAACCAGGGAGCGTCTGAAGCTTGTCACTTCTGCAACCTTACCGGTAGCAGAAAAGGCTCTGAAAGAAGGAAAGAGGGCAGACCTTGCCATCTTTGAAAACGTGATTGATTCGTGTAATTCCCGCTATTCCCGTATTGCCCGTATGGGCGAACTGTTGGCAGATATCTTCCCTGATAATGGTACTGTCATGACCCAGTGTTATGCTGACACCATTCTGGGTATGATGCTGCGTGAGTGCAGGAAGAGGGAAAAGAAGATAAGGCTCTTCTGTCCTGAGACCAGGCCATTCCTTCAGGGGGCCAGGCTTACTGCCACAGTCTGTGCTGAGATGGGCTTTGATACCACTGTCATTACTGACAATATGCCTTCCTATGTTATGGCAAATGAAGGTGTAGATGTCTTCACCTGTGCAGCGGATGCCATAACCTGTGACGGATATGTATTCAACAAGGTTGGGACAAGTCAGATAGCAATCTGTGCCAAACACTACGGAATTCCAGTCTACGTCTCAGGAGCTCCGGACAAGGGGCATCCGAGATGGGATACTGTAAAAGTGGAGATGAGAGACCCGGAAGAGACTCTTGAGGCCATGCATGTGAGAACCGCCGCCAAAGACCTTGGAATAAAGGGTTACTATCCGGCTTTTGATATGACCGAACCATCTCTGATTACAGGGATAGTAACAGAAAAGGGTATTTTGAAACCCACAGAGCTTTCCAGATACTTTGATGAGGAAACTTCAGCCTCTTCACTGGTAATTTGCTGAAAACAACCACAGGTTGAGTGAATATACAACCACAGCGTTAGGTTTTTCAACTGTTGGTACATTCCTTTTCCATTACTAAAAGGGTAGTTTGTATGCAGGAGGTCCAGATATGACAGAAACATTCGGACAGAGATTTACAAGATTAAGAAAGGCAAAAGGATTCACACAGGATGAGATTTCCTTAAAGGTGAATGTAAGTTCCCAGGCAGTTTCCAAATGGGAAAATGACATAAACATGCCGGACGTTGGAATTCTTCTTCATCTGGCTGAGATTCTTGGTGTTACCACAGATGAACTATTGGGAAAAGAGATGCCCCTTGAGGCAAGATTCGAGCCGGTCAAGGAAGAAAAGGACATGGACAGTCTTATGTTCAGGATTATTGTGGATTCCGCAGATGGGGATAAGGTGAGGGTCAATCTGCCCTTCAAGCTTGTTAAGATAGCACTCACTTCAGAGTCAAAGCCTACATTTGCCTCCAGCGGGAAGATGGGAGAAAAGCTTTCTGATATAGACTGGCATCAGGTTATCTCAATGGTCGAGCAGGGACTTCTGGGAGAGATTGTAACAGTAGAGTCTGCAGATGGAGACCATGTGAGG
>DBVL01000130.1:0-2547 GCA_002308475.1 Spirochaetales bacterium UBA1265 | reverse complement strand
CCTTACATATTCCTCTTTCTGTTTTCAAGTTGCGGTTCTTTCAATCCCGCCTTCCTGAAAAAGCCGGCATGCAGAATCTGATGGTTCCTGAGTTCATAGATGCTCTAAAAGCATATAAAAGGCAACATGGTCACTGGACTTTGGTTGAGATTGAGACAGCGGATGGAGAAGAGATAAGAATAGAAATCTGAAAAGAGCTTAAGTATTGCATTTTTCCGCCTGGATTCCATATAGACAGAAAATTAAGTAAGAATTTATCTATACTTTTATACCGATAAGTGATACGCTCTACTCGAACATGGCAAAAGCCATGTTAATAGATTCAGTAAGGAGAATTACATGGGCAGACTTAATGGAAAAGTTGCAATTATTACAGGTTCCACATCAGGAATGGGACGTGACACAGCATATCTTTTCGCAAAGGAAGGCGCTAAGGTCGTAGTTACAGGTAGAAACGAAGAAAGAGCAAAGGCCGTTGTGGATAAGATCAAGGCAGAGGGCGGAGAGGCAATGTATGTTATTGCTGATACTTCAAATCGTGATGCCGCAAAAAAGATTTATGATGAGACAATGAAGGCTTATGGCACAGTCCATATTCTTATCAACAATGCTGGAAAACTCAGCCTCACACCGGTTCAGCAGATGACTCTGGAGGAGTGGGATGCTGTATTCAACGTAAACCTTACAAGTGCACTTCTTCTTACTCAGCTTTGTGAGCCCGAACTCAAGAAGAACAAGGGTCATGTTGTAAATATCTCTTCTGTTGCAGGAACAGCTGCAAAGTGGGGTCCAATTGCTTACTGCACAAGTAAGTTTGCCATGGTAGGTATGACAAGAGCTATGGCTCGTGAAATGGGACCGGATATCCATGTTAACGGTATTTGTCCTGGTGCAATCCGCACAGCCATGCTTGAAGGCAGCGGAGCAGATGCAACAATTGAGTTCATGAAGGCTACAGCTCCTCTTCAGAGAGTGGGTGAGGGCAGTGAGATTGCTACAGCTTGTCTGTTCTTCTCAACTTCAGATTCAAGCTTTGTTACAGGTCAGCTTCTGCGTGTTGACGGTGGAGTTGACGCCTAAGCATCCTATTTTAATAAGGTTTTTTTCGGACACCGGTTTTCCGGTGTCTTTTTATTTTAACAAAGAGGCTCCTGGTGTGGTACAATCGCCTCATAGCCATATCCATAGCCATTTCCGGGGTGATGAATGACCACAATATGTACAAATGAAGGAAGCAAAGCCGTAAAGCAGGTTTCACTTCTGTTTTCCTGTGCTTTTCTTCTTGCAGTTCCACTTGCTGTCCTACATACAGGAGAGACAGATGTTCTCGGAGACTGGATGAGAATCCTCACAAGTCCATGCCCTTTGATTACGGACTATTTCATGCTGGGATCTCTTCCCTCTGCTTTTTTGAATGCAGGAGTCTGTGGACTTGTCTGTACGGCTTTTTTCTATGGCACAGATCAAGGACAACTGAAGGGCAGTAATCTGGCAGGCTATTTCCTGGTTGTTGCCCACTGCTTCTACGGACTGAACTTTCTTAATATGTGGCCCCCTGTACTGGGTATTTTCCTGTACTGTCTCTGGTCCAAGCAGAAGTTCCGTGATTATCTGGATGTGGCCATGTTCTCTACTGCCTTTGGTCCCTTTGTAAGTGAACTTATCTTCAGGTTTCCTTTGCAGGTCCGTATATACACTGAGATAGGTGGGTATGTTTTCAATCTGACTGGAGTCCTGGTGTCTCTCCTGCTGGGTGTCTTTCTCGGTTTTTCCATTCCCGCCATTCTTCCCGGGTCAAAGGATCTTCACAAGGGATTTGATCTGTACAATGCCGGTCTTGCCTTTGGCTTTATTGGTCTTTTCCTGTACGCCTTTCTTTTCAAGACCTTCGGTTACGAGAACGCTTATCCTGTTGAAAGGTACAATCCAACCTATCTATCCTTTTCTCAGGATTACTTTCTGTTCTGCAACTGCTTCTATGCTGTTGTTTTCTCAATCTGCCTCATATACGGATTCATAATCAATAAAAACAGCTTTAATGGCTACGGCAAGATGCTCTCCTGCTCGGGCCTGGAGACAGATTTTCTCAGGAGCTTCAAGCCCTCTCTCACATGGATAAACATTGGGGTGTATGGTTTGTGCATAACCCTTCATTTCGATGCCTTGATTCTTTTCACAGATGGAGTAGGGTGGACAGGACCCACCTGCGGAATAATCCTTGCGGCAATCACTTTCTCCGCTTCAGGTCAGCACATCAGGAACGTATGGCCCATTTTAGTAGGATACTCAGCTCTTTATCTTTTTGAGAGTTTCATCTGCAAGATCCTTGGCCGTTCCATGGTATGGACTCTCTCTTCCCAGGCTTATATTAACGGAGCTGCTTTTGCAACGGGCCTCTGTCCCTTTGCTGGTTATTTCGGTCCGTTCTCAGGTATTCTGGTTGGCTTTGTGAATGCTGTTCTCTGTACAGCTACAAGTCAGATACACGGAGGGTTTGTTCTGTACAACGGAGGCTTTACAGCTGGACTGACAGCCATTATGGTTTCT
>DBVL01000113.1:11757-11912 GCA_002308475.1 Spirochaetales bacterium UBA1265 | reverse complement strand
TGGGGAACACCAAGATAGACATTGCCCGGCTTATTGTATTTTTTCTTCAGGTAAAGTTTCAGCTCGTCGGCAAGGCAGGCGTCTCCGGTTTTGTCCTTCTGCACTATCTCGCCAGGGAGCTTGTTGACAACAATCAGATGGTTGTCCTCGTAGAG
>DBVL01000113.1:11487-11663 GCA_002308475.1 Spirochaetales bacterium UBA1265 | reverse complement strand
CATTGCCACTACCGGGAGCAGGCTCGGTTTTCTTCTTAATAAGCTTCACTTCAGCCATCTTCCACCTTCAGCCATCAGTCGAAGAGCCCGGGACTGTCGTCCTCTTCTGTCTCGCTTTCTTTCATAGCAACTTTCATAGCAACCGCTTCTGCCGGGCGTTCCTTTATGCTCTTGAA
>DBVL01000113.1:11233-11412 GCA_002308475.1 Spirochaetales bacterium UBA1265 | reverse complement strand
CTCACAGCGCCCTTGAAGGTTATGGTTATCTCAGCTTCATTGTCAGTAGACAGCTTGCGCAGGATATTGTCCTCAGGATCGGGAAGGAACTCGTAGCTCTTGTTGAGTATAAAGCCCGTTGTAAACTTGGCTCTCTTTATGAATGTCTTCTTCGTGGATTTTTCCTGGTAGATGACGGT
>DBVL01000113.1:0-11179 GCA_002308475.1 Spirochaetales bacterium UBA1265 | reverse complement strand
TCTTCTCGGAAACAGGTATGCAGTAGTAGGTTCCGCTCTTGTTTATGACAAGAATCTTGTCAAATTCTGAGACCTTTTCAATCACCACACCGGTCTTGACCGCTGTTCCCATGTAACCGGAAGCCTCATCATAGCGCAGATCAAGGTCGCGTTTTGCCACGTCCTTTATTGCCACAGTGTCAAACCCTTCTATCTTTGTCTTTCTTCGGTGGAGAGGTATATCAAGATCCTTCCTTATATCTTTAAGGGTGTTCACCGCGTACTCCCTCAGGTGTGAGAGGTTGTACTCGCAGAGCTTTATATCTGCATTTATCTGGTCTATCTCCTGCTGGTTCTTCTCTATGTCAAAGAGAGAGATCCTGCGGATAGGCACTTTGAGAAGGCGCTCTATGTCTTCCTTGGAAACTTCACGGACAAGTTCCCCCCTGTACGGTTCAAAACCGGTGCGCACAGCCTCTTCCACAGCTTCCTGGGTGCGTTTCTGCTCTATTCTCTTGTAGATGCGCTCCTCTATGAATATGCGCTCCAGAGTGCGTGCATGAAGCTTGTCGTACAGGTGGCCCCTCTCAACCTCAAGCTCCGCCTTGCTGACATCTACAAGGTGCTCGGCGTGGTAACGCACTATATCGCTCACAGTTATGACATGGGGAAGCTTGTCCTTTATAACCAGGCAGTTGACCGAAATCTTCTGCTCGCAGAGAGTATATGCGTACAAGGCATCCACCAGATCGGAGGTGTAAGTGCCCTTGCTCAGATAAAGCTCCACGTTCACTTTGTCTGCGGTAAAGTCATTAACCTGAGCAACCTTGAGGCGCCCCTTCTTTGCCGCAGCGTCTATGCTCTGAATCATCTTCTCGGAGTCCACCCCGAAAGGCAGCTCCTCTATTACTATCTTCTTCGGGTTTGTGGTATCCAGCTTGGCCCTGATGGCTACACTTCCCAGGCCGTCCTGATAGTCGGACACGTCCATTATTCCCCCACCCGGGAAGTCCGGATACAGCCTGAAATCCTCACCCTTGATTGCAGCTATCTGGGCGTCTATGACCTCCAATGCATTGTGAGGCAGAATTTTCGTACTCATGCCTACGGCAATACCTTCCGTGCCCTGTATCAGAACCACGGGGATTTTTGCAGGGAAGACCACAGGCTCCTTGCTCCTGCCATCATAGGACTCAACATACTCAGTTATCTCAGGGTTATAGAGAACCTTTTTTGCAAAAGGAAGCAGGCGACACTCAATATATCTGGCAGCTGCCGCCCCATCTCCTGTCATGTAGTTTCCGTAGTTACCCTGCTTATCAATGAAAAGATCACAGTTAGCCAGGTTGACCAGAGCCGTATAGATGGAGGAGTCTCCATGCGGATGATAGTGCATGGTGGAGCCCACCACGTTCGCAACCTTGTGGAACCTTCCGTCATCCATCTCTATGAGAGTGTGCAGTATTCTCCTCTGTACCGGCTTAAGTCCGTCCTCAATATCCGGAATAGCTCTGTCCTTAATGACGTATGAGGCGTATTCAATAAAGTTCTGTCTGAATATTTCCTTTGCGTTTGCCATTTGAGCCCCTTACACCAGATTATCCATAATAAAGTCTCTTCTCTCGGGAGTGTTGTTTCCCATGTAGAAGTTCATTGCCTTCTTTGCCTCGGAGAGACTCTCAATTGTCACCGGAATAAGACGCATGTCCTCCCCTATGAACTGGCCAAACTCCTTAGCACTGATTTCTCCCAACCCTTTGAATCTGGTAACCTCAGAGCCCTTTATCTGCTTCATCATGGTGTCCCTTTCCTGCTCACTGTAGCAGTAGGTCGTGACGCTCTTGTTTCTGACCCTGAACAGCGGAGTATCCAGAATCCACACACGACCGGACCTGATAAGTTCCTCAAAGTAGCTCAAAAAATATGTGAGAAGAAGTATTCTGATGTGGAAACCATCTATATCCGCATCTGTTGCGAATATAACCTTTCCATACCTTAATCCCTCTACACCGTTTTCTATTCCCAGAGCAGCCATGACGTTGTACAGCTCCACGTTCTTGTACATCTCGCTCAGGCTCAGCCCATTTGTGTTCAGAGGCTTTCCTCTCAGGCTGAAGACAGCCTGAGTCATGACGTCTCTTGCAGTGTTCAGAGTTCCGGAAGCAGAGTCTCCCTCGGTGAGGAAGATCATGGACCTCTCTCCCATATCAGCGTTGGCTCCGCTCTGGCCCAGGTGGAACTTGCAGTCCTTGAGCTTAGGAATATTCAGGGAAATCTTCTTTGCGTTTTCCTTGGCAACCTTCTTCACCTCGGAAAGCTTCTTCCTGATGGTCTCATTCTGGATTATCTTCTGACTGAGTTTCTGGGCGTCTTCCGGGTTTTTATGCAGGAACTCTAGAACAGCTTCCTTGACTTCATCAATGATGGGGCCTCTGATCTCAGTGTTTCCAAGCTTGTTCTTTGTCTGACTTTCAAAGACAGGGGTTTCAACCTTGATGGCTACCGCTCCGACTATTCCTTCTCTTACATCCTGAGGGCTCCAGGTTTTCTTGAAGAACTCATTTATGCCCTTGAGAAGGCCTTCCTTGAAGGCAGCCTGATGTGTTCCTCCATCAGAGGTGTACTGACCATTAACATATGAATAATAGGTTTCTCCGCTGAACTCCCTTGTATGGGTAAATGCAAACTCAAGAGTCCTGCTCTTGTAATGCACCATGTTGTAGATGCCGTTGTCCTCAACTTCCTTTTCCAGCAGATCCAGTAGTCCGTGCTGGCTTTTGAAGATTCTCTTGTTGTAATCAATGGTCAGCCCGGTATTCAGGTAGCAGTAGTTCTCTATTCTCCTGATTATGAAATCATCATTATAGGCATACTTGCCGAACACTTCCCTGTCAGCAACAAACTCCGTTAGGGTTCCGTCCGGTTCATCTGTCTTACCCTTGTTCTGTTTTGTTAGAACGCCTTTCTCAAACCAGGCCTCAACAAACTCTCCGCCTCTGAAACTCTTCACATGAAATGAGGAGCTCATTGCGTTCACAGCCTTGGTACCTACACCGTTAAGACCTACTGAGAACTGGAAGACGCTGTTGTTGTACTTGGCTCCCGTGTTTATCTGAGAGACACACTCCACAACCTTTCCAAGCGGAATGCCTCTTCCTACGTCTCTTACTGAAACCAGGTCCCCATCCCTTCTTACAGTGATCCTGTTACCACAGCCCATTATGAACTCATCTATGCTGTTGTCTATAACTTCCTTCATCAGGACATAGATTCCATCATCCTGGTGTGTACCGTCTCCGAGCCGGCCTATATACATGCCAGGCCTGAGTCTTATGTGTTCCAGGGACGATACATGCTGTATTGAGTCATCATTATATTCTTTTATCTTGGAAACAGTTGTCTCAGCCATGTCGGTATTTTAGCAAAATTGACAGCTTTGGAAAACTGTTTTTAAAAACAGCCCCTAAATGTGTGGTTTACACCATGGCAGAGCCCCTGTAAAAAGGGGAAGCTGTTATTTGACTGTTGCCAGTCCGCCTTGGGAAGTTTCCTTGAATATGTACGGCAAGGCCTCTCCAGTCTCCATCATTACAGAGATGACATTATCCAGGCTGACCCTGTGTCTTCCGTCCGACAGAAGAGCATAGGTTGCATGGTTGAGGGCTCTCATGGTGGCCATGGCGTTTCTCTCTATACAAGGAATCTGCACCAGACCCAGCATGGGGTCACAGGTCAAGCCCAGGTGGTGCTCAAGTCCCATCTCCGCCGCATATTCAATCTGGTAGATGGAACCTCCGAGAAGGTATGCAGCTCCGGCACTGGCCATGGCACAGGCAACACCAACTTCTCCCTGACAGCCCACTTCCGCTCCCGAGATGGATCCGTTGTGCTTGCACACGTTTCCCACTATTCCCGCAGTCAGCAGCGCCCTGAGAATCTTGACTCTCGGAATCCTGTAAGTCTCCTGCAGGTAGTAAAGCACTCCGGGCACCACGCCACACGAACCACACGTGGGGGCAGTAACAATCTTGCCTCCCGCTGCATTCTCTTCGGCTACGGCCAATGCATAACTTATTGCTTTTGCCGTATATCCCAACGGTCCTGAGAAATCCTGTGCCTGGGTGTAGTACTGACAGGCTTTTCTTGGCAGTTTCAGTCCTCCCTTCAGTACTCCTTCTTCAAGAAGGCCTCTTTTTACAGCCTTCTCCATTATGGTCCATATCTCTTCCATGTAATCCAGGATTTCCTCGCCTTCATACTTTACGGCCAGTTCCCAGATCTGGCATCCTTCTCTATCGCAGTAGCGAAGTATCTTATTCATCTGTGAGAGCAGGGAGGGATAGACTTCTTTAGCCTTGGATCCAAAGTCAGTCTCTGTCTGTACCTTTCCTCCTCCTACAGAGTAGTAGGTTTCTTCTCCAATCAAAGAGCCTTCCTTGTCAAAGCCTTTCAAGGTCAGAGCATTCGGATGCAGGGGTTTGATTATCCCCGGCTCCCAGAGTATGTTGAGCTTTCTACCCTTGAACACAGTTTCAATGGCATAGTCTGTAAGGTGCCCTCTTCCTGTGGCGGCAAGGCTTCCGAACAGGGTGCATTCATAACTTTCAGCCTCAGGGTGACGGGCAAGAAAATCCTTGGCAGCCTTCCTAGGTCCCATGGTATGGCTTGAAGATGGTCCGTGTCCGTATCTGTACAACTCTCTTAATGACTCCATAAGAACTCTCCTATCCCTTCAACTATAGTCTCAAAAGCTTGTAGGCTCAACCTCTCTTTTACTGCGGTACCATGGTTGGCTTGAAGACACACGCACTTTTTCCGTCCACCTCACAGACTATCCTCATCTCAAGACCGGCTTCTCTTTCATAGAACCTGTACACTCCCGGGCTTACAGTCATCTTCTCCATGCTGCCTTCAGTTACTACCACCCGCCCCAGACCCATCCGTTCAGGTATCCACACCCCGTTCTGCACCATGAACGGGCCTATCTCGTAGCTTCTGTTCTTTACAATTGCACTTTTTCCAAGGTTTCCATTCATGGTTGCAGAGACAAGCATCTGTATGTCCAGATCCATCAGACTCTCCGTTTTGTCATAGCAGGCCTGTATGAGCTTTTCCCAGTTCACCTGTTCCCTCACCTCTTCATTCAGGCTCATGAAGACATCTGCCAGAAATCCCTCCTCTTGGGTAAGGAGCACACAGGATGGAACAGAAGATGGGGAGAACGCAGCTCCGAAGGGCATGAGATTTGACAGTGGATAGGCACAGATATAGACAGTCCTGTCTGCCTTTACCTTTATTCTCACACTCCTTTGCCCCTGCTCCACATACTTCACATGCTCCCCATCCCCATCTGTCCACCTCAGGGAGTACCAGAGCTGCGCCTCTGTATAGGTCTCCCAAGGATGCTCAGGGATAAGCACCTCAATATTTGAATAACCAAGATCCATTGAGCACGAAAGCAGAAGAAAAGGCACAAAAAGAAAAACCAAAGCTCTTTTCATAACCACCTCCTGCCTATAAAGACGCATGAAAGTAGCCAAGCCTTGTTTTTCCATCTCTTCAGGAAGACTATCCAGCCCAAGGATTTTTCTATTAGCATACCTTGGCAGACTATTTCAAAAAAACCTCTTGAAATAGTCTTCCTTCCCTGTGTCCCTTGAACAAGCTGGAGCCTTAAAACACAAAAAACCTGCCAATTCTGATAGAACTGACAGGCTAAAACATGCTGGAAACCTCTTTAAAGATAGCTTCCATTCATAATCCCTCCCTATGGGCTATGTGGTTTAATCATATCATCACTGACTTGTGCTGTAAATATCACTCGGTTGATGTTTTAGATGTTTATTTTATGGAAACAGAAATTTTCAATGAAAGATTCTGAGAATTTTTAACGTAGAGAAGCTGCTTAACTGAGTAGCCAAGGGTTTTGAAAATATCAAATATCCCGCCGTTCATAATCAGGAAGTCCAAGGCTTCATTAAAAGACGAACTATCCGAGAACTCTACTGTGAATGCATATTCCTCTCTTTCAAATGCATCTTTCACAATTGAAGAAAACCCTTGAACAGAGAAAGACTCAAGATATCTTTTTCTCATACGGACATAGCTGAACATGTCCGAAGGACAGTCCGGCAGGGGATAGTCAGTCTCAATCACATGAGTACGCATCATAGAGGCATCAGAGCGGCAGAAATAGTTGAAATCAACATTTCCAATCGAATCTATCAGACCCCAGGTCGGGTCAAACTGATACCAGGTATTGTTTATAAGAGCCATTACCCAGGCATGCAGAACAGGACTGGCATTTCCTTGCATGTCCTTCTCTCTGCCTTTGACAATCAGGCAGGGAATACCTTCTTGCAGGGCAAGGTACTGGAAGGTTCGAGCAAAGCCTGCGCACACACCTATTCCGTCAAAAAACACACTCCATAAGCTCTGGTCCATGTAGTTGTTGTCATAGACAATGTTTTTGGCCAGAAAATCATAAATGTGATAGAGCTTTATCCACGGATTATCATCCTGTTCCAAATACCGGTGAAACAACTGTGTCTGGAGCTGAAAACGGGCCTTATCAAGCTCAAGACTATCTGTGTGGGTGTAGTAAAGCCTAATGCAGTTATGGCCATTCTTGTCATTCATATATGCAAGCTTTTCTTCAAGCCAGAAAGTTCCGGGATGATCATCCATATAAGCAGAGAGAACTTTAAGGTTGGCCATTGAAGAGGGAAGAACATCGTAAACATATTCCTCATTCTCAGAGACAGCTCTTTCAATCTTTTTGTAGACTGCCTTTTCTTCAACGGACAGAAACCTATAGACATAATCAGAAGCTATCTCTGTCCCAAAGAGAAAGCCGGCAGAGAGCAAAAAGAAAAGAATAACAAGAACTTTTGACTTAAATCTCATAGTTGAAAAATAGAAAAAGGCAATCACAAGAGAGTTTTCTTTGTGATTGCCCCATTACTAATCAGAAAGAATTATTTCCCAAAATACTTCTCAATAGCACTTGCCATCATTTCGTTAGCCTTCTGAGCAGCCTCGTTTGTCTCAAATGTTGACTGAACAGCAGGGTCATTAAATGCAACGTAAGCTGAATCTGCAATAGCAGCTGTAGGAATGCTCAAAAGGATCCATACTCCACCTTCGCCATCTTCCCACATGGCTTCCTGCTTGGAACCACTGATAGTGGCCTGAGCTCTCTGCTTGCTGATAGCCTCAAAAGAGTCCAAAGCCTGTCTGTTGCCATCTGTTCCAGCATCGTTGGTGTAAGCAATGACTATTTCATCAATAGATGTACTTACCCATTCAGCAAGAAGGTTTCTTGCTTCAACCTGAGCTCTTTTGATTGAGTTCTGAAGGTTTGACTGCTTGGCGTAACCGGCAGCATAGTGAACTTCCTTTGTAGAAATGTCACGGGTAACCCATGCCGGTCTTCCAGATTTATCAACATCTTCAATAGTTTTATTTGTAGCTCCTTCAACAACCTGAACAGGTGTTGCAGTTGAACTACAGCTTACAAGAATGGCAAAAACCATTATTGCCAAAAGAAAAACACTGATTTTTTTCATGTTAATCATTCTCCTTTGAATTTTGATTTAAAATCTTGTGAAAAATTATTAAGAATCAGCTTCTCTATAGCGGAAACTGACCTTGTTTTTGCTGAGGCGTAGGAAGTGTGAGCCTCCCTTCCTGTTTTTGAGAATTCCAGAAGTTCTTTGTCCGTAACATCATCAGAAACACTGATATTGATTGTGTAGTACACAAACTTATAGGGACTGCCTTTGACTTCTGCGTTCTCAAAGCTTACTTCTGCCAAAATAGTATTACGTCCGTTTTTTCTGGAAACCTCATAGCCACAGTCAGTGAGAACTTTCTTGATAGCGGTTTCAAAACGCCCCGAGACATCGCCCTTCACCTCAACCACGACCGCAAGCCCGGAATTTGCCAAGGCTCTGAGCATGGTTGTGTCTACTTCCAGGTCAAACTCCAAAGGGGTAATTGAAAGAGCATTATACAGGAGAACGCATTTCAGATACTTTGAATAATCCTGTTCAATCTCATCCACAAGCCCCATGCAGGAAAACGTTCCTACGCTTTCAATTATCATTTCCTGAAGGTTCTCAACACGTGTTTTATACAGATTCGCTTGAGATCCGTAATAAAGCATGGTGCTTGCCTTTTTCAGGATGGCATGAGAGACATAAGAGCCGTTACTCATTTCATATCGGACATCTATGTCTATACCGACAATATCTTCAACATTGATGGCGGAAGCAGCACTCGAAGTAAAGACATCATAGTTGTTTCCATTCCCTGCATCCATTGTAGATGTGCTGGTGGCAGCGACTATTGATGTCCCGAAAAACCCGGCAATGCCGGCCTTGGCATCAAGGTCGGCATCTTGAATGGTTTTTCCATATCCTGTTGCACAGATCAGCTTTGCGGAATCATATCCGGCATAGGGGTTAACCACCCATGCCGGAGTTGCTGCAAAAACTGAAACTGTAACAATCAAGAAAACGAAAAATAAAATTATTTTGCGCATGTTGAAACCAATATGGTGTTCTGTCCTTCAACTATTTCAACAGTCTGGACATCTTCAATTGTTTTTCCGTTTTCAAGACTGTAAACTATGCGGACTTCATGGCTTCCCGGAGAAAGAGTTACTCCACCAACGCTTGCCTGGCTTGGAAGATAGTTACCCATTCTGGTGTCAGCAACTTCTGTGTCGTTTATGGCGTTTAAGCTTGCATATACAGAATCTTCGACTTTATTAAAAGCAACCTCTGCAGCTTTCTTTGCAATTGTTCCAGCAATGCCAGATGCTGAAATAGACCCTATTTTTTCTTTGGCTGCTTCAAGAGCTGCTTGAGAAGCTGCGTATGCAGCAGTCATCTTTGTCAGACCTCTGTAATAGCTTTTCAGATATGTTGTACGAACGGTCATATCGAGTGTATCTTTCGCATCCTGAGAAAAGCTTTCAATCATTGACAGTGTTGTTGCCTGCTTGCCATCAACATAAACTGTTGCGCTCTGAACTGCCGTATTGTCCGCAGTCTCTTTTATGCGAGGCCAGACAACCTTGTGGGAAACAGTCTTTTTAAGTAAAGAAAAATTAATTCCTTTAAGGCCTACGAAAGAGGACATCTTAGCCTCTTCTTCCTTAGCAGCAATCAGACCTTCAAAACTGACAATATTAAGTCTTCCGCTTCCTGCGGGAATATTGTAATCCTCTTCGCTGACATAGTACTGATGGTCCTTAAGACTTGAATAGTCAACTTTTGCGTTACTGGAATCACCCTTCATGTTGTAGAAAACCATGCTCAGATACGTGGCCAACGGTGAATAGTGATAGCTCGTTGTTCCAAGACCACTTGGCAGGTCTTGGAATGGGTTTGGAGTAAATGCAAGAAGGACATCTACAAGACCTTTTTCCTGTTTCTTGATATTCAGTTCAAAGTCTACAAGCTTGTTGTTAACACGCCTGATTTCAACCATTGCATCATCAAGATTACCATTATTGTAGTAAGCGAGAGCAGAGAAGATGTTTACTGCAACATCTTCATACAGTTCACCCGGATAATCCTTTTCCAGGTCATTTACTACATATGATGAAATATCCTGAGTAAAGCTCTTTGTGTACCTATCCTGAATCAAGGCTTCTGCCTGTGCAAGATATGAGGAAGCTGCCTCATAGTCCTCTGCATAGAAAGTCGTGAAACCTGCATCAAGAGCGAACACAAGGTCATCAGCATATTTTTCTTTGCTGTTCACTACCTGAGCTGCTGCAGCCTTCGGATCATCGTTATGCACAATACTTTGCTTAACATTGTGTTCTCCAATCTGAGCTCCGTCAGATGTGGCTGTCGCACATGAGACAAAAAGAGCCAGAAGAACCACTGACAGCAATAGAATAAACTTGTTTTTCATAATCGGTTACCTTCCTTTATTACCACTTTATTGTGGACTGACTTACTAGTTTCTTTATTGAGCTGTCCTCATGGGAGAAGATGATTCTTCCTGTTTCAATATCGACTAGTTCTATGTCAACATAGTACTGACGGACAGATTTTCCACCGTTCTTCTGGATAATTGTTCTGATTGAACCCTGCACCATGAAGTCTGCAGCATCCTCATTTGCAAGACTCTTGGCCTGATCCACATTTCCCCAGATTGACTGGTCTTCACGCTCATCTCTTATGGCACCCTTCTCTGAGGTACTTGCAACAAAGTCTGCCCTTCCGCTGTTGATAATGGCATTTCTAAGCTTGTTTGCGACAATAGATGTATCTATATGCTCATCACTCTCATTTGCAATCTTTCCAAGGGTAAACACCGGCAATCTTCCGTTCTTTTCATAGAATGCAGAAATTCTCGGAGAAACCATGACCGCCTGGATACATGAGTTACTCACAGTGGTGACATCTGTCTCATTCCAGAATCCTGTAAGATCAACTACAGTACCGGAATCAACTCTTGTGGTAGTGATGTTTGAAGTTGAGCCACAAGAAACAAACAAGGTTACTGACATCAGGACTAGCCCGACGCACAAAAGCAGTTTTTTCATATACTAACTCCCGATTTTTGCTTACAAATGAAGAAAAGGGCCTCCTTTTCCTTCTTTGAAGCACTATATTCTATTATATAGATATAACATGGTGTGTGTTTGTCTGCAAGGTTGTTTTTTTAAAGGGCATGAAAATACTGTGCCTATATGTAGTTATTCTACAGTCTATGTCTAAAAATGAGACGAAAGAGGCCATTCTTAATCACTAGATTCTATATTATAGAGCCACTCTTTGGCTTTGTAATTATCACACTATTGAATGAAAATTATCACATGACTATACAAGAGCAGGAGTTACAGGTCTACAGTCGGCTTAAACGTCTCAGAGAAAAGGCAAAAATCTCCCAATTAGAGTTGTCCATTTCTGCGGGCGTTTCCCAGAACATGATTGCTTATATTGAGAATGGGAAGCGCACTCCGACTCTGAAGACATTGCTGAAACTGTGCGATGCTCTACATGTCAGTCCTTCAGTTCTTTTCAACGACACCGACAATGATGCAGAAGAAGTCCGGGAGGCTATGCACAGGTATATTGATTACTATGTGCGCTGAAAACTGACGTAGAGTGGTGAATATGTTGGGTCTGTGCTGGCTAGAAAGCCAGTATCCCCGGGAAACCCGGGGTTACGGATT
>DBVL01000030.1:2258-6740 GCA_002308475.1 Spirochaetales bacterium UBA1265 | reverse complement strand
AAGGGTTGGTGCCAGGCAATGCATGATGGTATACAGCAGGCAATGGCAGAACTCCCTAAGGGAAAGATTGCTGACTACAAGGCAGTTGAGAACACTCAGCCAGCAGATACCCTGACAGCAATCAGAACCTATGTGAACCAGGGCTTCAATATCATTATTGTGCACGGCTCACAGTACAGGGCTCAGGTTGAAGATGCAGCCAAGGAATTCCCAGATGTAATGTTTGCATTTGGAACAACAACAGATGTCATTGCTCCAAACGTATTCTCCTACATGCCACAGTCTGAAGAGACAGGTTTCCTCTCAGGTGTAATTGCAGGTATGACAACAAAAGCCAACCATGTAGGAGTTGTAGGACCTATTGATGGAGGAGATTCAGCCCGCTACAACAGGGGCTTTGTTCTCGGCGTCCAGAGTGTTAATCCAAAAGCAAAGATTGATGTGGTTCATATTGGAGACTTCAATGATACCGTCAAGTCCGGAGAGTTCGCACAGAACCTCATCCAGGGAGGTTGTGATGTCCTGACAGGATCTTCACAGCAGGCTCTCGGTTCACTGCGTGCAGTTGCAGAGTACAGAGACAAGGATATCTGGTGGGTCGGTCAGGATCTTGCGCAGCTTGATCTTGCAGAAGGCTACAAGTGTATAGCTGCTTCTTCTTACAACTACAAGGCTGTCCTTATAGGATTGGTTGAGAGCTTTGACAAGGGGGTCCTCGGTGGAGCTGTCATTCCCATGAACTTCAACAACGGCGGATTTGAGTGGGGTTGGAACACTGCAAAGTGTGCCGAAAAGATTACTCCGGAAATCAGGAAGGCTGTTGAAGACAAGATGGCTCAGTTCAGGGCTAAGGCAGATACTCTTTCCAACTGGAAGGATGTTGACTATTCAAAGCTCTGATTTAACTTTCAGATTATTTTAATTATCCATGCCGGTCTCTGATTAGGCCGGCATGATTCGTATTTAATCGGTAAAACAAATGGCAGAATTAAATGCAATCAAAGAATTAAGGGTAGAGCATATAACAAAACGCTTTCCTGGTGTTCTCGCATGTGATGATATCAGTCTCTGTGTCGGGGAACATGAGATTCTTGCCCTGGTAGGTGAGAACGGAGCAGGAAAGACAACCCTGATGAATATAATCATGGGACTCTACCAGAGTGATGAGGGCGCAATCTACATTAACGGAAACGAAGTTAATTTCAAGAGCCCGAATGATGCATTCTCGGCCGGTATAGGAATGGTCCATCAGCATTACATGCTTGTTCCGAATATGACTGTTCTTGAAAATGTGGCTCTGGGAATTAAGGAATGCTGGAAGAGTGTGGTTGATCTGAAGCTTGTCAGGGACAAGGTCAATGAGGTGTCTGAGAAGTACGGCCTGAAGGTTGATCCGGATGCATACATCTGGCAGCTTTCTGTCGGGGAGCAGCAGCGCGTTGAGCTGGTCAAGACTCTCTGTCAGGGAGCAGGATTCCTTATTCTGGATGAGCCCACCTCTGCTTTGACTCCTCAGGAAACTGAGGATCTGATAGTTCTTCTCAAGAGAATGTCAAAGGAGTTGTCAATCATCTTCATCAGCCACAAACTGAACGAGGTGAAAGCTCTGTCGGACAAGGTAAGTATTCTCCGTCATGGACGTGTTGTATTTGAGGGAAACACAAAGGACTACTCGCCCAAACAGATAGCCGCCCTAATGACAGGTCATGAAGTTGAAATAGCTGAAAACAAAGCAGATCCCGTTGAGGGAGAGAGCGTTCTTGATATACGCAATCTCTGCGTAAAGAGCGACCGCGGCTTCTATGCTCTGGATAACTTCAACCTGGAAGTAAAGGCGGGAGAGATAGTAGGTCTTGCCGGTGTTTCCGGTAACGGACAGAAGGAGCTTGCAGAGGTTATAAACGGTTTGAGGAAGGCTGAGAGCGGAAGCATCAGATTTTTTGGAACCGAAATACAGAACAAGAGCCCGGATGAGGTGATTGCCCTGGGTATGGGATATATACCTGAGGAGCGGAATACTGAAGGGATTGTCCCGTCCATGTCCATAAAGGAAAATATGATTCTCAAAGACAGTGCCAGTCCCAGATTCTCAAAGAAGAACTTTCTCAATCACAAGGCTATAGAGAAGTATACGGATGAGATGAGGGAGAAGTTTGACATACGTTCTCCAAATATGTTTGTTGCTGCAGGTTCGCTTTCAGGCGGAAACATACAGAAGGTTATTCTAGCAAGAGAGATAGACAGAAATCCGAAATTCCTGATCTGTGTTTATCCTATCCGTGGTCTGGATATGGGTGCAGCTGAGTTCATCCACAAGCAGCTTCTGGCTCTTAGAGAGCGAGGAGTGGGCATTCTCCTCATTTCCGAGGAGCTTGATGAGATAATGAACCTCAGCGACAGAATAGCCGTCATATTCAAGGGACAGAACAAGGCTGTTCTCAACAAGGGTGAGGCTACAACGAGCAGGCTCGGTATTCTTATGGCAGGAGTGAAGGAAGATGAGTAATTACAAACTGATTTACAAAATAGTGGTCATTACTGCTGCGGTTTTCATTGCTCTGTTTGCCGGAGCCCTGATTATTGTTGCAGTAGGTGGAAACGTTTTTGAAACGTACTGGATCATTCTGTCCATGCCGTTTCAGAACTTCCGTTCCCTGTGTGAGGTTTTCACCAGGATGATTCCTCTGATGATAATAGCTTTGGGAATCTGTGTTTCGTCACGTTGTGGAATAAACAACATAGGAGCCGAGGGACAGATGTACATGGGAGTGATTGCCGCATGTGCAGTTGCATTCTCAGTGCAGGGTCTTCCTTCAATAATTGCTGTTCCAATCTGCATCCTCTCTGCCGCTCTTGCCGGGGCCGCTTATGGTTTTATCCCGGGCTTTCTCAAGGCAAAGCTGGATGTCAGTGAACTGCTTTCCACCGTCATGCTTAACTATGCGGCTGCTCAGTTCTACAAGTTCTGCATAAGGCTGCCGTTGCGTGACCCCAACGATGCCACAGGCACACCTATGAGTGCAAGGCTTCCTGACAACACTATCCTTACCAAGTTCTTCCGCGGAACATCATTGCACAGCGGTATTATTCTTGCGCTTATTCTTGTGGTTGTTATCTACATACTTCTGTTCAGAACAACATGGGGTTACAAGATGCGTGCGGCCGGAGCGTCAAAGATGGCTGCAAGATACGGAGGAATAAATGTTCCTTTGTATCTGATTATTGCCATGTGTATCTCTGGTGCCTGTGCAGGTATGGCCGGCTCCGTTGAACTGATGGGTGTCCAGGCCAGGGCTATGGAGAACATAACCTCAGGCTATGGTTTTTCGGGCATAGTTGTTGCACTTTTTGCATCTCTACATCCGATTGCTGTCATTCCGGCTTCTTTCTTCTTCGGAATACTTCTGTACAGCCAGGTGAATCTTCAGATTTTGACTTCTGTTCCGCCCAATCTGGTTCAGACCATTCAGGGCGTAATAATCCTGATAATTGTCTCTCTGCAGATGGTTATAAACAATCCTTATTCGCAGGAACGTTTCAGGAAGAGATTCTTCAAGAACCAGATCAAGGATATTAAGGAGGCAAGATAATGGGAGTTATGATAATCAATACGCTTACATTTACAGTTCGCTTCTCTGTAGCTCTTCTGATTGCCTCAATGGGCGAGATGTTCAACCAGAAGGCAGGAATTTTCAACCTCGGGTGTGAGGGAATAATGAGCATGGGTGCCTTCCTGGGCATGCTTGTTCCGTTTGCAGTAGGTGGAGCAGAGGCTGTTCCTGGATACGTGAATATAGCCGGACTACTGGCCGGAGCCGCATGTGGCATGCTGATGGGCATGCTCTTCGGGCTTGTTGTCATTACATTCCGTGCCCCGCAGGGGATAGCGGGTATAGGAATGCAGATGTTCGGTGTTGGTCTTGCCGGCACCTTCTTCCGCTCCTATATTGGTGGACAGCAGTCAATCACAGGTATAGAGTCCGTGGCCATTCCAGGTCTTTCAGAAATTCCTGTTGTAGGAGAGATTCTCTTTTCTCACAACCCGGTCGTCTATGTTGCCTATCTTATGGTTCCTCTTGCCTGGTTCATCATATACAAGACCCCGTGGGGCCTTAAGGTCCGTGCAGTGGGAACCTATCCCAGAGCTGCGGATTCATTGGGAATCAATGTGAACCTGATCCGGTATCAGAGTCTTATGGCAGGAGGAGCTATGGCAGGCTTTGCAGGAGCCTTCCTCTCGCTCTGTCAGGCCAAGCAGTTCAGTGCAGGAATGATCAACGGAAGAGGTTTTATTGCCGTTGCTCTGGTCTATTTCGGTCAGTGGCATCCTGTGAAGATCCTTCTCGGAGCTCTGCTTTTCACTTTTGCAGAATCCCTGCAGAGACAGGTTCAGATGTTCGGGCAGTCCTTCCCGTATGAGTTCCTGGCCATGCTTCCGTATATCTTGGTCATAGTTGTTCTTGCTTTCAACACCAAGTCCAA
>DBVL01000030.1:972-2196 GCA_002308475.1 Spirochaetales bacterium UBA1265 | reverse complement strand
GGGGGTGTTCTATGGAAAAGGCAAAGGTTTATTTCACGGATTTCAGAACCAGGGTTGGAGTCTCTCAGTGCGAGAAGCTTAAGAGACTGATAAAGACAGCCGGTATAGGAAAAATAGATTTTGAAGGGAAGTTTGCAGCAATAAAAATGCATTTCGGAGAACTGGGAAACTGTGCTTATCTCAGACCGAACTACGTAAAGGCTGTTGCAGATGTGGTGAAAAGCCTTGGTGGCATTCCATTTCTTACGGACTGCAATACCTTGTATCCGGGAAGCCGGAAGAACGCAGTTGAACACCTGGAGTGTGCCGAGATAAATGGCTTTAACACGGTAACCACCGGCTGTCAGATCATTATAGCTGACGGCTTAAGAGGAACAGATGAAGTTGAGGTTCCTGTTCCAAACGGAGAGTACTGTAAGACAGCTCTTGTAGGAACTGCTCTGATGGATGCAGATATTCTTATCTCCCTCTCTCATTTCAAGGGCCATGAGTCAACGGGATTCGGAGGAGCTCTCAAGAACATAGGAATGGGAGGGGGTAGCCGTGCCGGAAAGATGATCCAGCACAATGACGGAAAGCCTGAGGTCAAACAGGATCTCTGCAGAGGTTGCTCCCGTTGTGCCAAGTCCTGCGGAAGCAGTGCCATATCCTATGGCCAGGACCGTAAAGCCCATATTGACCAGGCTCTCTGCAAAGGTTGCGGCCGTTGTATAGGTGCCTGTAATTTCGATGCGATTGTAAACAGGAATGAAGATGCAAATGAGCGTCTCTGCTGCAAGATTGCAGAGTATTCATATGCAGTCTGTAACGGACGACCTTCCTTCCATATCAGTCTTATCATGGATGTCTCTCCCAACTGTGACTGTCATGATGAGAACGATGCTCCCATTCTTCCTAACATAGGAATGCTTGCTTCCTTTGATCCGGTGGCGCTTGACCAGGCATGTGTGGATCTGTGTCAGAAGGCAGAGCCCATAAGGAACAGCCAGCTGGGCGACAACNNGTTGCTCTGGATCAGGCCTGTGTGGACCTGTGCCAGAAGGCAACTCCGGTACGCAACAGCCAGCTTGGAGATAATCTTGCAGATCCGAACTGGCATCATCACCATGATCACTTCTTTGACAACAATCCGAATGTCAGGTGGAAGGAAACACTTGAGCATGCCGAGAAAATAGGGCATGGAAGTAGGGAGTACGAGCTTATAACCGTAAAGTAAACTTCTTA
>DBVL01000030.1:0-920 GCA_002308475.1 Spirochaetales bacterium UBA1265 | reverse complement strand
AGCCTGTTTCATTATCCTTTATGCTGAAGCTGGTGTTGTATGGAGAAAAGATCTGAGACCTATGGCTTTTTGATTATTATTCAGAGCCTGATTTTTGCTTTGGTGGATGTTTTCTGCAAGATTGCCTATGAGACGGTTCCTGTCTTTGTTTTCATAACCTTCAGAATGAGTCTCACCGCGTTGATCCTGTTTCTTCTTTATGGAAAGACCATCAGAGAGGATCTGAAAAAAGTATCCCCGTCGCACTACATGCTTTCGGCTTCCTGCCTCGGACTTTCTATCATTCTCAGCAACCTGGCTGTTCACATAACTTCTGCCACAAGCTTTTCTTTCATAAGAAGCCTCTCCGCCATCATAGCGCCGTTTCTTCTGACTGTTTTTTTCCACAGAAGATACCTGCTCAGAGATGCCTTTATTCAGCTTGCTCTGGTTCTGGGGCTGTATCTGCTCTGCGCTAAGGGCGGCTTGTCCACATTCGGACTTGGAGAGGTTCTGGCTTTCTGCTGTGCAACCCTTGTTGCAATTACTCTCGTCTTTGGCGCAGATTCACTGCACTATGTGCGTCCATATACTTTGACCTTCATGCAGATGTCCATAGGTTGCGTTCTGTCTCTCTCGGCAGGACTGGTTACCGGAGCTTTCTCTGGACCATGGGTCTCTTCATTTTTTACCACAAAGGTTCTTTTAATTCTTGCCTACTGCATCTTAATTGGCTCTCTTGTGGCATACACCATGCAGAATATTGTCCTTTCAAAGGTCTCGCCTAAGACTGTTGGTATTCTTCAGTGTGCCTATCCAATCTTCACTGCAGGCGCTTCCTTCTTTCTTATAGGGGAGAAGATGACAGGTGCCGGGGTGCTGGGATCTCTGATAATTGTTGTCTGCATAATAATTCAGAGCCTTGAAAAATCGGAATCAGT
>DBVL01000007.1:8704-12038 GCA_002308475.1 Spirochaetales bacterium UBA1265 | reverse complement strand
TTCATCGAGTTCAACTATCAGCTTCTGCAGAGCTATGACTACTGGATGCTATATAAAAAGTATGACAACCGCCTTCAGATAGGCGGAGCAGACCAGTGGGGAAACATAGTAGCCGGTATAGATCTTATTCAGAGGATGGGTGGTCCTGAGTGCTTTGGACTGACCTTCAACCTGATTATGCGTGCCGACGGCAAGAAGATGGGCAAGAGTGAGAAAGGTGCCGTCTTCCTTGATCCGAGCATCTACTCTCCCTATGATTTCTACCAGTATTGGAGAAATGTTGCAGATGCAGATGTCACCAAATTCATGAAGATATTCACATTCATGGATCTTGATGAGATCAAGACCTACGACAGTCCTTCCGTGAACATCAATGAGGCAAAGCAGCGTCTTGCCTATGAGATAACAAAGATCATTCATGGTGAAGAGGAGGCTGAAAAAGCTGTCAGTGCTGCAAAGGCTGCATTCGGCGGTAGCGGAGACACATCTAACATGCCTACAGTAGAGCTGTCTCTCGGGGAAGGCATGAATATAGTTGATCTTTTCTTTGCCGCAGGTCTTGGTCCAAGTAAGACTGAGATCCGCCGCATAGTAACCGGGGGTGGAGCTTCTATCAACGGAGAGAAGATTACTGATTTCAGATTCATAGTAGATTCTTCCTTTGCAAAAGATGGAGAGATTATCCTCAAATCAGGTAAGAAAAACTTTAAAAGGATTCTCGTAAAATAATGAATGATATCTCATTTCTCTCAGAAAGCGTTCTGCTGGGCTTTGGTCTTGCGATGGACGCTTTCTGCGTTTCTGTTTCAAACAGCTTGGCAAACCCGGGGATGAAGGCTTCCAGGATGAATCTGATAGCCTTTTCCTTTGGTTGTTTCCAGTTCTTCATGCCTCTTTTGGGCTGGTTCCTTGTTACAACCATGCTCGGGGTGTTTAAGGCTCTTCAATCCTATCTTCCATGGGTGACTATGTCAGTTCTTTGGTTTCTCGGTGTGAAGATGATCATAGACGGCAGTGTCAAGAAGAAGTCTGAAGAGGAGGTCTCAAAGGAGATTATTCTCTCCTTTGGTATGCTGATGGCTCAGTCTGTGGCTACATCCATAGATGCTCTTTCAGCGGGTCTGACCTTCTCTGCCTTGTCTTTGTCTCAGGTTCTGCTTTCCTGTGGCGTAATAGGCTTGATTACCTATATACTTTGTATGATAGGTTTGAAGATAGGAAAGACTGTAGGACTAAGGCTTTCAAAATGGGCTGCAACTGTTGGTGGCTCCATTCTTATCATTATAGGTGCCTGGAACTTTCTGGGCTGATTGTTGGAGAAATGGTAATAGACAGAAACACGCTTTCTCTGGAAGATACTCTTTTTTCGGGTCAGTGCTTCAGGGTCTTTAAAGAATGGCCTGAAGAAGATCCTGTTTTCTCTGTTATAAGCGGGGTGGGAAGCCGGGCCAGAAAGTTCTCATGTTCCCAGAAGGAGTTATCAGAAGAGGTTCTTGATTCTTACTGGAGCCATTTCTTTGATATGAAGACTGACTACAAGGCTCTGAAAGACAGGTTTTCAAAAACCTCAGAAATTATGAGGAAGGCCTGTGACTATGCTCCCGGGATAAGGATTCTGAATCAGGATCCATGGGAGGCTCTTTGCTCTTTTGTTGTTTCCCAAAACAACAATATAAAGAGGATAATGGGAATAATAGACAGGATGTGTAAGACCTTTGGCTCTGTCTCTGAAGAGGATCCCTCTGTTCATGGTTTTCCTACTGCCTCTCAGCTTTGTGAGGCTTCAGAAGATGATCTTAGAGCCATAGGGTTGGGATTCAGAGCCCCTTACATAAAAAACACTGCTACTGCCGTAGTTGAAGGTCTGATAGACCTGGATAGTCTGAAAACTGAACCCATAGAACAGTGCCGTGCTTCCCTTATGAAGGTTAAGGGTATAGGAATCAAGGTTGCGGACTGTGCTCTTCTGTTCGGTTGCCACAGATTGGACTGTTTTCCTATGGATGTGTGGATGAAACGTGTTATGGCAGACTGCTATGCCTGGAATGAAAAGACAAACTGTGCCAAAGAGGCTGTCTTGCTTTTCGGCTCTTCTGCCGGCGTGGCTCAGCAGTATCTGTTTCACTGGGCCAGAAACGGTGGTCTTGAAGAAAAACAATAGTGGAGGTTGTTATGATTTTTGATATACTCGGTAAACTTGAAATGTATATTCCCTCTCTTCCTAAGCTTAGGACAGTGATAGATGCCATGGATCATGATGATGTCTATGATAAGGATAAAGGAAAGTACAGCACACCGGATCCGGATGTGACCTATGAGATTTCAACCTACACCCCATCTTCCGCTGAGAAGCCGTTTGTTTTCCATAAGAGGCATACGATTGTGGAGATAGTTCTCTCTGGTTCCGAGCTTCTCTCAACTACATGGAGGGAGCTTATGAATGAGGCGTTAGCCTATGATGAGAAGACTGATACCGGTGTGTTCACCGCAGAGCCTCTGTCTGTTTTCCATGGGGCCCAAGGGCGATTTGCCGTTTTCTTTGCCGGTGAGCCCTACAAGAGCGGTGTTTCTGACGGCTCTTCTGCTCCTGTAAAGAAAATAACATTCAGGATTGTTGACTGACCGATTGTGAAGAAATGTGAACTGTTTTTCCTCTTTATTGTCAAAATACAGGTTAGTGAGTATCTTTTGTTCATAAAGTAATTGATAGGAGGTTGCTTTATGAAGAAGATTTCCACAACCACATTTGTGTTTGCTATAGTAGCTCTGGTTGCTGCTATTGCCCTTATCAGCTTAAGCGTAGTTTATGGTGCACCGAGAATCACCACCGAGCGCTACGGCATGTTTGAGATGAGAAGCTACAGACTTATGGATGCTTCATATCTTCCAGTTATCTTTGCCATAGTAGGTTCGGCTCTGATGATTGTCTCATGTAATCTTTTCCTTTTCACAGCAAAAGCAAAGTGCTGTCATCATCACCATCATGAGCACGATAAGATTTGTGAGTGCAAGAAAGAAGAAACTACAGAAACAGCAGAAACAGTAGACGTAGCAGAACCAGAAAAGGTTTGAGCCTAAATTAATTACTTCCTCCATGAAGAGCCTTGGTTTTCCAGGGCTCTTTTCTTTTGTACTGTTCAGACAAATGGGCTGCAACACAAATGCACGTTCAGAAATGAACGTGTTTTTTATGTTTCCCTTGCTGCTATCAGTACCCCTAGGTTCATAAGAACTAATGAAAGTAGCTGATAAGAAAAGATGCAGAGGCCAGTTCTTGCCAAGCCGGTTTTTGCTTGTATTCTAAACAGCCCCCTGCAGGGCTCAAATAGTATAC
>DBVL01000007.1:0-8609 GCA_002308475.1 Spirochaetales bacterium UBA1265 | reverse complement strand
CTATCCAACTGAGCTATTGGTGCATGCAAAACTGTTATACAAAATTTTACCTGTTTAAGCAATAGCCAATTTTAGTTTAACCCAAACCCAATGTAGATAAAGGAGCCTGTCTTGTAGAACCACTGAGTTGCAGGGGCTCTTCCTATGTGGTAAAGAGCTTCAATTCTTGTGTTTCTGCCTCCTATCTTACTCTTGAGCTCAAGGGCTCCGCCAAAAGTGTATTCAAACTCCCACGGGTTGGATGGACTGTATGCGTCTATTTCATGTAAACCGGAGCTGTTTCTGTTCTGTCCGTCCTGATGTGCCTGTATATCTGCAGAAAGAATCAGATTTGCAAAAGAGATGTCTATGGTGTATTCAAGTCCTCCATGAACTCTGAGGGCTTTGTAGGCTGTTCCTCGCTTCTGCTCTGCAACCCTTTCAATAAGACCATCTTCCTTGTCTGCGCCTTCACTACCTCCACATCTATGGATTGAGGATGCATCATAACCATGGATAAATGGTCTGAGCCATGCATCTTTCTGCGGAATCTCGCACTGTCCATAGACTCTCAGACCAAACGGAAGCTCCACCTGGGCACCTATGATCCATGAGTTGTCTCGAACATACTCAGTCTCGGAAAGCAATCTGTATTCACGTCCGCTTTCCCCTTTTGCTCCGGTGTAGTTGTGGATAATTCCGGTATTGTTGAAATCAACCTTGTTGTAATTGTACATTTTCTGAAGCGTTTCATCTCCATAGTGGCCTGAGAAATGGTGTAGGCCAAAGCGGATGGAAACCATGTCAGCAATCCTCATGGTTGTTGAAATCTGATAAGAACCGTCAAAGTCCAAAGTGTCACTTGCTCCATATAGGCAAAACAGCGTATTCAAATAACCCAGAACATTGAAATCAAGATCAACAGAGGGAAGAGAATCTGTTCCATTGAAACGTGTCCTAAGCAGCGAGGTAGAACCAGAGAGTTTCATGTTGATATAGAGATTATCCTTAGGTTTTAAAGGATCTCTGATGGCAAGATAGTCATACATTATCTTTCCAGAGTCTACATCCTGGACAAGACAGGATACTTTGAAATTATTATCTTCTGCCTTTGTAAGCATCACAATATGAATACCTGTTGTAAATGCATAAGGATCGGAGATTGATTCCTTGAATAAAGGCTGATCTGGTGCAAGTTCAAAGGAAAACAGATCACCGGCTGACAATGTAGCAATAACAGCTACTGCAATAAAAATGCAGAAAAACAATCTTTTCATAAAAGCCCTCCCGCTTTTAGTTTCTACTAAAATTATTGCACAGTTGAACTTACTATGAAAATGAAAAAGACCGGAATGCTGATTCCGGTCTGTTCTTCTTTCGGGGCGAGAGGACTCGAACCTCCGATATCCTGCTCCCAAAGCAGGCGCCATAGCCGCTAGGCAACGCCCCGTAGGCAAAAGAGAGTATATAGACTTTAGTACATTTAAGTCAATAAATGTTTTAAGAGGACTTTACATTAAATGCCAAATCTGATAACTTCCTAATGTTGCTCCAAATAGATGTAATTTAGAGGTGGATATATTATGGCACGTAGATGTGAAATTTGTGGAAAAGGCACTATCTCAGGACAGAATGTACCGAGAAAAGGTCAGGCAAAGAAGAAGGGTGGTGTTGGTCAGCATATCGGCGTAACAACAAAGAGAGTTTTCATGCCGAATATTGTTTCTGTAAAGACACTCATCGACGGAACACCTAAAACAATAAAGGTCTGTACCAGATGCCTTAGAGCAGGGAAGGTCACAAAGATTGTTTGAGTTTTGGTTTCAGACAAATAGGACGTTACAGTAAGCTGTAGCGTCTTTTTTTTGCTTTTTTGCAAGGCTTGAGGCTTCTGAGACGTCTTATAGGGTATGAACTACCTTTATGAGATAACACGGATAGCCAATGAAAAGTTCTCAATCAGATCTCTTAAGCCATACCAGATACTTATCATGCACAGTATTCTGGAGCATGAATTTGAAAATAAAGAAAAGAGGGCAGAGAGGATAGTAATTCTTCCAACCGGAACCGGAAAAAGCCTTTGTTTTCTTATCCCCTCTGTCCTGTGCAGAGGAATAAGCATAATAGTCTATCCTCTTCTGGCCCTGATGAACGACCAGATCTCAAAGCTGAATAAGGCCGGAATAAGCTGCGTATGTCTTCGTGGAGGGCAGACAAATAAAGAGAGAAGAGCTCTTTTTGAAAAGCTCAGGAACGGGTGCCGTCTGGTGGTTACAAACCCGGAAACCCTGAGAACGGAAACAGTTCTTAAAGAACTTGAAAAGTTCAGGGTAAGTCTGTTTGTTGTTGATGAGGCACATACCATAGCCCAGTGGGGAAAGACCTTCAGACCAGCTTTCTCAGAGCTTGGAGAGATGGCTAAAAAGCTGAGTGCTTCCCAGATTCTGGCTTTTACAGCTACAGCAGGAGAAGAGACCCTTAAGGAAATAAGAAAAGTTCTTTGTATGGGCAAGGAATGCATAACAATAGAAGGAGATGCTGACAGGGAGAATATTTTCTATTCTTCTTATCCTGTCTATGACAGAGAAGAAGGCATTCTTCGTCTCATAAGGAGTCTTGCAAAAGAACAACTGCCGGCAATTGTTTTCTGCAGAACACGAGTAGAGACCGTTATACTGTGTCATCTGATTCACAGAAATATAAGAGATCTTGATGTAAGATACTACCACGCAGGTCTTGGCAGGACTGAGAGAGAAAAACTTGAGAGGTGGTTTCTTGAAAGCCGGGATGGAATACTTTTTGCAACCAGTGCCTACGGAATGGGAGTGGACAAGAGCAATATAAGAACTGTCATTCACTACAAAAGGCCCTCAACAGTTCAGGAGTACCTTCAGGAATCAGGTAGAGCAGGCCGGGATGGAAGGGCGTCCAAAGCCTACGTGATAATCTCAGAAAGAGAAAGACTTCTTGCCGAGAAGGATCAGTTGCTTTCGGTATTTACAGAAGAAAGGTGCAGGAGGAGAGCCCTCCTTTTTCTTCTTGGACAAAAGAAAAGTGAGTGCAGCGGTTGTGACTGGTGCTCTGAAAAAGTGATTGAAAAACCAAAGCTAGCAGATACAGCCATGAAGATGATAAAGAAGAGACCTTTCAGATTTGACCCGGCAACAGCTGCATCTGTTCTATGTGCGGAGAAGAATCCTGTCATGCTTGAGTGGCCTGGAAGAACAGATTCCATGTGGGGCCTTGAAAAGGAAAATGACCAGGAACTTGTAGAGAATTCATTTTTGAAGATGCCTGAGCTAAGCTATGTTGAACAAGGGTATTTCAAAAGACTGTATTACAATAAAAGCAGAGTCTTAAGAATAATTGCTGTCTTTCTGACCGTGATTGTAAAAGTCAGAGGCAGACTGTTATCATATAGGAAATAGAAGGGGTGGAGTGAAGTATGGATTTCAGCAGGATTTACGCAGACAGATTTACTGAAGAACAGGCTCAACTCAGATTTGATAAGCTGATTACAGAACATAGAAGGATTTTCAAGAAGGACTGCCAGGCTGTTTTTTCTACTTCTGGGCGTACAGAGCTTGGAGGAAATCATACAGACCATAACCTTGGGAAGGTGCTGGCAGCCTCAATTAGTTTGGATATAATCGGGGCTGTGTCATTAAGAGATGACAGAATAATCAATTTCAACTCCGAAGGCTTCAAACCTTTCAGTATTCTTCTTGATACGCTAGAGCCCAAGAAGGAAGAGAAGGGGAACACAAAAGCTCTTGTAAGGGGAATAGCTTCCTCAATAGCTCAAAGAGGTGGAGTCACGGGAGGCTTTGACATAAATCTCAGTTCTGATGTTCCTCCTGGGAGTGGGCTTTCAAGTAGTGCTGCTTTAGAGGTGCTGATTGCAACAGTTTTCAATTCTCTTTTCAACTCGGATAGGTTTTCAACAACAGAGCTTGCAATTATGGGGCAGGAGGCTGAGAACCGGTTCTTTGGAAAACCATGTGGACTGATGGACCAGATAGCCTGTGCAAATGGAGGAGTTGTTGGGATAGATTTCTTCCCTCAACCTGTTATCTCCCATGTAGAAGCTGATTTTTCACGCTGGGGACTTAGACTAGTGATAATAAACACGGCTTCAGACCATGCAAAACTGACTGATGAGTACTCTGCCATCCCTTATGAGATGAAAACAGTTGCACGGTACTTTGGGAAAAACGTTTTGGGAGAAGTCTCTGAGACTGAGTTTTTTGATAACCTGAAAGAACTGAGAAGAACAGTTGGAAATGATAGAGCAGTTCTCAGAGCCTTACATTTCTTCAACGAGAACAGACGTGCTGAAGGCATGTTTGAGGCCTTGAGGATGAATGACAAGGACACCTATCTTTCTCTGATGAGAGAAAGCGCAGACTCCTCCTATAGGTTCCTGCAGAATGTCTACGCCAGCACAGATCCAAAGAATCAGGGAGTATCCTTTGCCTTATCTCTTGCTGAAAAGTTACTTGGAAAAGAAGGCGCTGTAAGAGTCCACGGCGGAGGTTTTGCCGGAACCATACAGGCGCTGGTTCCTGTAGATATGTGTGAGCACTTCATAACAGGTATGGAAAAAAATATAGAAAAGGGATGCTGTTCCGTGCTGGAAATCAGGAAGGATCCCACAAAAAAAATAATTTGACAGCTGGGTTTGCGTGGTTTAGCATAAGCCTATGAAAGGAAAAAAGCCGACCAAGGGAGGGTTGGCTCCGTCATTATCAGAAACGAGGACCATCGGGCACTTGGTGCAACGATGGTCTTTGTGTTTTATCTTGCAATCTTAAACAGAAACAAGTCCGACTATTGCATATTTATACGTCTTTTTGTATACTTGCCTCAGCTTTTAAGTTGCTAACGTTGCAGAAGGAGGAAAAATATGTTTACTGTCTCAAGACTTGCCTATACATATCCCACCTTGCACCGACTCCCTAGCAACCTGCTCTGCAGGTAAATCATTTTTCAAAATCATATTAATTATTAGCTAGAGGAATCATTATGGTATTTTCATTTATTCTATATTTTGCAGTAATGCTTGGGATTGGTCTGTATTTCTTTATTGCAGACAAAGATAAGAGCGAGAAGAGCTACTTCCTTGGTGGAAGGAAGATGGGGCCTTGGGTAACAGCCATGAGTGCACAGGCTTCAGACATGAGTGCTTGGCTTCTGATGGGACTACCCGGATCCATTATGGCTTTTGGATTCGGACAGGCATGGATAGGAATAGGTCTTGTCATAGGTACAGCTCTTAACTGGATTATTGTGGCAAAGCGCCTTAGGGTTTTCTCCAGTTCCTATGGAGATTCCATAACCATTCCACAGTATCTGACTAACAGATTCTTTGAGAAGAGTCCTGTTCTGAGCGTTATCTGTGCAGTTGTCTTCCTGGTCAGTTTTACTATCTATGTAGCCTCGGGCTTTGTTGCTGGAGCTGCGGTCTTTACTTCTCTCATTCCATCTCTTGATGGCAGAACCGCCATGATTATCTTTGCTGCCATAATCATTATCTACACTTTCCTCGGAGGATTTAAGGCTGTTTGCTGGACAGATATGATTCAGGGAACCTTGATGATTGCAGCTTTGGTCTCCATTCCAATCATAACTGTTATCCTTGGAAATCTTGATTATTCTGCCGTTTCTGCAGTCTATGAATATGAAGGAGTTCAGTACAGATTTGTTGCAAACCTGTTCAATGCAAGTGCAAAGGACATAATCTCAGGTCTTGCCTGGGGCTTAGGATACTTTGGCATGCCTCATATTCTTGTCAGGTTCATGGCCATAAAGGATCCCTCAAAGATGAAGAGATCAGCAACAGTTGCCATTATCTGGGTTGTCTTCTCTCTTCTGTGTGCAATTGTAATTGCATATCTGGGAAGGCTTACGGTTTCAGAAGAGCTTCTTCCTTACGGCAATCAGAAGCTTGTATTCATAACTCTGGCCAAGAAGTATGCTCCTGCTACAGTTGCAGGCCTTTTGATGGCGGCGGTACTGGCAGCCNNCCTCCATGTCTACAGCTGATTCCCAGCTCCTGGTGGCTTCTTCTTCCTTTACAGCAGATATCTACAAGCCGATTATCCGCAAAAATGCCTCTGAGAAAGAGCTTCTTTGGGTCGGTAGACTGGTTGTACTTCTTATCTCAATTGTTGCCTATATGATTGCTTCAAACAAAGGAAGTGCTGCACAGGCAATCATGAACCTGGTTGAGAATGCATGGGGTATATTCGGAGCTGCGTTCGGACCTGTTATTATCTTCTCTCTGTTCTACAAACGCTTCACCTATCAGGGTGCGGTAGCTGGAATAGTGACCGGTGCAGTTGTAGATGTCCTCTGGCTTGTTCTTCTCAAGTCTACAGGAATCTATGAGATTCTACCTGGGTTTGTGGCCGGAGCTGTTGCAGCCTATGTTGGTTCCATTCTCAGTAAGGAGCCTGACAGCAAGGTTCTGAAAGCATTTGATGAGGCTACAGCACAGCTGAAAGACTGAACTCTTCAGTTCTTTCTTACAATTGATTTGATTTTTTCGAGCAGGGACTTAGGTTTCTGCTCTTTGTTTTTTTCAGCCTCAAGATACATGTTCAGGGTTTCCACCGCCTCCATGTAGTCGGAGGTGAGTCTTCTCAAACGGTCTCCGAGGTGCTGCATGATCTTAATCACCTTTGCAGGTTTGTCTTTCATGTATTCACTGAAGGTCTCTGTGGTAATGATTCTGATTGTAGTCTTGTCCTCAAGAGCTATGGCTGGTGNNGAGCTATGGCTGTTGCCGAACGTGCACAGCTGTCAATCAGTCCTATCTCTCCAAAGGTGTCTCCGGGGTAGAGTGTGGCAAGAAGTTTTCTGCCTTCTTCAAGTTCATCATAGATTCCCACACTGCCGAATGATATGTCATACATACAGTCGGAGAAGTCTCCTTTTTTGCAGATAATCTGATCCTTTTTGAAGGTTAAAATATCTTTGTTCTCCATTAGCTCTTCCTCATGTGCAGAATATGAATTGAAAGTGATCTTTAAATACTTTATCCTCTTTTCTATGGATATTTTACTTGCCAGTGGCAATGAACACAAGAAAGAAGAATTGCAGAGACTATTGCCGGGCCATGTACTGCATCTGCCCGGAGAGTTCGGAATAGACTTTGACTGTGAGGAAACAGGTCTTACATTTGAGGAAAACGCCATGCAGAAGGCTGTGGCGCTGAAGGAGGCCGTAGAGAAAGCGGGAAAAGAGGCCCTTATGGAAATGGGCATACTTGCAGATGATTCAGGTCTGTTTGTAGATGCTCTTCCCGGGGAGCTTGGCATTCACACCGCCAGATACGGCAGTAAGGAAGGAGAGAAGATTCTCAGTGCTGATGAGAAGAACACTCTTCTTCTGAAGAACCTCAAGGGAATACCACAGGAAAAGAGGACTGCACGCTTTGTGTGTACCCTCATACTCTTGAAAGATGATGAGAAATATACTGCAACGGGAACGGCTGAAGGAAGGATCCTGGAGGAGAAGGCCGTTGGAAATGAGGGGTTCGGTTATGATCCTGTCTTCTACTGTAATGATGCAGGTTGCTCAATGGCCACACTGCCCAAGGGAGGAAAGGATCTCTACAGTCACAGAGGAAAGGCTGCAAGAATACTACTTCAACAGATAGAAAACAAATAAACAGGAGTGAGATATGGCAGAAGAAAAAAAGATAAAGGAAATACCGCTGAGAAAAGAGATTGCTGAAGAGGACAAGTGGGACCTCTCAAGTCTCTATGAATCAGAAGATGCCTATGAGGCAGATCTTCAGAATCTCAGAAAAGAGATTGAAAAAGCCGCATCTTTCAGAGGAAAGATTGGAGAGAGTCCGGAAAAGCTTCTTGAGTTTATGAAGTGGCTCAGTGACACTTTCATGCTTGCTGAACGCCTTGGCAACTATGCTTCTCTTATGTCTTCAGCAGAGGCCCAGAACCCTGAAAACCAGAAGAGGATGGGAATCTTCTCACAGGTCTACACCGAACTTGCGGCTCAGACAAGTTTCATGGATCCTGAGATCCTTGCTATCAAGGAAATAGAAAGTTGGGTTAAGGATGAGAGATTCAAGGACTACCGTGTTTACCTGAATAAACTGCTCCGCCAGAAGGCTCATACATTGAGCGACAAGGAGGAGGCTATCCTTGCCAGACAGGGAGAGCTTCAGGACACGCCGTCAGATGCTTTCAGCGTGCTTACAAATATTGACATGGACTTTGGGGCCATTGATGGGAAAACTCTTTCTCAGAGCACCTATGGCTCTTTCTTGCAGGATGAGGATCGCGGAATACGCGAGAAGGCCTACAAGCAGTTCTATGAGGCATTCAGAAAGCATGAGCAGACCATAGCTACCTTGTACTCAGGCTCTGTCAAACAAGATATCTTCAATGCCAGGATCCGTGGCTTCTCAGATGCCCTTGAGGCTGCCCTTTACAGGGACAATGTCCCCCGGAGCGTCTACACCGGCCTCATTGATGCCGTTCACGCAGGTTTTCCGGCTCTTCACAGATACTATTCAATCAAGAAGAAGGCTTTGGGCCTGGACGAGTTGAGGCACTATGATGTCTATGTTCCCATGGTAAAGATGCCTAAGCAGATAACTC
>DBVL01000115.1 GCA_002308475.1 Spirochaetales bacterium UBA1265 | reverse complement strand
GCTCTAACCGCTGAGCTACAGGCCCTGAAGCGAATTAAAGTTACCACATTCGGCAATCAGTTTCAATAGTGTTGTGTACTCAGTTTTTCAACGAGTGTAAAGGAGCAGGGATGCGGCCACCACGATTGATCATGACGGAGGCATCTGTCTGTTTCACGTTCATAACCGGACCTTCACCCATAAGGCCTCCGAAGACAAGATGGTCGCCGGGCTTTCTTCCTATGGCAGGAATAAGGCGACAGGCAGTGGTCTTGGTGTTAACCATACCGATTGCAGCCTCATCTGCAATAATTGCTGAAATGCTCTCGGCGGAGGTCTCACCGGGGATTATGACCATATCAAGACCAACAGAGCAGACACAGGTCATGGCTTCAAGCTTCTCAATGGTGAGAATGCCTTTTTCAGCTGCTGCAATCATGCCGGCGTCTTCCGAGACTGGTATGAAGGCACCGCTCAGGCCACCGACAGAAGAGGAGGCCATGACGCCACCTTTTTTGACGGCATCGTTCAGCATGGCAAGGGCAGCAGTGGTGCCGGGACCTCCGCAGGTCTCAAGACCTATCTCTTCAAGAATGTGGGCAACTGAATCTCCGACAGCTGGAGTTGGAGCAAGGGAGAGGTCCACTATTCCGAACGGAACATTCAGACGTTCTGAAGCCTGGCGACCTACAAGCTGACCCATTCGGGTTACCTTGAAGGCTGTCTTCTTGATTATCTCCGCTATCTCATCCATGGAAGCGGTTTTGCCTGCTTTACGTATGGCATTGCGCACAACGCCGGGGCCGGAGACGCCGGTGTTGATGACGCAGTCGGGCTCGGATATGCCATGAAAGCCGCCTGCCATGAACGGGTTGTCCTCAACGGCGTTGCAGAAGATGACAAGTTTTGAACAGGCTATGCAGTTGCGCTCTTTTGTCAGCTCTGCGCAGTCTCTGACCACCTGACCGAGAAGGCGTACGGCGTCCATGTTTATGCCTGCTTTGCTTGAGCCTACGTTTACTGAGGCGCAGACTATGTCAGTTTCGCTCAGGGCACGTGGGATGGACAGAATCAGGTTTTTTTCGGCCTCTGTCATGCCTTTCTGGACCAGGGCAGTGTAGCCTCCTATGAACGAGGCTCCAACTTCCTTTGCCGCCTCATCCAGGGCCTTTGCGTATTTGACCGGGTCTCCACCGGAGGCTGAGAGCAGGAGGGAGATTGGGGTTACTGTTATTCTCTGATTGATGATGGGAATTCCATATTCCTTCTGTATCTCTTTGGCAGTGCTGACAAGGTTTTTTGCCTTTCTTGTTATCTTCTCCTTTATCTTCATGCAGGAGCGGTCTATGTCAGAGTCAGCACAGTCAAGAAGTGAGATACCCATGGTGATGGTTCTGATGTCTAGGTTTTCCTCTTCTATCATCCTTATGGTTTCAAGGATGTTGTCTGCGTTTATATGTCTCATGTTTCTGTCTGTCAGATTGAATGCATGGCATTGAATATGTCTTCATGCATGACGTGGATTTTAAGAGCCTGCTGTTCTCCGAGCTGTTCAAGCTCAGTTATGGCAGAGCTGTCCTTTTCTGCTGGAATCTCAACTATCATGATCATGGTGAAGAGTTCCTGCAGGGTCTTCTGTGACACGTCCACTATGTTTATGTCTCTCTTAGCACATTCAGTGGCTACGAATGCAAGGATACCTGTTCTATCCTTTCCTACAACTGAAATTACGGCTCTCATATGTGCCTCCATTCAGAGAATGATACTTTATTAGCGGTCATAAAGTACAGCGTTGAGTTTTATGTTGTAAATTGGTAGAATTCCGCCATGGTTAAGAAAATAGTTATTGCTGTTTTCCTTGTTCTTCTTACTGTTACAGGGGCTTTTGGCCTCTCTCTTGATTTTGAGACAAGGATTACAGATGTCCAGATGCACCCGGATTTCTGGCTAGGCCTCTTCCCTACCTCAGTTTCTTATGCTGCAGGCACGGAGAGTCTTCAGTTCCTGTCGGGAAGAAAGACAGACCTTTTTCTGGAGCTTGGAACGGGAACACTTGCACGGGAGATAACCAGAGATCCTGTAACAGGAGTACCTCTTTCCCAATCTGAGAATGATTATTGTGACTATTTCATAACTTATCCGGATTATGATGTCATGTATGCAGCCTGGACCCTTGAACTTTCTCAGGGAATTGTCGGGCCAAGAGATACAGAAAAGGACTATCTGACTCTCTCCCTGGCCTTTGACGGCAAGTGGGAGATAGCTCTGAACCCTATTCTGCAGACTGTGAACAGGGCGGGTACTCCGTTTGATCAGATACCTTTTTACTCCGAAGATGAGACGTATGTTATTTCCGGAACCCCGGATCTGGCAGGAGACAGGAACCTTGTCTACATGAACTACAGGTTCTCCGGTGTTCTGGATGACCTGCTGCTTCTAACTGGAAGCAGAAGCGGGATAAAGACAGAGTTTGAGTTCATTTGGGCTCCTGAATATCTGAACCTGACAAAGAAAACAGGGGGAAAAGCCTCATTCTTCAGGGCTTGGGTGTATGCCAATGGTGGAACCATGATAATGCAGAAGCAGGATGAGAACAACAAGAATGTTGTCTCTGTTGGTTTCTCATATGATGTGGAGTTCAGGTATCTGAATGGAGAGTATGTTCCAAAATCTGCAGAGAAGCTCAAGGGGTCAATCTGGTTCTTCGAGCCTGAGAACATGAACTTTCTGCTCAGAGGAACTGCCAAGCTTGATCTGTACGGGCCTCAGTTCCTGGGTTCCTGCATACCGCGTGTGTACGGATTCTTTGATTTCAGCTATTCCTGGGGAAAGTATAACAATGCTCCAGGTCTGGCGTCTGACAGCATTGTTACGGGAAGCTTTGGGGTTCACCTGGAGGCCAAGTTGTTCGGAGCTCTGGCTCTGTATTATGAAATGGGTCAGGTTTTCTTCCACACCGGAAATGACCCTAATGTGTTAGGTTACAAACATTCAGATGGCCTGAAGATTGCCATGGAACTGTCATTCTGATGGTTTGATTATATGAGGTTGAGATGATTTACAACGAAGAAGAGAAAAAAGAACAGAAGAAGGCACCGGCAGCTCCTGCAGAGAAGCTGCTCAAGACAAGATCCATTCTGCTCAGCGGTGAGATAAACAAGGACAGTGCGGATGCCTTCATAAAGGACCTGCTTGTTCTTGAGAACGAGAGCAGTGAGGGTATAAAGGTGTTCATAAACTCTCCCGGAGGAGATGTTGATGCCGGTTATGCCATATTTGATATGGTCAGGTTTGTCTCCTGCCCGGTGACCATGGTAGGTATGGGACTTGTGGCAAGTGCGGCGGCCCTGATTCTTCTTGCAGTTCCTTCAGAGAGGAGGGTTGGACTTCCCAACTCATCCTATCTTATTCATCAGCCTCTGAGCGAGATGAAGGGAAATGCTACGGAGATAGAGATCCATGCCAAGCAGCTTGAGAAGATAAAGGCAAAGATAAACGCACTTATCAGTGAGCAGACAAACAAGAGTGTGGATTCTGTGGCTCTTGATACGGACAGGGATTATTGGCTGGATGCTGAAGAGGCGGTTAAATATGGTCTCATCAGCAGGATAGTGAAAACTAGAGAAGAAATATAATTATTTGAGGATAAAATGGAACAGTCAGTGCATTGGGCGGATATATACGCCGACAAGATTATAAGAGAGAAGGGCCCGAAGGACCTCTACACATGCGCTTCAGGGATTACACCCTCAGGTACGGTGCATATTGGAAATTTCAGAGAGATCATCTCTGTGGATCTGGTTGTCAGAGCCCTCAGGCGTAAGGGGTGCAATGTGCGCTTCATCTATTCCTGGGACAACTATGACGTTTTCAGGAAGGTTCCGAAAAACATGCCTGAGCAGGAGAGGCTTGCCACATATCTGCGCAAGCCCATAACTCTTGTTCCGGATACAACCGGCAGGGCGGAGAACTATGCAAGGGGCAATGAGAAAGACGTGGAGGAGAAGTTGCCTCTGGTTGGAATCTATCCTGAGTACCTGTATCAGGCTCAGAGATACAGAAGTTCTCTCTATGCCGATCAGATGAAGATGGCCCTTGAGCACAAGAAAGAGATTATAGATATTCTCAACCAGTACAGGACAGAGCCGTTGGATGATTCCTGGTGGCCCATAGCTGTTTTCAGCTCTTTTACGGATAAGGACAACACCACCATTCTCTCCTGGGACGGCGCATACGGCATAACCTACAGGGACAACGACCTGGATAAGGTTGAGACCATAGACATGAGAAGCACTCCGTACACAAAGCTGCACTGGAGAATTGACTGGCCCATGAGATGGGTTTATGAGCATGTGGATTTTGAGCCTGCAGGCAAGGACCACCATAGCCAGGGCGGTAGTTTTGATACTTCCAAGCAGGTAGTTGAGATTTTCGGAGGACATGCTCCGGTTTCTTTCCAGTATGACTTCATCTCCATCAAGGGAAGAGGTGGAAAGATCTCCTCTTCAAGCGGAGAGGTTGTAAGTCTTGGAGATGTTCTTGAAGTATACACTCCTGAGATAACACGTTACATGTTCGCTTCAACACGTCCGAACACAGAGTTCTCAATCTCTTTTGACCTTGATGTTCTGAAGATCTACGAGGACTATGACAACTGCGAGCGCCGTTACTTTGGTCTTCTTCCTGTAAACGACAAGAAGCGTGAGCAGGAGAGAAGAATCTATGAACTCAGCCAGGTTGGAGAGGTTCCTGCTTCTCCAGGATACCAGATTCCTTTCAGACATCTGTGTAACCTTCTTCAGATATACAGTGGGGACATTGAGGCAGTCATCTCCTCATTCAAGGATATCAGGGAAGATCAGATTGAGAGACTGAGAACCAGATGCCGCTGTGCCTGGGCATGGATTACTCAGTTCAGTCCTGAGGACTTCCGTTTTGCTCTTGCTTCAGATTCAGATGAGAAGATTTCTCTTACAGAAAGCGAGCTTCTTGGTGTTCGCACACTCTGCAAGAAGGTCAGCGAATGGGTTTCAGATGATGAGAAGGATCTGGCTCAGAGAATCTATGACAGTGCCGAGGAGGCAGGAATAGCTTCAACAGACCTGTTCCCTGCGGTCTACAGAGTCCTGATCGGAAAGGAGAAGGGACCCAAGCTTGCCCTGTTCATAAAGACGGTAGGAAAAGAGAGAATCTGCAGAATTCTTGGTCGTTATTGATTATTAACGTATTGATTACAGCTACTCCCGGGTTTCTCTGAAGACGCTGTGGAGTATGCTGTCGTTGCTCTTCCATTTTGAGTTGACTCTGACTCTCAGATCCAGCTCAAGGGTGGAAGAGGGGAAAATCCGCCTGATTTCCTTGAAGGATTGAATGCGGATTTTTTTTATGTTCTCTCCGCCTTTTCCCACCAGTATTCCTTTCTGGCTGTCTCTTTCCACAGTTATGAAAGCGCGTATCCAGACCTTGTTTTCTTCCTTGTTGTATTCAAGATCTGCAAGCTCCACAAAGATGGAGTGCGGAATCTCTGCTCTCACTGAGTTCATGGCCTTCTCTCTTATGATTTCAGAGATGCGGAACTCAAGGTTCTGGTCTGTTCTTGCTTCTTCTCCGTAAAGCATGGGTCCTTCCGGAGCTATCCTGAAAAGCTCTATCAACAGCTCATCTATTCCCTGATCCTCAGAAGCTGAGATTTCAAGGATGGTTCTTCCTTTCATGTTCTCTTCAAGCCATTCTCTGGCTTTTTCCTTCTGCCTGTCTGTCAGAATATCCGTCTTGTTTATGCAGCAGATAACAGGAACCTTGAGACTTGAGAGAATGTCTCTGATTGCGTTTTCCTCGTCTCCGGGAGCACGGGTAGCGTCTATCAGATAAAGTACGCTGTCACACTCTTCCAAGCTTTCACGAGCTATCTCTATCATGTGTTTGTTGAACTTCTTCTCGGATATGTGGTAGCCCGGGGTGTCTGTGAAAATAATCTGGCCCCTTGTGTCAGTGTAAATGCCTCTGATTGCATTTCTCGTGGTGTTTGGCGTGGGAGATGTTATGGAAACCTTGCTCTCGCAGATTGTGTTTATCAGGGTTGATTTTCCTACGGACGGACGTCCGATTACAGCTGTTGTTGCGCACTTTGTCATGGCAGAAAGTATAACAAAGCAAAAAAAATTTGCAACACTCAGCCACTTTGAGGCGTCTATAAGGGTATGAGAAAAATTTTTATTGCACTTTTGTTTTTTGTTTGCCTGCTGACCTCCTGCCCGGTGGAAGTCTCTTTGACAGAAGACGTCTCTTCCCTTGTCATCTGCTCATGGAACGTGCAAAATCTCTTTGATGGTGTGGACAATGCCACAGAGTATGCCGAATTCACCTCTTCTTCCGGGTGGAATGATAAGCAGTACCGTATTCGGCTAGCTAAAATAGAGACAGTTCTTGGCTATGGAGAGCTCTCTTCCGCCTCTATCATTGTTTTAAATGAGGTAGAAAACGAGAATGTGGTCTCGGATATTCTCTCTCTTCCCTCATTGAGGAAACGTGGTTTCTCCTACTATGCCTGTGCCGGGGAGGCCGGTGGAGCTATAAGGATAGCTGTAATCAGCCGCTACCCCATTTCTTCTGCTCATGTGCATTCTTCCTCAGGTATGAGGCCTGTGCTTGAGGTGAACTTCAACTTCTCTGGTCAGAGGCTCTGTGTTCTTGCTCTTCATGCCAAGTCAAATCTGGGGGATGAGGTTGCAAACCTGACATCAAGAACCATGACCGGCAGCATAATCA